>MVCW01000100.1 GCA_002049895.1 Candidatus Omnitrophica bacterium 4484_171 | reverse complement strand
TGGTAAAATTATACAAAATGTGTTAATATAAAGTTGAAAAGGGAGGTGAAATATGAAGAAGGGATTCACGTTAATCGAATTAATCGTCGTTATTGCCATTATCGCAGTGTTGGCGGCAATTGTCGCTCCTAATGCTTTCAAGGCAATTGAAAAAGGAAAAATTTCCGCGACCATAGGCGATTACAAGTCCATCAAGACAGGTGCAATGGCTTATTATTCTGATACAGGAGTCTGGCCCGCTGACGGCACGACCACCGCCGGTTTTGTGACCGATGATAGTGTTTCTGGCTGGGATGGTCCTTATTTAGAAAAGTGGCCTCCGCGAGATAACTGGGGAGGAACCTATACTTTTCAAAATGATAGCGCCCGAGACTGGGATGGCGACGGAAGTAATGACGCTGCCCGTTATATCAGTGTAACCCTTATTCCTCAAACTGTGTGCGCTAAGATTAATACCCAGCTTGACGGCACTGAAACAAATCCCGGCACTACCGGTAGTATTCAATACGGCAGTAACGCGACAGAAACTCTTTATATGCTCATTTCCCAGGATTAGCCTTAGACATATATAAAAAATATCCCTTGTTTTTAAACAAGGGATATTTTTTATAATCAAGACTTATAATAATTTTATATAACGCGGCGATTTTGAACCTAAGGAATGGACAATCCTGATACTGTAAGGCGGCACTGAGCAACTGAGGAACCTTCCTCCTGAGCAGAAATAGTAACCTTATCAATGGTAAGTATTTTCTTTGCTGACTCAATGCGATAAATAAATAATATTATCTGTTCCATCCTGCCGCGGCAGTTTAAATCAACATAATATTTTACTATACCTTTCTCTGCTTTAACGCCCGCGGGCCTTATATTAAGAAGGTCTATAGAAGAACGCCGCGCAATGTCCTCTATGAGCTTTAAAAAAGCGTTCATCCCCTCATCATAACTTGCCTCTTTCTTAAAATAACCGGCATAACTGGAAGCCTCTTTTTCTATTCCTTTTTTCAAATAAATAAAATGCAGGTCTTTTTGTATAATCTCCTTTTTATCCGTTATATTACTTTCTAAAGACGCTATCTTATCCAAAGCAGGCGATACCAGCAATCTGTCAATAAGAGCTAAGGCGACAAAAACAACACTGGCATAAAATATAATTCTTTCCCTCCTGGAAAATCTGTCCAAAACTGTGCTTAATTGAGATATATTAATCATTTTCTTTCAAGATTATTTATTCAACGTAATACCCAGTTCAAAATCAGCCACTTCTTTATTACCCTCCCTGCGTTTTGTTGTATACCTTGTCTTTATATCCTTAAATAATTCCTCGTTGCTTAAACTGTCAATAAAAGAATACACCGTTGTCATAGAGCCCGCCGTACCTTTTATAGACACAGACTCATTCTCCTTATTGAACCGAAGCTCTGTAACTTTTACTGTAGGCGGTATATTCTTATAAACTTTATCCAAAGTTTCTAAGAATGTTCCTCTCTGAGAAAGATAACGCTTCAGAAGCTGAATGCGGCGAAACTTATCTTCCAGCTCCTCTGCTTCTTTAGCGAATAATTTCCCTGCTTTATCTTTAATAATAAAACGGTCAATAAAAGAAGTATTCTCTGAGGGTATGCCAACGGTACTGCTTAGAAAAGATGCTAATCCCTTATATTTGTCCGGGGCAGATAAGAGTATAATCCTCTGAGGAACGCTCTCTATCCCCTCGTTTCTATACACCTCTATTGATTTTCTTGTTTCTTCTACGAACTGGCCGGCGTAACGCGTGTAATCATCATCAAAATGTTTACTGCCTATGGGAATACTTCGGGAAAAAATAGATTCGTCTTTAAATACAATATTAAAATAACTAAAAGAGCTGTCTATATAGAGCAAACCTGAAGGAAAATCGTCATTATTCAATTTAAAGATATTTGAAAGAAACTTGCCCACCACTTCAGAAGAAAAACAAACTCTTTGTATTTCTACCCCGGCTTTGTTAACAATATTTAACTGCCTCCTTATAATCTCCCTGGTTACTATAGCCAAGAGTATCTTCGTGTAGTTAATCCTGTAAGTTCCTATTGTTTTATAGTCAATGATTATCTCTTCTCTTGCATACGGCGTATGCCTTGCGGCCTGCAGGTTCATAATATCTGCTATCTCCTTCGGGTCCTGGGAAGGAATTTCGATATTCTTGGTAATTGCAAGATGCGATGGTATAACTAAGACAGCGTAAGGATTCTTTACCTTTATGCTTTTAAGAAACATCTTTATTTTATCCGCTACGTCATCTTCTTTTAGGCCGCCGATATCATATCCATAAGCATCCAGTATCTCTTTATGAAGGCCCGCCTGCCTTGTATATACAATCCTTAATCCTCCTCCTCCGATTTGAATACCTACAGCGTCACTATGCCGGGCCAAAAAAGAAGCTCTTCTTAAGACCATATTTGACACTTACCTCTCCCTCCAAAACAAAATATTTCCTCCTCTGTCAACAATACAATTAATGTTTTCTATAACAGCAGAATAATCCAGCTTAGCGTAACTTGAAATGCTGAAGTAGCTGGAAGAAACGCCGATAAAACCTGCCGCAACGACATTGCTCAAATTTGCCACCTCATCCGCGGAAAGTGAATAGTACCGGCTTAGCTGGGCAACTACAGAACCAGAGGAATTAAAAATATTGTCGTCTAAAGTAGCAATTTCTTTATCTTCTCCTTCCCGGTAGGAAATAATCTTATCTACAAGACCTTTCCCTATCCCTACAGCATAAAGAACTTCTCCTGATGCTGTATTGATATTTACCATTTTGCTGTCTCCATATACAGTTATAAAACCCTTTATTTTATCGAATATATTTTTATTCATACCTCTGACAAGAAGCACCTCATCTAAAGACTCGAAGTTTGCATCCTTACAATCATAGGGCTCGCTCAAATGTTTATAGTAACTGTCCTCCGCGCTGCCTTGTGGTATCGATAAGGTACTGTCAGCATCTCTGAAATCAACGATGGAAGCAGCGAGCGCTTTAGCATCGTAATTATTCATATCCAGCACTACTTCAAATAATCTCTGCAATGTTGTTATGCCCGCTTTATTAATGTTAACCTTCCTTGCTTCATCAACAATGCCGAATATCTTATTTATTTTACCACCTTCGCTATGATTATAAAACACATTGAAGCGGCCCTTGCCAACTTTTATATCTTTAAAATCTGCGTCATTATGGGCCCAATAATCAGAGAAACTATCAACTCCCGTATCATTATCTCTGTTAATTTCAAAGATCGCTTTCTTAACTCCGGCCTCCGCGATAAGGCGAGTGCTGTCTCTTTGGCCTAAGCGCTTAACAATAATCGCCTTTTGCCTTGCCCCATAGCCAAGATACAAGGCAAACAGTGAAAGCAAGAACATAATCCAAAGGGCAAAGATTAGAATAACCCCGTTAACATAAAACCTGCTACGACTCTTATACCTTGCTACAGTATGCTTAATCAACTTCTCTCCTTTATTTCAACAAAATATTTATAGCTCCATAACCCATAACCTTGCAGAATAAACGAAACCCGCAGCTAATACATAACTTGTCCTTGCGGAATATCAACCGTATGGAGATAGCTGACAGTTCTTTTATCATAACTCACTGACAGCCTTATCCTTACAGATATAGGAATCTTTTTCTTGTCCCACTTACTCAACCAGAAACTCTTTTTCTCTTTGGTATCATAGAAATGATAACTCAATTCAAAATTGTCAACCCCGTCCAAAACATCTCTTATGCTCCCTGCGGTATTCTTGTAAACATCACTTAAGTTTCTTACGGTTCTAAATATACTGTGTCTATCTTTATCCCAATAATAGTTCACCTCTCCTATTCCTTCGCCAAGCCCGTTAAGCCTGCCTCTTGTAACCACATATGTTACAAAACTCATACTTGTCTTTGTGCCGGAAAAACTCATAGAATTATACTTAATCGTGTTGCGTAAATCACTCGAGACGGTATCAAGAAAAATAAAGATACCTTCCTCTGAATCTTTACTGTATACTTTCCTCCATATTTTTATCCCACTGCTGAAAGTAGCAAGCAAAGTAATACCTACCACGGAGAATAGCACTGCTACAATCGTTGCTTCTATGAGAGTAAACCCTGTTAGAGAACTTTGTTTTTTAACGGTCCGCGGCGACGGTGGCTTCAAACCACCGCCGCCTTCAATCGGTAATGACCGCCGATTAAAATCGGTGGCTTTCTCTAACGGGGTAAAATCATTCTTTTTACCCATAAATGACAAATCCTGGTTCAATCTCTCGTATAATAAATGTACTTGGAACGCACAAGGTTTATATTTCTGCGGCCTTCCTTCCAGCTAACAACTAAAGTCACATCGTATAAACTCATTTTCTCTGTGCTCCCTATTAACGAATACGCCGCCTGCCAAGAAAAGCTCTTGTTGCCTTCGTTAAAACTTCCCGATGCTTGCGGTAAGAATGCGGCCTTATATGTCCTGAATTCTTCATCAATATCATAAAGTTTCTCTTCCGTCCACAATTGTGCATATAAATAGTGTTTTACGTAATAAGAAACATCGAGCGACGAAAGGAATCCTTTGTATATAAACAATATTCCCGAAGATAAAATAACTACCGTAACAATAAGTTCCAAAAGAGTAAAAGAGCGCTTCTTGCTCTCACTGCCCCTAATATTGCATTCTGATAATGATAAAAGACAGGAAGGTTTTCTTATTATTAAGCGTTTTATATATTCGATAAGGATTCTATTCCCAATTCCTAATATCGTCATCGCTTTCTCTGCCATCTCTCCCCAAAGAATATAAATCATAGTCAGGATTGTGTCTGCCCGGAGAAATATACTTATACTCTCTACGCCATGGGTCAAGAGGTTTTTTCTCTAAGTAAGGGCCGTTCCAATTAGACGCTGATGCTGGTTTTTTTAAAAGTGCATTCAAACCCTCATCGGTAGCAGGAAACATTCCATTATCCAGCTCGTAAAGTTTAAGGGCTGTCGCTATATTTACTTGTATATCAGCCCGTGCCGCCGCGACTCTGGCCTGCTGGGCTCTTCCTGTAAGCCGCGGGAATACCATTGCGACAAGCGCTCCTATAATAATGACTACCAGCATAAGTTCAATAAGCGTAAACGCCTTACTGTGTTTGTTCAGAAAATTAGATGCTTTCTTATAATACATTGCTACCTCCTATGGTTATAGCCACAAGCTCGCTTACGCGAGCACACAGATTAACGCTGATTTACAACAGGTTAACACAGAAAAAAGGTCACAACGTCACCAGGTCACCAGGTCGCCACGTCATAAAGTCACCCGCCACACGACACACGTAAGGACATCCGTTCGCCCTTCGACGAACTCAGGACTTCGCTTTGCTCGCTGGGACGTGGGGACGTCCGCCCTTCAGGCGAAATATATCCCGACGTATCGTCGGGACGAAATTTATAGAAATACGTCGAAATTTATCGTTACAATTAATTCAAGCTGAGCGAATTTCTATTAATTTCATGAGCGTAAGCGAGCAAGTTTCTATGAATA
The DNA here is from genome assembly GCA_002049895.1 of Candidatus Omnitrophica bacterium 4484_171. GTDB lineage: Bacteria > Omnitrophota > Gorgyraeia > Duberdicusellales > 4484-171 > 4484-171. Next base: position 33 of record MVCW01000100.1, on the reverse strand, counting down.
TCTTCTTTTGAAATTCTTCCAATTCCGTTCGCG
>MVCW01000022.1 GCA_002049895.1 Candidatus Omnitrophica bacterium 4484_171 | reverse complement strand
CCTGTTAATAGCTGGCGTAGCAGTAACTTAAAATTGAAAATCCGCCTGAGCATTATACCCAGGCGGATTTCTTTATTTCATACCGATGCGAAAGCTACTTTTTCTTTTTCTTTGTGGCTTTCTTCTTCGTTGCTTTTTTCTTTACAACTTTCTTCTTCGTTGCTTTTTTCTTTGCTTTCTTTACTGCCATTTACCACCTCCTTTTTTTTGCTCACACTTCTTATGTAAACACTCTATATTAAATTTAACAGATAAAAAAAGTTTTGTCAATATTTTTTCAAACTTTTTTTAAAAAAAGTTTGAGAAGGAAGTTTTATCTTGAAATTATATCTGGACCAATATCGTTCCGATGCTTTTGATTATAGAATATTTTCTTCAACCATAAACGATGATTAACTATTAAATTCTGTATTGCCTAAAACTTTTTTTGGAATTCTAATTCTTTTTGCCTCTCTCCATAAACGTTCAATCCCGTAAAACTCTCGCGACTCTTCTGTAAAAATATGCATTATAATATCGTAATAGTCTACCAAAAGCCAAGATGAAGAGCTGTCATTCTCACAATGATGAATACCTATTTTGTTTTTCTTAGAAGACTTAATTACTTCTTCATATATAGCTCTTGCATGCCTCTGTGATGTCCCAGAGCACAAAATAAAATAATCGCAAAAATGAGACAGGCTTCTTATGTCAATAATTATCGGGTCTTGGGCTTTCTTGCCAAGCGCAAAACTCAATATTTTCAATGCTTTTTCCTTCCCGGTAATTGTCTTCCCTAACGTAACTTTCTTTTTAGCAGCCATTTTAATCGAACCTGTTCATTAGAAACAATGAATTACATTATGAAATGTTACTATTTATTAAATCTTTTATTTTATTCTCTGCATTCTTAACGCTGCCCGAGACACAGGAAACACATATTTTCTTAAAATCGAATATCCTGTTCGCAAGTAACATTATATCTTTGGAATTTATCTTCCGTATCAAAGACACCAACTCTTCCTGGGTATATATTTTTCTAAGAGCGAGGTAAGAATCGGCAAGATAAAACATTCTCCCCTCCGGCTTCTCCATACCCATAATTATCTGTCCAAGTATATAATCCTTTGCCCTATTCAGTTCACTGGCAGATATCTTCTTTGTTTTGACAAGATGAATCTGTTTAAAGATATTCTTTAAAGCAATGATTATATTGTTTGCATCAAGGCCAGCGTGGATACAGAACGCACCGCTGTCTCTGAATTTACGTACTTCTGTAGAAACATCATAACAAAGCCCTCTTTTTTCTCTTATCTCTTCAAATAACCGGCTGCTCATGTTGGCACCCAGAACAATATGAAGCAATTCTGCCGCAAATCTTTCTTTGCTGCGATACGACGGTCCTCTAAACCCTACACATATATGAGCCTGATTAATTTCCTTTTCTTCGGTTGATATGCCTATTCTTGCCAAAGGCAAAGGAGGATGCGTCTTAAACCGTACACTGCGGCCATTAGCCTTTATTAATTTATCTGCGATTTTATCGGCCAGTTTATCTTTATCACAGTCAGCAACACATACAATAATCACATTGCGAGAAGTGTAGAATTTATGCCTAAATTGGTTCAAATCTTCTCTTTTTATATTCACTATCGTATCCATATATCCAATAACTTCTTCTCCCAAAGGATGCCCTTCCCATAATAATCTGTCCAAAAGAATACCCGCTCTTATAGAAGGAAGGTCGTTATGCATCTTTACCTCCTCTAATACAACATTTCTTTCTTTTCTCATCTCTTTTGGGTCAAGGGAAGGGAAAAACACCATATCAAGAAGTATATTCATATTCTTGTAAACATTCTTAGAGAGGCACTGGGAATAATACGCTGTGGTTTCCTGAGAAGTAAAACCATTCAATAACCCCCCTCTTCCTTCTATCTGGCGTTTAATAGCTCTATACGAGTATTTCTTCGAACCTTTAAAAACCATATGTTCAAGAAAATGCGCTATCCCTTTAATACGCTTGTTTTCATGGCGGGCTCCCGCATTAATAAAAACACCCACAGATGCCGTTTTAAAACCATTACGGCGCGAAAATATTAATTTCGCTCCTCCTATATCTATAACATCAAACATACAACCTCTTTATGAAACGCTCCAGTTTATTAAAAAAATCCTTATCTTTGTAGCTGCTCTTTATAAACTTCGCCAAAGCGCTGCCGACAATAACACCATCACTTATTTTGAATAACTCTTTAACCTGGGTTCTTTTGTGAATACCAAACCCGACACATACAGGAATTTTGCTAAATTTCTTTATGTATCTAATATTTTTATGTATCGAGTTAAGAGACAAGCTTCTCGGGCCTGTTATTCCCGCAACAGAAATATAATAAATAAACCCGCGTGAAGCCTCAGCTATTTCCTTAATTCTCCTATTCTGTGTCTGAGGGGTAATAAAGAATATGGTATCTATATTGAGCCGGCGGCTTTTTCTTATAAAATACGAAGCTTCTTCTACAGGCAAATCAACAACCATAATGCCGCTTACGTCTGCCTTCTTAGCATTGTTTAGGAATTTATCAACTCCAAAACGGTAAACAGGATTATAATAAGTCATTATTATAAGAGGCGTGCTAATCTTACCTTTTAACGAATTTAACACAGAGAATAATTTATCGGAATCAGCCCCTTTAGAGATTGCAATCTTTGATGCCTCCTGAAGTATAGGGCCGTCGGCCAAAGGGTCAGAAAACGGCACTCCTATCTCAATCATATCCACAGGGGTATTCTGCAAAGCAAGAATGATATCTTTGGTAAAAGAGATGTAAGGAAACCCGAATGTAAGGTATGTGATAAATGCCTTTTTTTTGGCCGTTTTTAGCTCTTGAAACTTCTCGTCTATTCTGCCCATCTTCTCACAATCTCCAAATCTTTGTCTCCTCTTCCTGAAAGACACACAACAACCAGAGCATTGGGGGATTTGCGCGCCAGCTTACCCAAATAAGCAAGAGCATGAGAACTTTCAAGAGCGGGTATTATGCCTTCTACCCTGCTCAAGGACATAAAAGCGCTCATCGCTTCCTTATCACTAACTGCCGCATATTCTGCCCGGCCTATTGATTTATAATACGCATGCTCAGGGCCCACACCAGGATAATCAAGCCCTGCGGCTATTGAATGGGCTAAAGATATCTGGCCGAAGGAATCCTGCAATATAAGAGATTTCGAACCATGCAGCACCCCTTTTTTGCCCTTGAGAAGTGTAGCCGCATGCTTTTTGTTAAGACCCAGGCCTGCGGCCTCTATACCAATAAACTTAACATCTTTATCGTAGAAAAAAGGATGGAACATACCTATAGAGTTACTGCCGCCGCCCACACAAGCAATAAGATAATCGGGCAGGCGCCCCTCTTTTCTTATAATTTGGACCTTTGTTTCTCTTCCTATAACTGACTGAAAATCTCTTACAATAACAGGATAGGGATGCGGCCCCACCACTGAACCCAGAAGATAATAGCTGTTTTTAACATTAGTAACCCAATCTCTTATAGCTTCATTACAAGCATCTTTAAGGGTTCTTGAACCGCTGGCCACGGGGATTACTTTAGCACCCAGGGTACGCATACGAAAAACATTCATCTTTTGCCTGGCTAAATCAACATCGCCCATATATACTTCACACTTAAAACCGAATAACGCCGCCGCTGTTGCTGCAGCCACACCGTGCTGGCCGGCTCCGGTTTCTGCAATAATCCTTTTCTTGCCCATATAACGGGCCAGGATAACCTGGCCAAGGGTATTGTTTATTTTATGTGCTCCGGTATGAAGAAGGTCCTCCCTCTTTAAGTATATTTTGAGTTTCAGTTTATTGCTCAGCTTACGCGCAAAATAAAGAGGTGTGGGGCGCCCCGCATAATCTCCAAGATAATACGATAAAGTTTTCCTAAACTCTCTGCTCTTTTTTGCTTTAGAATATGCTTCCTGAAGTTCCAGAAGTGCATTAGACAATGTTTCCGGTATGAATTTACCTCCAAATTCTCCAAAATAACCTTTCCTGTCGGGAACTTTCATAATAAACCTCGATAAATTACAAAAACAATCCTTCTCATTTACCCCATTAGAGAAAATTCACCATGTGGAATAAATCTAGCAGCCTCACTCCGAAAGACAAGCCGATTTTAACTCCGTTAGATATGAAGCACCATCGGCGTCTGACGGCTGTCTTCGGCAGCCGGGTTCTAACGGGACTTATTACTAAGATATTTTGAGCGCAAAACTTTTAAAACAACTTTTTATAAACCCTGGTAATTAATGTTTTTTACCTTGTAAATGAGCTTTTTAACAAGCTTTTTATCTTTCTTGCCGGGAAATATTTCTACGCCGCTTGCAACATCAACAGCATAGGGTTGTGCTTTTTTTATAAGTTTTGAAACGTTAGCAGGCGTAATCCCTCCGGACAAAATTGTCTTCTTGTGCTTTATAGCTTTTATCTTTTTTAAAAAAGAATCATCTAAAGTCAATCCTGTCTCTTTATTCTCAATCCTGATATCAAAAAGATACGCGCTAACCCCCGTATATTCCTTATCAGATAATTCAGGAGGAAAGAATACTTTAATCACCTTAAAAGTCTTCGAAAAATACCTGCAATAAGCAGCGCTTTCTCTGCCATGAAACTGTAAGATATCAAGATTAAGATAGCTGGCAATGTCGTTTACCCTTGCTCTGTCTTCGTTTACAAATACGCCCACGCGGGAAATAAAAGGACCGATATTTTCCATAATTTTCTTTGCTCTCTGGGGAGATATGTAACGGGGAGACCGCTTGTAGAAAATAAAACCTAAAGCATCAGCACCAGACTGAGAGCAGGATAAAGCATCTTCAACATTGGTAATACCGCATATTTTAACTCTAACCATCTATGCTCAACTCCTTTATTTTATCCTTAACATTCAGCGATTTCATTATAGCCTCTCCAACAAGAACCGCATTCACCCCCAGGCCTCTAAGCCATAACATATCTTTTAAGGTAGATACTCCGCTTTCGCTTACTATTGTAGAATCTTTGGAGATAAAGGGGGCCAGCTTAGCTGTTGTGTTTAAATCTATGGTCAAGGTATCGAGGCTTCGGTTATTTATACCGATAATATCAAAATAAAGCGGTATTACTCTTCTTAATTCTTTCTGGGTATGCACTTCTACTACAACATCCATATTCAAATCTTTAGCCAACGAATAAAGGCGCTCAAGACGTTCGTTATCCAACAGGCGCACAATTAAAAGTATCGCATCGGCTCCGGCTGCTCTTGATTCAAGAACCTGCACCTCGTCAATTATAAAATCTTTTCTTAACACAGGTATATTAGTAACTTTACGAATATCCTCAATATAGCTTATCTTACCCAGAAAGAAATCTTCTTCGGTAAGTACGGATATGGCATCTACTTTGGCTTCAGAGAAAATCCTTGCTAAATCAATAAGGGAAAAATCCTTTCTTAATACACCCGCTGAAGGAGAAGCCTGTTTCAATTCCGCAATCAATGAAATCCTCGACTCTCTGTTTATAGCTTTCCTAAAAGACCTCGGCCTAGGCGCCTTTTTTATTAAAGAAAGTAAGCCGTCTCTATTCTTTTTTAGCACAGTAATACGCTTCTTTTTATTATCCAGTATTAATGACAAAATGTTAGCCATTTTTTCCTATAAAATCCTTGAATATATAATATTTATTTTTAACCTTACCTGTATCTATCAATTGTTCTGCAAGGCTAACTCCTGCTTTAAGATTCCCCGCCATGCCAAGAATATAAAAACAAGCCGCAGCATTGGCTAAAACAACATCTCTTGCAGGGGACTTTTTGGCATTAAATATATCAAGTATTATACTGGCGCTTTGTTCAGGCGTATCTGCTTCCAAGTCTTTAGCTGAACATTCTTTAAGTCCAAAATTGGAAGGCATCAGGTCAAGCTCCTCAATACCGCCTCCATGCAAATAAATAACTTTGGTTTTTCCTGTAAGTGTGATTTCGTCTTTTAGAGTATCGCCGTAAACTACAAAAGCTGACTCTATACCCATCTTATTCAAGGCTAATGCCGCTATACGAAGTAACTTCTCATCGGACACGCCCAGAAGCTGATGGCTGACAAAAGCGGGGTTGCAAAGAGGCCCGATAATATTAAAAATGGTACGTATACCTATATCCTTTCTTACGAGAGCAACGCTTTTAAACGCCTTATGATACAACGGGGCGAAAAGAAAACCTATGCCGATTTCTTTTATTGACTGCTCCATAACCCTGGGAGATACATCTATTTTAATACCCAATACCTCAAAGACATCGGCACTGCCGCTGCGTGACGAAACAGCCCTGTTGCCGTGTTTAGCAACTTTAACTCCCGCACTGCTCACCACAAAAGAAACAGCGGTAGATATATTGAACTTGCTTACCCCTGAGCCTCCCGTGCCGCATGTATCAATAATGGGTTCATCGTTGCTTTGGCCCTTTATATTCCTCTCCCGCGGGTATATTCTTATTGCTTTCTCTCGGACAACCGTTGCTGCAGCAGCTATCTCATTTTCTTCCTCACCCAATATAGACAACCCCGTTAAGAAAGATGCAACCTGAGAATTTGATGCTTTCTCGTCAAATATCTCATAAAACACATCTTTTGCTTCTTGGAAAGTAAGATGTTTCTTTTGGCTAACTTTTCTTATTGCTTCTTTAATCATAATACGCTTTGTTCACTGTACAGATAACAATACAAGAATATATACATTAACGCATATTAACTATTGATATATTTTATGCATATTACTATATAATTCCCTAATACTGCAAAAAATTACTAAGTAGTTTCTTGCCCTCTTTTGTCAGTATTGACTCGGGATGAAACTGGACGCCAAACAAAGGATATTTCTTTTCTTTTATCCCCATTATTATACCATCATCTGATGCAGCATTCACTAATAAATTAGAGGGCAGGCTCTTTTCTTCAATAATTAAAGAATGGTACCTTGTCGCAGAAAAAGGATTGGGTATCCCTTTATAAATATCTTTTTTGTTATGATAAATTAAAGACACCTTGCCATGCATAAGGCGGGAAGCTTTCACTATCCGCGCACCAAACACATAACCAATACACTGATGCCCCAGACAAACCCCCAAAATGGGTATTTTTCTATAGAACTCTGATATTATACCGCAGCTTATTTTCCCCTGAGTCTGCGGCCGGCCCGGACCCGGTGAAATAATTATTTTTTCAGGATGCAGCCTGCGCACCTTATCTTTATTAACTTTATCGCTTCTCAATACAAGAGCCCTTACCCCTAATTCTTCTATATACTGAACAATGTTATATGTAAAAGAATCGTAATTATCTATTACTAATATCATTGTATTTCTATATCCCTATGAGCTATCAGCCGCCAGCTATAAGCTTCTCTATCTTATTATTGTTCCTCTCTTTTTATCTTTGCTCCCAGTACTTTAAGCTTATCTTCCAATCTCTCATAACCTCTATCAATATGATAAATGCGCAATATTTCTGTTTTCCCTTCTGCAACAAGGCCTGCAGCCACCAGGGCCGCAGAAGCTCTTAAGTCTGAAGCCATAACCTCTGCCCCAAAAAGCTTCCTTCTTCCTTCAATAATAGCGTATGGACCGCTTCTTTGTATATGAGCACCCATGCGGTTAAGTTCAGCTACATGCATAAATCTATCAGGATATATTTTTTCTGTAACCAGAGAAAGACCGCCGGCCAGGCATAAACAAACCATAAACTGTGCCTGTAAGTCCGTAGGAAACCCTGGATAAGGAAGAGTTGTAATATTCACCGGGTTCAAAACTCTTTTAGGCCTAACATATATCTTAGAATCTTTATATTCGATATTTGCCCCCATCTTGCGGGCAACTTCAATTACAGAAGTAAGATGAAATGGATTGGCCCCTGAAATAATTAAATTTGAATGTGTAGCAAGGCTTACCGCTATAAAAGTTCCAGCTTCAATTCTATCTGCAATTACTTTAAAATCAGCGCCGCCCAGAGAACTCACCCCTTTTACTCTTATCAAAGGAGTTCCTTCTCCTTCAATGCGCGCCCCCATTCTTTTAAGAAACAGCGCTAAATCCGATATTTCCGGCTCGCAGGCAGCATACTCAATGATTGTCTCTCCCTTAGCCAATACAGCCGCCATAAGTACGTTAGCGGTTGCAAGGACAGACGAACCGAAAGGCCCGCCCAGAAATATATGTTTTCCTCTTAGCCTCTTTGCTTCCGCTATGCAGTAACCTTCCTGAATCGTGATTTTTGCGCCCAATTCTTTTAAACCCTTTATGTGTAAATTGACCGGCCTTACGCCGATAACACATCCGCCGGGAAGAGAAACTTTTGCTTTCTTCCTCCTTGCCAGAAGAGGACCCAGAACACAAAAAGAAGCGCGCATCGTCCGCACCAATCTGTAAGGAGTAACATAATTCCTCTTATTCTTCGATTTTATGGTAAGAACACCTTTGTCAAAATCTATATCTTTCCCCAAAACCTCTAATATTTTAATCATTGTTCTTACGTCAACAAGACCCGGAACTCCTGATATACGGCATTCCTCATCAGTAAGAAGAGTAGCAGCCATTATAGGAAGTGAGGCATTCTTAGAACCGCCTATTTTTATTTCTCCTTTTAAGGAAGACTTCTGTATAATAAATTTATCCATAATAATATCCTTTATAAAAGCGTAACACAAATAAGCTGCGCACTACAAAACAAAACCTTTCCGGCAAATCACTTCAGCCTGAGGATAACCCCTCTAGTATAAGAAGAATAATCTTTTATCCACTTTACAATATCATAAATACCTGTATTCTCTATGAATCTATTTAATAAACCGCGGTGATTATATCCTATCTCCACAATTAAATACCCCTTACTCTTTAAATACTTATGGGCATTTCTCAATATCTTCTCGATGAAATAAAAACCGTTGCTTCTGCCGTCTAAGGCAATCCTGGGTTCAAAGCTTAAAGAGCCTTTAATATAATCCGTCTCTACATATGGAGGATTAGCCACAATTAAATCAAAGGATTCTTTCCTAAACCCTGAAAATAAATCGCTTCTTATTAATCTTACGGGCACGTTATAAGAATCTATATTCTTCCTGCTCACCATAAGAGCCTGCCTGCTTATATCTGAAGCAAAGATGTTTAAGCTTTTGTTAGCATGCTTTGCGATAACAATTGCTATACATGAAATCCCACAACACAAATCCAGAACAAAATTAATACTGTTTTTATTAACAATATCCAGAGCTTCTTCTGTTATTATTTCTGTCTCAGGACGGGGGATTAAGACTCCGGGTTCAACAAAGAAATCAAGACCAAAAAATTGTTCCTGTCTAAGAATATAGGCAATCGGATATCCCTCAGAATACAAGTTTTTAACACTCAAAAGATAATCCATGTCGGAATCATCCAGCATGCAATCATCCGTAAATCCGGCACTTTTCCTATCCATAAGAACGCTCATAAGAAAATTGAGGTCCCTTTGGGCAAATACTTCTCTATTTACATTAAGCCAGTCCTTTAGCTTCATAAATTTTCTTCCTCTCTTCTCTCATCAGGCTAGTTACAATATCATCAAGATTACCTTCTAAAATCTCCTCCAGTTTATAAAGCGTTAAATTTATCCTGTGTTCCGTAACTCTCCTCTCGGGAAAATTATATGTCCTTATCTTTTCGCTACGCTCACCGCTTCCCACCTGAACCTTACGTTCCTCCGAGACCTTGTTGTTCTCCTTGCTCTGCATCATATCTAAAAGGCGCGCTTTTAAAACTCTCATTGCTTTTGCCCTGTTCTTAATCTGCGAACGTTCAGCCTGGCATGCCACGGCCAATCCAGTAGGTAAATGAGTAATTCTTACAGCAGAATCTGTTTTGTTTACATGCTGGCCTCCATGGCCTGAAGCTCTAAAAGTATCTATTCTAAGTTCTGAAGGGTCAATATTTAATTCCACATTCTTAGGCTCTATTAATACCGCAACTGTGGCAGTAGAGGTATGCAGTCTTCCTCCTGACTCCGTAACAGGAACGCGCTGAACCCTATGCACTCCACTTTCAAATTTAAGATGCGAATAGCATCCTCTTCCTTTGACAGAAAAAACTATTTCTTTTAGCCCTCCTATTTCTGTCATATGAGAGTTCAAAGCCTCCAGGCTCCATCCCTTCTTCTCTATGTATTTTGTATACATCTTAAATAAATCGGACGCAAAAAGAGCCGCTTCCTCCCCTCCTGCAGCCGCTCTTATTTCAATAATGATATCCCTCTCAGGATCATCAACTTCCTCAAAAACCATGTCTTCTATCTCGTTGGAAAGCTGCACAATCCTGGTTTCCACTTCTGAGAGCTCATCCTCTGCCAAATCCTTCACTTCTTTATCTTCGCCCGGGTCATTAACCACAGCAACAAGGTGCTCCTTTTCCTTCCTGGCTTCATCAACCGCCTTGATTTTATTTACAACCCTATCAAGAAATGAGAATCGTTTGGCAATGGTCTGATAACGCTCTCTATCGTTATATATGCCCTCTGACGAAAGTTCCTCGGAAAGCTTTTTATGTTCTTCTTTCAGCTTATCATAATTTATCATATTCCTGCGCCTGGGTTAAACCATACGACAGATTATTTTCTCCCGTATTTTCTCATAAACTTGTCCACTCTTCCTTCAGAATCAACAAATTTCTGCTTTCCTGTAAAGAAAGGATGACATTTAGAGCATATCTCCACATTGATAGTCTTTTTTGTGGAACGGGTATGAATCACATTACCGCATACGCACATTATTGTGGCCAGCTCATACTTTGGATGTACTCCTTTTTTCATCTTTATCACCTCCTAAACTACACCGTACTACCAACCAGTATATCTTCAAAGTTCGAAGTTTGAACTTTGAACAACCATCATTGAATACACTCTATTCATAAACATTTTAACCGCATCATGATACCCGGGGTTATTTATTGAGGGTAAGAAGGAACTCTACATTATTTTTTGTTTTAGATAATTTCTCGGTCAAAAGCTCTAATGCCTCCACAGAGCTTAACTCGTTAAGCGCTTTTCTCAATACCCATATTCTCTGTAACTCATCAGGATGAAGAAGAAGCTCTTCTCTGCGCGTATTGGAACGTTTTATATCAATTGCGGGATAAATTCGGCGTTGAAATATATTCCTGTCCAGAGTTATCTCCATATTTCCTGTGCCTTTAAACTCCTCAAATATAACATCGTCCATTCGTGAGCCTGTATCAACCAATGCTGTTGCAATAATAGTAAGAGAGCCTCCTTCATCCAAAGCACGCGCTGCCCCAAAAAAACGTTTAGGCTTATGAAGAGCGCTTGAATCTATACCGCCGGATAGAATCCTGCCTGAATGAGGCTCGACTAAATTATACGCACGGGCTAAACGTGTAATGCTGTCCAGGAGTATCACAACGTCCTTTTTATGCTCGACAAGACGCTTGGATTTCTCCATAACCATCTCAGCAACCTGAACATGACGCTGTGCCGGTTCATCAAACGTAGAACTTATTACTTCTCCTTTAACTATATTTTTCATCTCAGTAACTTCTTCAGGACGTTCATCAATAAGCAGGATTATTAATATTACATCGGGATAATTCTTCATTATAGCATTGGCTACTTTCTG
>MVCW01000099.1 GCA_002049895.1 Candidatus Omnitrophica bacterium 4484_171 | reverse complement strand
AAGTGCGAAGCCTGCCCGCCGTAGTCCGAAGGACGAAGGAGGTGCCTGCCCTTAGGGTACAGCATTTTCCCGGTTAATAAAAATGCCCCGGAAGTAATTCTTTTAATCTTCCGCGGCCTCCCGGGAAGGGAGATACTATGTCTCTTCACAGTTTGAAAATCTAAACCCTTTTCAACTACGAAAGGCTATTGATGCTAAACTTAAAAAAATTTTCGCCATCGCTACCATTAAAAACATTTAACCTAACGGATCCCTTATGGTTAGGTTTTAATATGAGTCAACAGGTAATACCAAAAAAATTCTTCTTCTGCGCATGTTTACATGCTAAAATGCCTTATCTATTCGTCATCCCTGGCATAGCTATAAGAAGATTGTTTGGAATTGATATTTAAGCTATAATATAAAAAGAGTTTATTTTCATAAATAATGCGGTTGGTGAAGTAGAAAAGGAGGGGAATATGGGTAATAAAACAGGGCTGGGGTTAGATGAAAATGTTGAAGGTTTACTATGTTATGTTTTTGGGTGGGTAAGCGGCTTAGTTTTTATTCTGATAGAGAAGGATAATAAGTTTGTAAGGTTTCATGCCTTTCAGTCGTTCATTACATTTTTATCCATTATGGTAGTTTCTTTTATATTAGGATTTATTCCTATTATCGGATGGCTGGCAGCGGTTCTCTTATTTATTGTTAGTGTTATCGTATGGATAATGGGGATGGTCAAGGCTTATCAGGGTAAGAAATTCAAAATTCCCATCGCGGGGGATTTGGCAGAGAAAAACGCTTAGCGGCTATTGCCGGGCTCAGAAGAAAGATGAGCCGTCGCAATTTACCGTATTTAAAGAAACAAAACCTTCGCGGCACGAAGAGAATTCTAGTTTCTCACTTAACGCGGCTATTCTAACTTCATTAATAAGATATTTTCTTAGATTAAGAGGTAAATATATATTGTTTTTCTTCTTTGACCCTTTTTTGATATAAAGCTTGCGCCATACGCTATCCTGTCTGCGGAAAATATTCATCATTCTTTTTAAGTTATCAGGTTTTGCTTTATAAGTGGATGTTATAACCTGCTTTGCTCCGGCATTTTTTAATGCTTTTATGGTTTTCTTTATATTTTTTGTATTGAGAGGGTAAATCAGGGGATCAAAACGACAAACAACATTAGTTATTTTTGCCAATTTTTCCATTGTTTTTAGCCGCATAAGTCCCAGCGGGGCGTTGGGTTCAAGCTTCTTTGATAGGCCCTTATCAAGGGTAGTTATGCTGATACTTACAACCAAATGCTTTATATCCTTTAAGATATCTATATCCCTTAATATAAGGGAAGATTTAGTTACAAGCATGAGTCTTATCTGATAGTTCTTAAGTATTTCTAGAGCTTTACGGGTCAATTTAAGTTTACTATCTTCTGGTGTATATGGGTCGGAAGAATTAGCCATAGCCAGGAAGCTTTTTGGGGGTAGTTTCTTGATTTCTTTTTTGAGGCGGTTTATAAAATCTTTTTTTGCGCGGGGAATAAAGAAATTGCGGATATAAGAAGAAGCGTAACAGTAAAGGCAGCCATGTCCGCAGCCGGTATAAGCGCTTAGGCTATATTTAGAGGGACAGGTGCATAATTCGTTTTTCCATGGGTCAAAAGGAGTAATTAAGGCCATATTATTGTAATTATATATTTATTTTAGTTTTAGAAAAGGGTAAGTCAATATCTATTTGTTGTTTTAACAGTTTGTTGACTTAGAGTTTAAAGCTCTTGACATTCATCTTTCTTCGTGTTATTTTAAATCTAAATGAAAAATTTATTTCATATTACAGTCTTATCTTTATTTCTGTTATCGGTTTCATTATCGATTTTTGCCGGTTCAGCTCATGAGGAAGTAAAAAATCAGGCCAGGGAATACAGACAGCAAGGGTACAAACTGCAGTCGGCAGGCAATATGAAGGAAGCGCTTGTTTATTATCAGAAGGCCGCTCAGCTTTATCCTGAGTATAAAGATGTCTTTAATGATATGGGAGTAGTGTATGAATCTATGGGAAATAAGAAGAAAGCTCTTGCGATGTATAATAAGGCGTTAAAGATAGACTCTAATTATCTTCCTGCTTATACTAATCTTGCTTTGTTTTATGAGGTACAAGGCAATATAGAGAAGGCTGTTTACTATTGGCATCAGAGATATGCCAAAGGCAGAAAAGGAGAATACTGGCGGGAGGAAGCAAAGAAAAGATTGCTTAAACTAGGTACTTATCCAGAGGTGCGCAGGGAAGTACTTGAGAGTGAGGCCATTGATTTGTCTAGGAACGTAGTGTACAAAAGAGAGCAGAAAAGATTAAAGGATCTGGAAGAGGCTAATCTGCATTTTAATACAGGACAGAAACTTTTTAAAGACGGAGATTATACTGGTGCAATGAAAGAACTCGAGGCAGCTATTCATATGAGCTCTGGCGACAAAAATCTTCAAATGAAAATATCAAATATGTATGCTCTTATTAAGAATGCCTATAGAAAGAAGAAAATTAAGCATTATATCAATGATGCTCTTATCAATATAGATGATGATGATTATATTGCCGCAGAGGAGAAAATAAAGAAGGCGGTAGGTTTAATGCCTCATTTTTCCAGATAAAACCATCCATCTTTATATTATAATCTCGTTCAGTAATTCTCATCGTAAGGTTAAGTAATCAGAATAACGGGATAAAGTGCAGAGATAACAGTTTTATCCATCTTCGCAAAGGTCACGGGATGAGCTCGCGGCTGAATATCCGTCCGTATTAAATTCTGGCGGATAAACTGCAGGACTGCTTCGGCGGATGTTACTAAAGGGAGAAGTTCTACGGTGGATAACCAGTTGTAGCCCGAAGGGTGAAGGCAGGTATCTTTTAGGTGTCATGGGCTTGCCCGCAGAGGTATTCCATTTATCTTCTTCAGAGCATCAGGCGTCTCGGTATATTACATTTCAGGTATAAAATCATAAACATAAGGTAATTATTTACTATAACTTGATGCAGGATAAAACACTTTATGTATTAGATGGGAGCTCTTTAGTGTACAGGTCTTTTTACGCCTTAAATCTTTCTACAAGCAAGGGGTTCCCTACGGGGGCAGTTTATGGATTCTTGAATACATTAAAGAGGATAAAAGAACGTTTTGCGCCTCGGTATATGGCTATATGCTTTGATGTTTCCCGTAAGACTCATCGTCAGGAGAAGTTTAAAGAATACAAGATTCAAAGGCCCGCAATGCCCGATTCCCTGAAGGTCCAGATTCCAATAGTAAAGAAACTGATTAAATACTTTGGAATAAGTTCTCTGGAAAAAGAAGGGTATGAAGCTGACGATTTGATTTATTATTTTACACTTAGAGCTTATGAAAAAGGGTGGCGTGTTTTCATAATAACTTCCGATAAGGATATGTATCAGCTGATTAGAGAAGACGCTGTATGTGTTTATAACCCTTTTAAGGATAAGCTCTATGACGATACCAGTTTTAAGAATGAATTTGGATTTTCCCCTGACAAAATAGTAGACTATTTATCTTTAACCGGAGACAGTACTGATAATATCCCCGGTGCTAAAGGGATAGGCAAAGTAGGAGCGTCAAAATTAATAAAGAGCTTTGGGACGATAGAGGGGATATTTAAGAGCCTAGATAAACTTTCTTCTAAGATGAAGGCTGTTATTGAGAATAATAAGGAAAATATTTTTCTAAGCAAAGAGCTGGTTAAGCTCGTAATCCCGCCGGAATTTAATTATAATCTGGATGAGTTGGAAGTAAAGGCTCCTGACTATGAGAATGTATATAAAGTTTGCCAGGAGTTGGAATTAAAATCTTTTCTTAAAGACCTTCCTCGTCCGGAATTAAATATTAAAATAAATATCAAAGAAGGCATTCTTACATCGGTAAGCAGCGGGTTAGAATCTAAGGCTGAAGTGGTTTTCTACAAGGCAGGTGGCTACTGTTTCTTTTTCGATGAGGAAGACGGGACTGTTTATAAGACGCTTTGTTATGAGGCAAAAAGAATATTGGAAGACGAGAATATAAAGAAAATATCTTATGATTTTAAAGAAATATACGGTGATAGTTCTTCAAAGGTTGAATAATTTGTGTTCTCATTTCTTGAAAACATACATACCCCAAGTTCCTCAAGATACATCCGCATATTTTATATTTAAACTTTATAATATATTTAAAGAAGAAATAAAAAGACATAATATGGATAGTTTGTTTTTTAATATAGAGGTCCCCCTTTCCCGTATTCTCGCAGATATGGAAAGAACGGGGGTTATGGTCGACAGAAAGAGCCTGAGAGAACTTAGCAAAGAGGTGGATTTGAACATAGATAATATATCAAAGGATATATTTAAGATTGCAGGACAGGAGTTTAACCTAAATTCTCCAAAACAGCTTCGTAAGGTTTTATTTGAGAACTTGGGTCTTCCTCCTCAGAAAAAGACAAAGACCGGATACTCAACAGATGAGGAAGTGCTAAGAAAGTTATCTTTCAAATATCATGTTGCCAAGCTTATCCTGGAGTACCGTCAGTTTAGCAAGTTGAAATATACATATCTTATTCCTTTTATACAGCAGGCGGATAATTCTTCTTCTAAAATTCACGCTTCTTTTAACCAGACAGCTACTAAGACAGGACGGTTAAGCTCCAGCTCGCCTAATCTTCAGAATATTCCCATAAGAGAGGACTTTGCCCAGAGGATAAGGAGGGTTTTTGTTCCTTCCTTTGATGGCGGCTATATTCTATCAAGCGACTATTCGCAGATAGAGCTAAGAGTACTTGCACATTTTTCCGGAGAAGATGCTTTGCTTCATGCTTTCAGAAACGGCAAAGATATTCATCTATATACAGCGTCTATACTTTTTGGGATTGATATCCAAAAGGTGACTAAAAAACAACGCGATGCGGCAAAGAGAGTTAATTTTGGTATTATTTACGGGATGAGCTCCTATGGCCTGGCTAAGGAGCTTCATATATCCGAAGATGAAGCGAGAAGTTTCATAGAGGATTATTTTGCTCGCTATCCCAAGATTAAAAAGTTTATTGACAGTATTATAAAAGAGGCTAAGAGTAAGGGCTATGTAAAAACCATTACAGGAAGGATACGCTATCTTCCCGATATCAATAGTTCAAACCGTGATTTAAGGGAATTTTCTTTCAGACAGGCTATAAATACTCCGATTCAGGGCACAGCAGCGGATATTATAAAGATAGCTATGGTAAATATATTCAGAGAATTCAACAAGGAAGGGTTATCTTCTAAGCTTATTCTGCAGGTTCATGATGAATTGGTTTTTGACGTCAATAAAAAAGAATTAAAAAAAGTAGTTGACATTGTTAAGAATAATATGGAAAATAGTATAAACCTCGTAGTTCCTCTCGTCGCAAATCTTAAAATAGGAAAAAACTGGCTGGAGTTGTCGCCGTTAACATCAAATAATGAAATTTAGTGTTGAGAGAAAGGAGATGATATGAAAGTTGTATTCTGTTCCTCTGAAGTATTCCCTTTTGCAAAGACAGGCGGCCTGGCGGATGTAAGCGGAGCGTTGCCCTTTGCTTTAGCGGACAAGAATTGTAAAGTTAAGGTTTTTATGCCTTTATATAAAGGCATTTCCCCTCAAAAGGTGAACGATGATTTTGGTATAACTAAAATAAACAGCAATATAGAGATTATTTTTATAAAAAATGACAGTTATTTTATGCGTGGTTCTCTTTATGGGACATCTGCCGGCGATTATCCTGATAATTTAGAGAGGTTTTCGTTTTATTCGCAGAAGGTGATAGAAATAACCAAGAAAATGAATTTCCGCCCCGATATAGTACATTGTAATGATTGGCAGGCATCCGGTGTAATCATATATCTTAAAACAAAATACAAAGATGATAGTTTCTTCGCCAATTCTAAGACGGTTCTTACTGTTCATAATCTTGCGTATCAGGGATTGTTTGATAAAGATAAATTCCCTGTTTTGGGTATATCATGGGATTACTTTTCTGTGCCGTATTTGGAGTATTACGGTAAGATTAACCTTCTAAAAGGCGGTATAGTATTTTCCGATATGGTAAACACTGTTAGCCCCACTTATGCCAGGCAGGTTCAGGATAAAGAGTATGGCTGTGGTTTAGACGGTGTTCTAAAAGAGAAGGGCTCCAGGCTTACAGGGATTCTTAACGCGATTGATTATAAAGTATGGAATCCCAGCAAGGACAGATTTATATATAAAAGGTATTCTTCCGCCGCCCTCGATGGTAAATATGTTAATAAAAGCAGATTTCAGAAAGAACACGGCCTTACAGTCAAGAAAGGGAACTTTCTTATAGGCATGGTTTCACGTCTTGCCGAACAAAAAGGTATAGATATATTATCAAAAGTTCTTAATTCTGTTTTAGGTAAGTATCAAGTAGTTATTTTAGGCACAGGCGACGAGAAATATCATAAAATTCTTAAAAGAAAAGCAAGAAAATACAGAGATTCATTTTCTTTGCATTTAAAGTTTGACGAAGGCCTGGCGCACCGCATATACGCAGGCTGCGATGCGTTTCTTATGCCTTCTCGTTTTGAGCCCTGCGGTCTCTCGCAGATGATTAGTTATAAGTATGCCACCGTGCCTATAGTAAATCATACAGGCGGACTCGTTGATACTGTCATGGATTATAATGATAATGGCGGCGGGTTTGTTTTCAATGATTACAGCGGTAAGGCATTATCTAAAACAATTGATAGGGCGTATGGTGTATTCTGTGACAAAAAGAGATGGTCCGCTTTGCTTAAGAAAATATCGAAATACAACTTTTCCTGGGCCAAGACCGCTCAGGAATACATAAATATGTATAAGAAATGCCTGTCGTTGCCGTAACGGGTAATTTGTGCAGCGGTAAAAGCACGGTAGTAAAGTTGTTTAAAGAAAGAGGAGCAAAGGCTTTATCTGCCGATAAGTTAGTCCATGATTGTTATAGGGACAAGAAGGGTGATGTATACAAAAAGATAAAGGAAGATTTCCCGGAGGTTTTTGACGGAAAAGGCAATATTTCAAGGAGGAAATTAGCACGCATCGTTTTTACCAGCCGTAATCTTCTAAAAAAGCTTGAGAGAATAGTACATCCTAAAGTCATAAAAGAATTAAAAGATTGGGTCAATTCTAAAAAGCATGATAAAGGTTTGTATTTAGCAGAGGTTCCTTTTTTGTTTGAGAAGAATCTTGATAAACTGTTTGATGCAGTGATATTTATCGATGCCAGTAAGCCGGAAACAATAGAAAGAGCGGTATATAAACTTGGGATATCAAAAAGGGAAGCAAAAATAAGAATTGCAAATTTTATGCCGGCGGTTACAAAGAAAAAGAAAGCTCATTTTATTATACGTAATGATTCTGATATATATGAATTGAGAAGAAAGGCAGGTGCGGTATGGGAAAAGTTAAGAAAGATGCAGTGATGGATATCAGTACCCTTAAAGACATGAAGATATCCGAGCTCAATAAAGTTGCGAAGAATTTGGGCGTTAACGGTATAAGCGGGGTGAAGAAGCAGGATTTGATATTTAGAATTTTGCAGGCCCAGGCAGAAAAAGAAGGGCTTATGTTTGGAGTGGGCGTTATAGAAGTTCTCTCAGAAGGGTTTGGCTTCCTGCGTTCCCCGAATTATAACTACCTTCCTTCTCCTGATGACATATACGTTTCTCCTTCGCAGATAAGAAAATTTTCTCTGCGTACCGGCGACACGGTGAGCGGACAAATCAGGCCCCCTAAGGATAATGAGAAATATTTTGCTCTTTTGAAAGTCGAAGCTGTTAATTTTGAAGACCCGGAAGAGGCAAGGAACAGGGTGTTGTTTGATAATCTTACCCCTATGTATCCTAAAAGCAGGTTTATATTGGAGACCACTCCTGAGGAGTTATCAACGAGAGTGATGGACTTATTGTGTCCTACGGGAAAGGGGCAGCGCGGGTTGATTGTTGCTCCTCCTTATAGCGGAAAGACTGTAATATTACAGAAAGTAGCCAATGCTATAATGAAGAATTATCCCGATGTAATATTAATAATCCTGCTTATTGATGAACGTCCTGAAGAAGTTACTGAGATGAAAAATATAGT
>MVCW01000021.1 GCA_002049895.1 Candidatus Omnitrophica bacterium 4484_171 | reverse complement strand
TTTATACGGTCTTGTAAGTGTGTTTTCCAAGGCGATGATTACAAAGGAACACTTTTCTCTCGAGGCTTCTATAGGCGGCCCGCTTCTGGAAATACTTGAGTGTTTTATTCTCGGTTTGATAGTGGGGCTTATACTCATTAAGGTAATATCACATACGAAAGAAAAAGATATGGCGGTTTCGTTTGCTCTTGGAAGTGTTGCTGTTGTTGTGGGGCTTGCGATTTATTTTAAATTAGATTTGATACTTTCAAGTATGGTTTTAGGAGCGGTTACAGCAAACGTTATTCCCAAAATAAGCCGGAAAATGTTTGATGCGGTAAGGGAAATGACGACACCGTTGTATATCCTGTTCTTTGTTATCGTAGGCGCAAGCCTCGATATACATACATTTCTTAAAGCTTCCGTAATCGCGATAATCCTGGGGTATCTTGTTGCCAGAAGTTCCGGGAAAATTTTCGGGGCAATGCTGGGGGCAGTTATTTCCAAAGCTAAAAAGACGGTAATCAAATATACGGGAATTTGCCTCTTTACCCAGGGCGGAGTAGCTGTAGGGCTTGCGATGTCTATAGCGCATAATTTAAGTTACGCAGGAACTGAGGGAAAAACTGCCGGCAATGTTATAATAACAGTAGTTGCGGCAACGACATTTGTTGTTCAGTTAATCGGCCCGGTTTTGGTCAAACTGGGTGTTACAAAAGCAGATGAGGCAGGAAGGAATGTCACCGAAGGCGATATTATAAAGTTATATAAAGCCGGCGACATTATGAGAAAGGATTTCTCCGCGATAAGGAAAGACGCTACGCTCGCCAAAATCATAGAAACAATTAAAGAAAGGGAATCCTATCATTTTCCTGTTGTGGACGAAAAAGGAGAACTTGATGGCATTATATCTTTGGGCAACTTAAGAAATGTTCTTGCCGAGGACCAGCTTAACCAGATTATATTAGCCGAAGACGTCGCTTCCCCCGTTGAAAAGGTTATTTATAAGAATCAGCCTCTGGATGAGGCATTTGAAGTGTTCAGTAAGGGAGAGGTTGATTATTTGCCGGTTGTTGAGAGTAAAGATTCAAGGAAAATAGTAGGTGTTGTAGAGTATCATCCTTTGGTTGAATTTATAAACAGAAAGCTTTTCGAACGCCAGCACAGCCTTGACGCAGCCTGATTCTGACAGCCCAGATTTACAAAACAATCGGGTTTACCGGCTGTAAGAGCATAATACCATTCAGTACATTTCTTATCAAACTTTTAACATGCTATGGTAAAATAGTATAATAACCGTATCCTAATAGATATTCTTGCGTATGGATAAAGTATGGACGGTATGCTTAATTTTACACCGGTTCAATTGGACGCCTTAAAAGAGGTAAGCAGTATAAGCGCAGGCAGTGCATCTACTGCCCTGGCGCAGTTTGTCGGGAAGAAAGTAAATATGCGCCCTCCCGAGGTTGTGATAGTCGATAAGATAAATGAATACTGCCTCCCTTACAACGAAGGTTCTTCTCTTTTTATTATGCATTCTGATATCCCGGGGAGCATTAAAGGCAGAATAATATTCATATGTTTATACGAACATGCACTTTCTTTGTGCAGTATTTTATTGGGAGAGCCGCAGGATTTAGAAAGTGAACCCCCCGGCGGCATTGGAGCATCTTCCCTGAAAGAAGTAGGGATGGTTATGTTTGGTTCTTATATTAAAGTGCTTGGCGATATGATAAATAAACTTCTTTTGATAACTCCTCCGCAGTTATGGATAGGCAAAGACCATTCCGCCAGAGGGTATATATCAAACAATATATTAAAAACATCAGGAAAAATATTGTGTTTTCATTCTTGTCTGTGGATTGAAAACGCCTACGGAGCGCCGTTATATTTGATATTTGTGCCGGATGTTGAAGATGTTACGTCTTTACTTGAGGCGCTTGGCATATAACAAGGGAAATGGAGCAGGATAAAATTTTATCTACGGAGATTATTAAAGAGGTTAGCAATCAAGCTCTTTCTTTAGAAACTTTAGACGAGTTTATTATGTGGGTGCTTGATAAGGCTGATATGATAGTTGATAATGATGTTTCAGCTTTGGCAATAGAGTATCTGGATAAAGTAAGAATGTATATAAAGCCCAATAAATCATCCACAGAAGAATATTTAGATAACTTACAGCTTAAAATAAAGGAAGTTTTTAAAAAAGAAGGAAGATATTTCCCCTCAGCGGGCTCCCTTGAAATAAGAATATACGGCGAGGAAAATATCTCTTCAAACAGCCCGGATATTAAGAGCCCGGGGTCATTTTACCCTGCCGTTTTTAAACTAAAAGACGGCTCTTTAGGAGTATTCGCTATAAGCAGTGGGGAAACAGCCCCCTTTTTAGCATACAAAATAAATATCTTCAACACATTTGTTAAACAGGCGGCTCTAGGCATAGAGGGCATAAAAGCCAAAGAGCTTGTTATAAAACAGGCAGAGATTATAAACAGCAGCAAGGCCAAAATGGAGGCGGCTTTTAAAAGCATGCATGAAGGTCTAATTATGATTGATGCTGCCCGCGAGGTTATATTTTCTAACCCTATGGCGAAGAAAATGCTGGATGTTACCGAAGGTGTTATATCCAAAGAAATTATTTTATCGTTTTTCCTGTCCCTTCTGGAGGAGCTGGATAAAGGCAGTAAGAGAGCGGCGAGGCGGGAAATAGAAATCGGTACCTCCCAGAAGAGAGTCATTCAGACAGAAGCAAATCCTATTGTGAATGCCTCCGGAGAAAGAATAGGGACAATTATACTTCTGCGCGATATTACACGTTTAAAAGAAATTGATAATATGAAAGCGGAGTTTGTATCAACTGTATCTCATGAATTACGTACACCTCTTGCTACAATAAAAGAAGCTATTTCCCAGGTTTTAGAGGGCCTTTTAGGAGAGACAACCAAAGAACAAAAAGAGTTTTTGTCCATATGCCTTGAGGATATAGACAGACTGACGAGAATAATTAACGGACTTTTGGACATTTCAAAAATAGAAGCAAATAAGCTGCGTGTTAAGAAAGAAATAGTCGATATAGTCGCTCTTGTTAAGGGCGTAGCCGCTTCATTTATGCCCCGGGTTAAAGAAAAAGGCATCCAGATAAGGACTAAATTTTCAAATGAAGCAATAGAGGTCTATTGTGACAGGGATAAAATGATACAGGTCTTTACAAATCTTGTGGGTAATGCCTTTAAGTTTACATCGTCAGGATATATAGAGATTTCTGTAACCGATGAAGAAGGATGGGTTGAGTGTGCCGTTGCCGATACAGGAAAGGGCATTGCTAAAGGTGACTTAGATAAGGTATTTGATAAATTTATGCAGTTTGGCAGAGAGTACGGTCCGGGAGAAAAAGGTACGGGGCTTGGCCTTTCAATTACAAAGGGTATTATAGAACTGCACAAAGGAAAAATATGGGTAGAGAGTGAGCCCGGGAGAGGGACAAAATTTATTTTTACCGTACCTAAATACAAGCCTATAGAAGGTATTTTATACGACAGCATAAAGAATGTGCTAAAGGGAGAGAAAGAGTCGTTAAAGGAATACCTGGTTTTTATTTTAAGAATTGATAATTACAGGGAGATAGAAGAGTCTTTGGGGCAGGCTAAAGCAGAAGATATATTTGGCAAAATATTTTATATTCTACAAGAAGCCAAGGGCGAAGATTTCGTTATCGCAAAAGATATTTCTCAGATGGCAGTTGTTTCAGAAGGCCGCAAGCAGGATATCCACCGTTTCAGCAGCCAGGTAAAAAAAGTAATAAAAGATGTTATTTTTGATATGGCGGAAAACGCCGATGTTGAATTTTCATACGGCTGTTTCATACTTCCGGCTAATACAGATAATATAGAAGAAGTTCTTGACGGTTTCAGCGCTTCACTTGTCAGCGAGAAAGAAGAAAGGCTTAATAAAAAGATATTAATAGTAGACGACGATAAAGAAATAGTAAGTTTCCTTGACAAAGCACTTTATAGTTTCGGGTATGTTAACTTAATAGAAGCATATAATGGGGAAGACGCGCTGGGTATTTTGCAAAAAGAATCTGTCGATTTAATTATTCTTGATATGAAAATGCCCAAGATGAACGGGTATGAATTAATAGGCAGAATGAAGGAAGAACTGCGGACAAAAGATATTCCCATAGTGATTATGTCGGGTTATAAAGTAGAATACGATAAGCTTGAGGATTATGTTAAGAAAAAGGCCATTCCTGTTATAGGAAAGCCAATCAACATAGACGAGCTTAAAAGAATAGTGAGCTATATGCTTTAGCGTAGTCTGATATGGTTGACGAATAGTGATAACTGTGGTAGATAGAAAGTATGCAGGAGTGCTGAATGAGAATTCTTGTTGCTGATGATAACAAAGAGCTTATGGATATCTTAAAGATATTCTTAGAGAAAAAAGGCCACACAGTTACAACCGCGGCAGATGGCAACGAAGCCCTTGAGAACCTTAAGAGCAATGCATATGATTTAGCGTTTGTAGACCACAATATGCCTGAGCTCACCGGCGTTGAGCTGGTTAAGTTTGTTAAGAAAAACAACATAAAAACAAAGATGGTCATTCTTACCGGCTATCCTTCTATGAAAGATTTTTTTGCCAAATCCGTCGGGGCTGACGGTTATATAAATAAACCCTGCAGTTTAGAGGATGTAGAAAGTATCGTTAATGAGTATACACAATAGAATAGAGATTAACAAAGGAGTAAGTATTGAGGACATTAGTAGATGAACTTCTAAACCAGGGCCTTATAACAGAAGAACAGCTTGAGGAAGCGAGGATTAAGCAAATAGGCGCCAAGAAACCGCTTCAGGATTTATTGGTAGAGATGGGTTATGTGGATGAAGGCGATATTGTAAGGATTATGTCTAATATTTTCAATATGCCGATTGCAAAACTTGACAGCGAAACCGTAGATACATCTGTGATTAATCTTCTTCCTTATGAGAAAGCTAAGCGTTATGGAGTATTTCCCATACGCAAAGAGGGAAATACTCTTTTTCTTGCGATGAGCGACCCGGTTGATGTTGTTGCGATAGACGAGATTAAATCGGCGGTTAATATGGACGTTGAGCCTCTACTTGCCGCAAAAAGCGATATTTCAGTCAACATTGAGAAGTATTACAATTCCCATGATGTATTGTATGATTTATTTAAGAATCTTACGGGTGCTGATAAGGATAACCCTTCGGAGAACAGAATTAATAAGGACTTTGCTCTGGAAGACAATATTACAGGCGGCGGATTCGGACCGGTTACGAGAATGATGAATTTTCTTCTAAGTGATGCTGTAGGCGCAAGAGCCAGCGATATACACATAGAGCCTCAGGAAGATATTGTAAGGATTCGTTACAGAGTTGACGGAGACTTAAGAGAAATAATAACTTTGCCTAAGAAATTGCTTGCTCCCATTGTTGCCAGGATAAAAGTTATGAGTAAGCTTAACGTTGCCGAAAACAGGGTTCCCCAGGACGGCCGTGCCAGTGTATTTACTCACGGAAGAAAAGTAGACATAAGGGTGTCGGTTTTACCCGCCTATTACGGAGAGAAGGTAGTTTTAAGGATACTTGACAGTAAACAGGCAAAGATTAATCTTGATGAGCTTGGTTTTAATAATGAGGATTTAGTTTATATCAAAGAAGCTTTTAGAAAGCCTCAGGGTATGGTTTTGGTTACCGGACCGACAGGTTCGGGTAAGACCTCTACTCTTTACGGAGCATTAAATTTCATTAAGGATGAAGCGAAGAATATTGTTACCATTGAAGACCCTATAGAGTACCTTATAGAAGGTATAACCCAGATACAGGTTAATCCTGTAAAGAATCTTGACTTTGCTGCCGGCTTAAGGAGTATTTTGCGCCAGGACCCCAATGTGATTCTTGTGGGAGAAATACGTGATAAAGAAACTGCCGAAATAGCTTTCAGGTCGTCGTTAACCGGACATCTTGTGCTGTCCAGTTTGCATACGACAAGCTCCGTGGCTTCCATAACGCGCCTTTTGGACATCGGGATAGAGCCCTATTTGATATCATCGTCGCTTATTGCGATTATCGCGCAGAGGCTCGTTAAGCGCATATGCCCTTATTGCAAGGAGGAGTATACAATACCCGGAGAGATTGCGGACAAGTTTAGAGCACATATAGAGAGGTTATCAATTACAAAGTTTTACGGGGGCAAAGGGTGCCAGAGATGTCTTTTTACGGGTTTTCTCGGAAGGGTTGGGGTTTTTGAAATACTAAGAGTTAACGAAGAAATAAAAAGGATGATTTCTGCTAAGGCAAGTGAGGAAGGTATACTTAAAGAGGCGCGCAAAAGCGGGTTAAGGCTGCTTATGGATGCTGCATTTGAGAAGGTGGCAGAAGGCATAACGACAATAGAAGAGGTTGCCAATATAGTAGATTTCTCTCAGGAAGAAGCGCCCTTAAGTGAACAGAAGGTAGAAAGAAGAGAAAAGACGAAGATTATTGTTGCTGATGACGAAGAGCATATTCGTAAAGTTTTAGAAATGCGCCTTAAGAGTGCAGGGTATGATGTAGTTAAAGCAAATAACGGCAAAGAGGCAGTTGAGCTTGCGTTAAAGGAAAGACCCGATTTGATAATAATGGACGTAATGATGCCTGAAATGGACGGCTTTGAGGCAACAAAGGTATTAAAGTCGCGCCTTGAGACTGCTGTTATACCGATAATGATGCTTACCGCCAAAAAGGATGTAGACAGCGAGCTAAAAGGAATCGATATGGGGGCGGACGACTATATGACCAAGCCTTTTGACGGACAGCGCCTGCTTGCGAGAGTGAAGATGCTTTTGAGGAGGAAATAGTTATGACGGCAGTATTGTATTTATATCCGGCGGATTATTAACAATTTATAGATACCTATTGTTTTTTTGCATAGTTGTGGTACAGTATTATTCAATTAGAATTTAGGGTTATGATAAAAGAGGTTTCAAAACCAAAATTACGCAGTCCGATTCTTATCGCTGCCTGGCCGGGTATGGGAGAAGTGGCGTATAGAAGCGCTCTTTTTTTACGTGAAGTATTGGACTTTAAGATGTTTGCTAAGCTTGAGGCGGCAGATTTCTTTAAACCCGCGGGAGTTGTGGTAGAGAAAGGAATTTTGAGCCTTCCGCGTATGCCGGCGGGATTTTTTTACTATTATAAGGCAAAGAAACAGCCCGATGTTATTCTTTTTATTGGAGAAGCACAGCCGCCTTTAGAGTATGGACAGGAGTTGGCGCGAGCCGTAGTGAAGTTTGCCAAAAAGAACAAAACCAAAATAATTATAAGTTTCGCCGCCAAACCTGAGTCCATGGACCACCGGGCGGAATCAAGAGCTTGGATAGCCTCTACTCATAAGGATATTGCGGACAAATTTAAGGGATTTGGTGCCAATGTCTTAAATGAGGGGCAGATAAGCGGGCTTAACGGTTTGATTTTAGGGGTTGGTAAAAATGCAGGGATAAAAGGGATATGTCTTCTTGCCGAAATACCTTTTTATACTGTTCAAATCGAAAACCCAAGAGCCAATTTAAGCCTCTTAAAAGTTATAGATAAATATCTAAATTTTAACCTTAATCTTACACCCCTGGTAAAACGAGCAAAGTTTATTGAATCAGAAATCGATAAACTGATGAGCTATTTAAAAGGAGAATCACAGACACCCCCCCCGCTTAGTGACGAGGATATAGACAAGATAAAAAAAGACCTCTCTACCTATACTAAACTTCCCCAGTCTGTCAGGGAGAAGATTGAAATACTTTTTAGGGAAGCGAGGAAGGATATATCCAAAGCGCGCCAGCTTAAAGAAGAGCTAGACCATTGGAATGTGTATAAAGACTACGAAGACAAATTTTTGGATTTGTTCAAACGTGACAGAAGAAAAGGTATTCATTAGTCTTTGGTCTACATTGTTAATAGGATATATCCAGTTGCCAGATGTCCCTGATTGTGTTTTATGCCAAAGGTTATATTAAGCACAGAAGAGCTGCGGAGACTGGACACTAAGGCTGTCAAGGCAGGATTTAGTGAAAGGGTTCTTATTGAGAACGCTTCATCCAATATGTGTTGTTTGATAGACAGTCTTAATCTTGGCAATAAAGTATTGGCAGCAGCAGGAAGAGGAAATAATGGCGCCGATACTTTAGCCTGTGCAAGAAAACTGGCAAATAGAGGGTACAACGTTTATGCAATAGTTATATCAGACAAAGAAGTTAATAAGGAGTGTTCTTTCCAGGCAGATATGCTTAAGCGGCTGGGTATACATATCGGCTTCGTTAAAGATGATTACGGCCTGCTGCGCGTAAAAGAGCTTTTGCACAAAGTAGATTTCGTAGTAGACGGTATTCTTGGCATAGGAGTAAAAAAAGGAGTAGAAGGTTTATTGAAGAATGCGATAGATATTATAAATGCAGGCGGCAAGAAGATTGTATCCTGCGATGTCCCTTCGGGATTAAATCCTGATACGGGCGCAGTTACGACAAGCGCAATAAGAGCCGGCTATACAGTTACTTTCCTTTCTTACAAGAAAGGATTTTTTACCGGCAAGGGTAAAAATTATTGCGGTAAGATATATGTCGCAGATATAGGAGTTTCAAGGGAATTATTGGAGAAATTAACCTGAATCAGAAACACGCATTTTAGTAAACGGCAGATAAATTATCTGTGTATATCTATAGCGCAAAGCGCTTATCTGTGCTAATCTGTGTTAGAAGGAGGCTAAGATGAAAATAATATGGTTTGGCCATTCGTGTTTCCGTATTGAGTTATCCAACGCAGTAAAAATAATAACTGATCCCTATAAGTCTCAAGCCTATTCGGGAGCGGTAAAATATATGCCTATAGGCGAGAGCGCGGATATTGTTACTGTTTCTCATCATCACGCGGACCATGATTTTACAGAAGGCGTACCGGCGAAGGAGGTCTTTGATAAAAAAGGGGTATATACGGTAGGAGATATTAAAATAGAAACAGTTGCTTCTTATCATGATGATACACACGGAAGCCAGAGAGGGGAAAATATTATCTTTATAATTAATGCTGAAGGGCTGCGCCTTGCTCATTTTGGCGACCTTGGAACTTTGGATATAGATTATGGCAAGCTAACAGGTTTAGATGTTGTTATGGTTCCTGTGGGAGGAGTGTTTACCATTGACTATAAGGATGCCGCGGTCTTGCTGGATAAACTGCAGCCAAAGATTTTTATACCTATGCATTTTAAAACACACAAGATAGAATTTGATATTGATGGAGTTGATAAGTTTATTAAAGATAGAGACAATGTTGAAGAAAAAGATTTTTTAGAAGTTGGCAAAGACTCGCTTCCCGATTCACCGAGAATAGTCATTCTTAAGCATATAAGATAACCTTTATATATAGTTTGATGTACGAAGAACGGTTTTACCGCCATCCTAAGGGGGCTTTTGCCCAGGAGGTAGCTTATTATGAAAGCGACCTTTATATAATCTCAGATAACAGTATCAGTAAAGACTATCTTAGGAAGATATTGATAAAGTACCATAATCAAATAAAGGAATATGTTAAGGTTAATCCCGAATTTTTAAGTTCTCTCTCTCCTCTTGCTGTTGACGATACCGCGCCTCCAATTATAAAAGATATGCTAAGAGTTTCTTTATTGTCCGGAATAGGCCCTTTTTCTTCTGTTGCCGGAGCTATAGCTCATTATGTAGGCAGAGAGATTCTCGAGATATCCAGAGAGGTTATAGTGGAAAACGGCGGGGATATATTCCTGAAAATAGAAGAAGATAAAAGTATAGGTATTTATTTAGGAAAAAATTTTGAGCCTGATTTTTTATCTATAAAAGTAAAAAGGAGAAATTACCCTTTTGGCATTTGCAGTTCTTCTTCTAAGATAGGGCACAGTTTAAACTTCGGTAACGCGGATCTGCTTACGGTATTGGCGAAAGATACCATTCTGGCCGACAGCCTTGCCACAGCTTATTCCAACAGGATTCGGACAAAAAAGGATATCGATAAAGTATTAAAGGACGCAAGAGGCAGTCGTTTAGTTGAAGCGGTTGTTGTCGCGTTCTCCGGAGAGTTATTTTTCTGGGGCGATATTGAGCTTTTGGATTCGTAGTTCATAGCGCAGGAATTTCCTTTTTGGGCGCAGTACATACTACATAATTATTATGAATGAGGCAAATTATCAATATAAAGATTTTGTTGCTACCCGTCTTTACTGCGCAAAGTGCCGTGCTTCTATGCCGGTGGTAGAACGTTTGCTTCTTGTTCTCCCCGACGGGTATCTTTATGAATATCTTTGCCAGGAATGCGGAGAAGTTCTGGGAGATAGAAAAGTTTCCTTAAAGGCCGGCGATCAACAGCTATTTTAATTTGCTGCTTGTTTTTGAGGCAGTATTGTGGTATATAAAATTATTGCCCGTAGATTGCGCGGGTGGTGGAATCGGCAGACACATACGTTTGAGGGGCGTATGGCGAAAGCCATGCGGGTTCAAGTCCCGCCCCGCGCATACTTCTACACCTTTCCATCGATACCTAATCAACTCAATTCACGCTTTACGTGAATTACCTGAATATAATAAGGATTTTTCAAAGATTTTCGACCTTGCCATTTGTTTGTAGCTAATAACCGGCTATAGGCAGAGAGATTTCCGTTTATTTTCCACGGTCTCGCAGGATGGTATGGTGTCTATTTTTATTTCCAGAGGATAATAAAAATTTTAGTTTTTTGGATGAAGGGATGATATGGTAAAATAATACGATATAACAATAGGGAAGGGAAAGTGATACAATCCTGGTTTTCTCTGCCCGGAGCGGGCGTGGCTCTGGGAGAAAGATTTGATATAAGAGAGGTAGAAGGAAAAAAGTAATATGAAACCGCTTGATAAAAATTATCCGACACTACAATTTAAGAATAAGATTCATTCAAAAAGTGGAATCGAGTTCCAAAGTTTTTTTGAAAATATTATGGAAAAGGCCTTCCCAGATTTTCAAAAGATAAAACCTTGTGGCAATAAAGATTAAAAGTATTGGTATATGTCTGAAGGCACGATAAGCTTAACCTATGATAGGAGGAGCCAGGATAGATTATCCGGGAGCATTGCATTATATAACCGGAAGAGGAATAGAGAGAAGAAGCATATTCAAGGGAAAGACAGGCAAGGATGAATTTCTTCACAAAGCAAAATCGATTCTTGCCGGAATCAGTAGACAATGCTATGTCTGGTGCGTCGTGGATAATCACTTTAGTCTCTTAGTACATTTGGCGGGTAAATATTTGAATGAAACCGGGGTAAAGACAAGAAAGTTGCCGGGTGCAGGAAAAGGAACGGTAAGTATAGCAGAAGAAAAGGGTAGGAATTTTTGTAAAGAGAAAGATCGAGAAGCATAGATTACAATAAATTAAACTATTAAATAACGTCCCTTTGTCCACCCGGCGGGTGGACATTTTTGGTTTTCTTCCTATTTCCACCTCTCAGGCAAAAAGGTATTGTAAGGAATAAAGAGGAGTTTTATAATTATGGCAGAAATTACGAGATATAATAACTTTACAATATGGGGATTATTATCGTATATTTTAATCATCCACAAAATATGTATTCCGTATTTTGTGATATTGTAGACCAAGTACGGAATAAAACGAAATTTCTTCTACGTCTATAGAGCTTATGGTATAATTTTTCTGTATCTATGTAGGGACAGACATAGTAATTATGGATTCCATATATTAATTGTTATGAGCCTCAAAAACAAAGGTAGGGTTATGAAAGTAAATATAATTAAGGAAATCATGAAACACGACTTTGTTAAAAATCAGTGATAGAGACAATTATCTTTAAACCGTTGAGATTTAATATCTCCAAAATATGCCATAGATTCCTGAGTGTTCTTTGACA
>MVCW01000020.1 GCA_002049895.1 Candidatus Omnitrophica bacterium 4484_171 | reverse complement strand
AGCTCCATAATCCTGCTTATCGCGGTATTAAACTGAAAATTGCCTTCTAAATCAGAGGTAACTTCTTTTATCGTAGAATGCATTTTCTTTAAAAGAACTTCCTCTGAATTACTCAACTTATCTCTCTGGCTGTCAGGATACTCCTCTAACATATCTATAAGCCTTAATACGCGGCTTATAAACCTCCATGAACCGCCAAGGCCTTCGTCCTGCCATTCGGCATCTTTATAGGGAGGCCCCATAAACAGGATATAAAGCCGCATGGTATCAGCGCCATATTTATCAATTATATAGTCGGGAGACACAACATTGCCTTTTGATTTGGACATTTTTGCGCCTTCTTTAACAATCATCCCTTGAGTAAAGAGGCGGGCAAACGGTTCGCTAAAATTAATTAAGCCTATATCCTTAAGAAATTTATTTATAAAGCGGGCGTACATAAGGTGCAATATTGCATGTTCTACGCCTCCGATATACTGGTCCACAGGAAGCCAATGATTTACATCCTCGCTAATAAAAGGGACATCGTTACTCTTTGGGGATATATAACGCAAGAAGTACCAGCTCGAATCGACAAAAGTATCCATTGTGTCAGTTTCACGACGTGCTTTACCGCCGCAGTTAGGGCACGTGGTTTCTATAAAATCCTTTATGTAGGTAAGGGGCGACTGTCCAGTAGGTAAAAACTCTTTTACTTCAGGAAGCAAAACGGGCAAATCTTCTTTTTTAACAGCAACTTCTCCGCACTTATCACAATATACCATAGGAATAGGAGCGCCCCAATAACGCTGGCGCGATATCAACCAATCTCTTAATTTATAGTTAACGGCTCTTTTGCCCATATTATATTTTTCCATATAAGAAGCGATCCTTTCTTTTGCATCCGCAGAACTTAACCCGTTAAACTCTCCTGAATTAATAAGGAATCCCTCTTCTTCATAAACCTCTTCTATCTCTTTCTTTGATATTGCATCTTTATCGCGCTGTATAACTTTTATGACAGGCAGATTATATTTTCTTGCAAACTCGAAATCACGCCCATCATGAGCAGGAACACACATAATTGCTCCTGTACCGTATTCTGCCAGAATATAATTCGCTATCCATATAGGTATCATTTCATTATTCATCGGATTGATTGCGTATTTACCTGTAAAAATGCCAATCTTCTCAAAGCTATCCGTCATCCTGGCGGATAAAGGCTGCTTCTTTACTTCTTCCACAAACGCTTTTATTTTATCCTTATTGGGACTTTCGGCAATTAATTCATTAACCAGGTAATGATTCCAGCTTAAAGCAATAAAAGTAGCTCCGAATATAGTATCGACACGGGTAGTAAAACATTTTATTTTCTTATCCGAACCTTTCAGATTAAAATTTATCTCAACACCATCAGATTTCCCAATCCAGTTGCGCTGCATAATTTTCACTCTTTCGGGCCAATCACCCAGTTTATCAATATCGTCAAGCAGCCTATCGGCGTAATCTGTTATTTTAAAAAACCATTGTTTTAATTTCTTTTGTTCTACAGTTGTTCCGCACCGTTCACAACTACCGGAGATAACCTGTTCATTGGCAAGAACAGTCTTACAGGACGGACACCAATTAGCCAATGCATCCTTTCGATAAGCAAGGCCTTTCTCATAGAGTTTTAAGAATATCCATTGAGTCCATTTATAATAATCGGGGATGCATGTTGTTACCTCGCGCTGCCAGTCGTAACCTATCCCCCAGGAATTAAGCTGACTCTTAATCCTGGTTATATTCTTAAATGTCCATTCCCTGGGATGAATTTTGTGTTTTATCGCCTGGTTTTCCGCGGGAAGGCCGAAAGCATCCCACCCCATTGGGCTCAAAACATTATATCCCTGCATCATTTTATAACGCGTAACAGCATCGCCAATTACGTAATTACGGGCATGCCCTACATGGAGTTCGCTTGAGGGATAAGGAAACATAACCAGGCAGTAATACTTAGAACGATTTTTATTCTTTACATCTACCGAAAAAATACCTTCCTTTTCCCAATAATCCTGCCACTTTTTATCTATTTTCTTATCGTACCGCATTATCGTACCGCATTCTTATAAAGTTTTCTTACGACCTTCAGGTTATTTTTATCATCGTCTATGCTCTTTTTAGGAGTCTCAAGTATAAAGGGAAGCCTCCTAAATGCCTTATGGTTAACAATCAGCCTAAATCCCTTTTTGCCTATTTTGCCCTTTCCAATATGAAAATGCCTGTCCTTGCACGAACTTAATCTGTCTAGAGTGTCATTAAGATGAATTACTCTTATTCTTTCTATGCCTATCTCGTGCTCTATCTCATTAACGAATGAAGATAACCCCTTCTCTGTATTAATTTCGTATCCTGCGCACCAGGCATGAGCAGTATCCAGACACAACCCGATTCTTTTATTAAATTTGAGTTTCTGCAGTATAAACTTAAGTTGTGAAAGAGTATATCCTAACATACTGCCGTCACCAGCGGTATTCTCTAATAAGATGTTAACGCCCGGGCCGCGAGTATTATCCAAAACAATACCTAACGCCCTGGCTATTCTTTTAAGACCAGCTACATCTTTGCCCTTATAGCTTCCCGGATGAATAACTATATATTCAGCCCCCAATTTGTAAGCGTCTTTGACATCCTCTGTAAATTCCTTGATGGAAATGTGATAGAGAAAATTCTTAACTGACGCCAAATTAAGAGTATAAGGGGCGTGGATAATTAAAGGTTTGATCCCCGCTGTTTTAATGTATTTTCTAAACAGCTTTATGTCATCATCTTTCAATGAACTCCGGCGTATCTGGCGCGGGTTGCGGGCAAATATCTGCATAGTATTACAACCGAGCTTCTTCGCTCTATCTATAGAGTAATAAATCTTTCCGGCAATAGAAACATGAACGCCCAAACGCAACAAAACAGCTTACCTCGCAACAATATATAAGAACGGTAAGAAATTATACTACCAGATTCCCTTGCCTTAAATATTTTCTATATTCCCTGCCTAAAAAAGAACCACTATTTAATAAGACGTGGAGCCGGAGCCGAATTAGTCCCGTGAATGAGCAAAGCGAATTCCACGGGAGAACCCTCTTCCCTGCCTAAAAAAGAACCACTATTTAATAAGACGTGGAGCCGGAGGGATTTGAACCCTCGACTTCTACGCTGCCAGCGTAGCATTCTCCCACTGAATTACGGCCCCTAAATAGCTCTTAGCTCATAGCTGATAGCTCATAGAAAGCAAAGAACCTCATGGTTCACAGAAAAAGAACGGACAAATATAAAAGCTTAAGATAAATGATAATACCATTGGAGGAAAAAAATGTCAATTGACAAAGAAAATCAACAATGTTATATTTAGCGAATAGAAATATGTTCACTACGTTCACGAAATTAGAAGAGATGCTGAAGAAGATATTCATGGAAACTTGTTTGCTTACGCTCGCGAAATTAATAGAAGGTATATTTCGTCCCGACAATACGTCGGGGCATATTTCACTCGCGGAGCAAGTACATTTCATCAGCCAAAGGCTGATATATTTCACACCCGAAGGGTGTATATATTTCGCCCGAAGGGCGGACATCCCTCGTCTGAGTGAGCGTAGCGAACGGGCGTCCCTCGTCCTTACGTGTGACGGGTGATCTGGTGACGTGTGACCTGGTTCGACTATCGATTATCATCTGCCGAGGTGGCGGAATTGGCATACGCGCCGGTCTCAAAAACCGGTGGGGGTAACCTCGTGCGGGTTCAAGTCCCGCCCTCGGCATTATTCTACTACCACTAATACCCCAACCCAGTAATCAGGAACTGGCACATTTTGCTTGTGCCCGTAAGGGTATAGGGTACAGCATTTTCCCGGTTAACGCGAATTAACACGAATAATATTAGCTGCGGACTGCAAGCTTCAAACCTCGAGCTGCCAGTTAAAGTTTCGAACAACGAACATCGAATCACGAACTTCGAACATCGGCATATATTTTGGTGCAACTTCTCTTATAAACCCTTCTAAATTCCTTTAAACTCCCCGCTGATATCATCGCGCAATAAAACAAGGATTGCCGAATGAGGAATGACAATATAATGTTTATTGTCAAATTCAATCTCAATGCCTTGGTCGCGCAGGAAAATACAATAGTCTCCCTCTTTAGCCTGAAGAGGAAAATATTTATCTTTTGACGTCTTAATCCATGGCTCCTGGTCTAAAATGCCTGGGTCAGGAATGGGATAACCGGGTCCGGTCTTAATCACTTTGCCGGTATTAATCTTTTCCTTTTCTTTAACGCCCTGAGGAAGATAAAGGCCGGCGTTTGTCCTTTCATTTCCCGCATCGGGCTCTATAAGCACTCTGTCCCCTACAAGAATCAATTCTTTCTTCATATATACTTATCCCATAAGATTTACGAACTATCTTCCGGATATAGATTCTACCACTTTCCCAATCCTTCTTTCAAGAATTCTTTCTACCATCGGGGGAAGCAGCTCTCTTAATCTTTCTTTGAAATCCGACTCCAGCCATTGGAAATTCATTGCGTTAAACAGGCCTGACAGCTGAAAATCAAAATTGACCAGCTTCGCGTTTTCCTTGCCTAACAGTTTAAGCAAGCGCTTAAATTTAGCCGAGGTATCAAGGAGTTTCCCGGAAAAAGTCAAATAAAGCTTGCTTGAAACCATATCATCTGCAGAAACTGTAAAATTACCTTTTAGAGCAACATTATCGGACTTTAAGTCTATATTTTCCAAACGCGATGCGTCGTCATCGACAGAAAACTTCCCGGAGAGTTTACTGAAATGCAATTCTTTCAAGGCTGGCAGATTAAAAAACCCCGCAAGCCATTTAAAAAACATAATGTTGTCGAGATAACCGTTTTCTATGGTAAAATCACCGTACAAATGAGAATAGGGATGGTTTCTATATTTGAGAAAACTGCTTAAATTACCGTGTATTTTGTCAAAATATTCTGTTATATTGCGAAGATTCTGAGCGCTGACGCCGCCTATCTTCATTATGCACGAACTCCTGAAAGGCATCCTTTCAACATCAAGATATCCTTTGCCTTTTAGGAAACCATCATATATGCGTGATGTAAAGTTGAAAATCTTTATTTTCTTATCACTTACATCGCATGAAGAATTGAAATCTTTCAAGAATATAATATGCGTATTATCCCCTGCCGTATAATTAACATCCGCCCTCAAACATTTTATTCTGACATTGCCGCTTCCGGGAAAAGCAAAAGACAGATTACGTAATTTAAGGTCAATTTTATGATGTATATTATTAATTTGAGCGCTCTTAAAGAAACTTAAAACTATGCTGCCGTCAAATTTACCACTGCTGTAAGTAGCTGAACAATTAAAATCTATTTTCTTAGAATTATTATTCATGGAACTGCGAATATCCGGATAGGAAGAAAACGATAAGTCTATTCCTATCTTATTAGAAAAGGAAAAATAACCTTTAAGGCAAAATGGTATATTATTGAGAGAAAACTTAACATACTTAATTGCCATCCCATGTTTTGAAAACTCTATCTTCGTACTCAAATCATATATATTTAAAGCGTAGAATGACGGGCCGATGACATCAAAAGCAGCGTATCTATTTCCATAGAATAAATTCTTAAGCTTATCAATAAAGGAACCCTTGTAACCACGCACTATACTGTTGTGAGCAACCATGCCTCCCATTATAAGTGTATTCTTATTAATCTTTCCTAAAAGCTTTGTATATATATCGGCATTTACAATCTCTAAATCATCTATATCAACACTTTCTCTGTTTAAACGTGCTTTTAATTTATAGCCTAAATTGCCAAAGCCGCTATCACCTTTATTCGTAGAATTATACATGCCCCGCCTGGCAAAAGACAAATTGCCCCTGCTAGATATGTTTCCTTTTTCATCAATATCTACAGCAGCCCCTAAAACTACTGGATGTAAAGATGAGTTTGGGAAAGGCAATATAATAACACCGTTTTCTAAAACGATACGCAGCTTCTTGTTTCTCAGTGCTTCTTTAAGGGCACTAATGATTCTTTTTATATCCAGATTGAAGATAACATAATCAGAAAGATCAACTTTAGGATGGTTTATTGTTATCTTCGCAATATAGAATTCCTTATCTAATATCAACTTTTTTAAGGAGAAAGACAGCTTCAGTTCATTAATAAAGAAAGGAGGCTCATTATCAAATGTCAACATGCTGTCAAAGAATATATTCCGCATTATAATATTATTAGGGGGAAGAAATCTAATCTCGCCCACAGAAATATTCTGTCTGCATAAAGTGCTGGCAAATTCTTCTATGGCGCCTTTTTCTTTGCTCAAGAATATATTTAATACCGCAATAGGAGAAATAACAACGAAAACGGCGAGGATAATATAAATAATATTCCTAAAAATGGATGGTAAGGAATGCCTCATTATCGATATAAACCACAACCTTATCAATAAAATAAACAGCTTTATGTACTTTTTGAAGGGCAGAAGTGTATGTAACTTCCTGGGAATTCCTGAAAAGTAAGCTTATCTGTTTAAAAGTTAATACATTCTTTTTATAGCCTAAGTATACTTTATGCTCACACCCCGTTTTCTCACAGAGTTTCATCAAATATGCATAAGCGAACAATTTGACTTTCGTATTTTCTGGAGATGATACAATCTTATTAAATATAACTCTGGAATCTGTATAATCATTGATAAGAAACCGGTATTCACCGGTAGCGAATAAAGCGTCTTCAAAATACCTTGATGAAGGATAATCCCTGGCCAAATTATCAAATATAATAAACGCGAAATCTATATTGTTATGCCGGGCATCTCTAATCCCTTCATAATACAAAGCCCTATCTTCCGATGCATACACACCAGCGGTAAATAAAACCGCCAGCACAATATTAATAAGAATCTTAAGAACGTAATCTTTCTTTACCATTGTATTATAACTTACCATCTGTCTATAGTATATATACTGTGTGTTATAAAAAAGATTCTTTCATTAAAATGACTGTCCAGGGAAATAAAGTCCTATCATACCATGGATTCTATTCTTTATATTTCCATAAACTGTCTATCAATCAAATATAACAGTTTTATTATTATAGACGAGGATTTTTCTCTCGAGATGCCACCTTACCGCTCTGCCTAAAACAACCTTCTCTATATCCTCCCCTTTTCGAACCAAATCACTCAATGAATCACGGTGGCTTATACGCACTGTATCCTGTTCAATGATAGGCCCTTTGTCTAAATCTTCTGTCACGTAATGACTCGTTGCGCCTATCACCTTAACGCCCTTTTCATAAGCTTTACGGTAGGGACTCTTGCCTGCAAACGCAGGGAGAAAAGAATGGTGTATGTTGATTATACGATTGGGAAACTCTCTAACAAAATCACTGCTTAAAATCTGCATATATCTGGCTAATACAACCAAATCTATCTTTTCTGCTTTTATAACATTGACCTCTTCTTTTTCCTGCAGTGCTTTGTTATGGGGAGTAACAGGAAATTCCATAAATTTTATATTGAAGAAATCGGCTATTTGTTTAGCGCGTGAATGGTTGCTTATTATTAGAGGGATTTCACATTTAAGCTGTCCCGATTGATGTCGAAGAAGTAAATCGTATAAACAGTGAAGCTGCTTTGAGACAAAAATAGCCACCCGGGGAATTATAAAAGAAAAATGAAGACTGCATTTCATATTAAATTCATCTATCAACGGCTTCAAACTGGATAATATATCTTCTCTTTTGATGTTAAAACCATCAAGTGACCACTCAATGCGCATAAAAAAAGTGTTAGTCTGGCTGTCTATATGCTGGTCAGAGTGCTCAATATTGCCATTATTATCATAAATAAAATTAGATATTTTGGCAATAATGCCTTTTTTATCGGGAGAAGATATTAGAAGAATCGCTTTATTCATAACGTGTTTATTATAATATTACTAACCTTTTAAATCAACACAATTTAAGAAAAGGATTCCTGTTGCATTTATTGCCGAAATTGTATAAACTGTGTTGTAGAATTAAGAAAGCAGCAAATACCATCATAATAAAAATAGAAAATAAGCAAGGAGGAGAAAAATGATAGAAGCCGCAAAGAAAATAGAAATTCTGATAAATAACATAGAGAAAGTAGTCGTAGGAAAAGAAGAAACTATAAAGTTCCTCATCGTTGGCCTTTTAACTAACGGGCACATACTGATAGAAGATGTCCCTGGCTTGGGCAAAACAATGCTTTCTCTTGCTTTGTCAAAATCAATAGGCGGCGCATTCAAAAGAATACAATTCACTCCCGACCTTTTACCCTCTGATGTTACAGGGGGATATATATACAATCCGAAGATAGGAGAATTTGAAATAAAGAAGGGGCCCGTATTCACCAATATACTCCTTGCAGATGAATTAAACAGAACCACACCCCGTACTCAATCCAGTCTCTTAGAATGCATGCAGGAACACAGGGTAACTCTTGAAGGCAAAACTTTTCCCTTAGAGGCTCCATTCATAGTGATAGCCACTCAAAACCCAATAGAATTCCAGGGAACATATCCTCTGCCCGAAGCACAGATGGACAGATTCCTCATGAAGATAGATATAGGGTATCTGCCTGTCGAAGAAGAAATAAAAGTAATACGGAATCAGAAAGAGATCCACCCCATCGAGACGCTTGAACCAGTACTCAGCTTGGAAGAAGTGCGAGAACTACAAAAAGCAGCAAAGCAAGTAGAAATATCAGAAAAGATACTCAACTACATTGTGCGTCTGGTATCCCGGACAAGGCAAATGGAAGATGTAAAAGTAGGCGCCTCTCCCAGAGCCTCTATCTCCTTTATGCACTCAGCAAGAGCGTGGGCTATGCTTGAAGGAAGAGATTATGTCATACCCGATGATGTATTCCACCTGGCATTTCCAATATTGAGACACAGATTGATAATTAAGCCTAAAGCTTCTGCCTCAGGCACAACACCGAAGAAAATAATCCGGGATTTATTAAACAAGGTCTCTGTTAGTTAAATAATGTCTTCATTAAAGTTAAGAATTTCACCTAAAATAATATCTTTCCTAATTATAATACTGTCTTCTTTTATTCTCGGCACGAAAACCAATATAGAAATATTCTACTTTATATTTTCGCTGTTCTTAATGATTGTGTTTGCGGATATATTGCTTCTTATAAGCAGCTTGCTGATGATGGGGAAAATACAGGCAGAAAGAAAGATGCTGTCTGAAATTACAGAAGACGAATCTCTTTATATAAATTTCATATTATATAACCAGGGTATATACCCGTTATTCAATATAGAATTAAATGATTCCTTAGGCTGCGCAAACAAAAACAAACACAGAAGTTTCTTCGTTGACTGGATCAAACCGAAAGATAAATTTGAAGCAAATTATAGCTGTGTATGCGAACGCAGGGGAAAATATACTGTGGGGCCGGTTACTCTAACTTCTTATGGTCTTCTTGGAATTGTATATGCCAGAAAGATTCTGGGGCTTAAATGTACTGTCTATGTATACCCCAGGACTTTTGAAATAAGAAAAACACCGCCTCTTACAAAGGGATACCTGCCATGGTTTGGTTTGGAGACCATACCATCAAGCGGCGAAGATGATGAATTCTTCGGATTAAGAGAATATAAGTTTGGAGACCCCCTAAAAAGAATCCATTGGCTTTCTGTGGCCAGAAAGAATAAACTCATGGTAAAAGAATTCCAAAGATGCAGTTTCTATCAGGTTACAATAATATTCCTGCTGAACAGGAGAGAAAATATTGGGGAAGGCAAAGAAAGCGTACCAGAATACACAATAAGAATAGCCGCATCATTAACCAGGTATTTTATAGAGAAAAACATATGCGTCGAAATACTCGCTCATGCCGGTAGACTGGCTAAATATTATCCTTCAAACAAAGGCAAAGATTACATGGAGGAAATATTCAAATTCTATGCGGAAGCTGCTGCAGAGAGTAAAATTACCATAGGAGAGTTCATATATGAATATTATAATCTCATACCTCATCATTCTACTCTTTTTATTATTATAACTGAAGAAAACATAGATACCATCATGGAGATTCTGCATCTAAAAGAACTTGACATATCTATAGTTGCGCTTGTAGTGATATCGGCCACATTTTCGGCTAATCCCCCCGATAAAAATGACCTTAATATCATAAAAGGAAGAATCATATCAAGACTGTACAGCACCAAAGTCGGTGTTTTGTTATTCTGCAAAGGAGATAACCTGGAGGAGATATTTTCGTAGCTTTATGATAAAAACAAATACTCACCATCCTGCCAGCAACATTATGCTTTATCTTCTTATTATCTCTATCTTTATCCTGGGAGAGGGGGCTTTTGGGAAAGCCGTTACAGTTGCCGCAATACTGCTTTCTATTGCCGGATTGATTGTATCCGGAGGCATCACAGACAACAGAAAAAACAGAAGTGTAAACATAGGAATAGACATAGCAAACATAGCAGTATGCGTGTGGATAATAATGTTGATAACGCAGTCGTCTTTCATCTTCGAGAAAATAGTTTTCTCATTTGCCAAAGGGATAGTATTCATAATTGCGATATTAAGCTTTAATCCATCGTATAAACGTAACAGTGCTTACATACAAATACTTACATTGCTTCTCTTTATAGTATATCCTCTTTTGCTCAAAACAAATACGCTATTATACCAATTGCTCTCTGTGGTTTATATTATTATATGGATAACAATCATCAGGATTTCCCTCCGAAAGCGCCGCTACGGCAGCTACCGCGAAATATCAAAGGTTGTTGTTTCTTGTATCTTAGTCATGGCTATAATCTTACCGCTTGCCTATATATTAAAAAGCCGTATATATTTTCCTAAAATAAAACAACTCTCCTCCTTCCTGAGAACTGAAAAACTTAACATAGATAACCAGCTATACGAACTACAGGATAAACTCTACAAAGATAGCAAAGAGTTCGTTAACAAATACAATCCTAACGCCAGCGGCAATAAGCAAGTAAT
Source organism: Candidatus Omnitrophica bacterium 4484_171 (assembly GCA_002049895.1). Classification (GTDB taxonomy): domain Bacteria; phylum Omnitrophota; class Gorgyraeia; order Duberdicusellales; family 4484-171; genus 4484-171. Next base: position 5,085 of record MVCW01000020.1, on the reverse strand, counting down.
GAAGTTAGTTAACAAAAAGAATGAAGCCCGGGGCAGGATTCTTAATCTTTTGAGCGCCCTTTTCCAGGAGTCGCCGTATACTCTAAAAGTAGAAAAAGCGCGCTCGGGCCTAAAGGATATATTCCATAGGCCCGGCTTCGGACTCGAAGAGGGAGATAAAGAAGCTTTGATCTCTACCCTTAAGAAATACGTGAACACTAAAATCCGCGTGAACAATCTTCGTAAAGCCTCAGAGTTATCGAATGGAATAAGAAGCTCCCTTAAGAACTTAAAATCAAAATTATCGGCTTTAATGACAATCAATAAAGTAAATTACAGCAGTGGCATACAAGAGATAAACCGCGCCTTCAATTCACTAAACAAGCTCGCGGATTCTATCGCCAATAACGAAAATAGAAACAGGATAAAGAAAACAATTGACGAATTAAAAAGGTGGAAATTGTATTCAATATATAACGAATCCCGCAATAGAATTGAAGATGCCGTTAAAAATACAGGCAAAACGTCTCGTAATAACGGCCGGCAAAACAAAGAGTATGCCTCTAATTTACTTAATGCCGCGGAGAATACAACGGTGCCTTTGGGTATAGCCCGGTTAATCCCCAAAATCAATGCCCTAAACACAACATCGGAAGGTGTAAAGAAAGAAACAAGTGCGAAGATTAGCAATTGGTTCAGGAAAATGCTTGAAGCAAAAATTGAATTATCGTTAAATGAAAACTTAGAAAGGTTAATCGATAAATTAACCGAAGAGTTAATCCCTCAACAGACTATTGATAGAATATCAAAGCAGATAAAAAACATAATCAATTCTGAATCCGCGGATACCCTGTTGGAAGAAACAGAGGCGTTAAAAGATACGCTGAGAGAAACAGAAACATCAAAATACGTTTTAAATGACATACATACACAAAATATAATTATCGGCAAGACAGAAGCCCTGAAGAATAAAGAAGAGACTAAAATGAATAAGCTTCTTAACAAAAGTACTCTCTCTGAGGAAAACAAAAACCAGCTCATAAAATCTGCGAATAACCTCTTTTACTCTAAATACAGCACTATTAATGACTGGGAGAATCTTGATAAAAGTATAGAAAAATTATCTCGCTCAGGGAGGATATACAAGAATACATATGAAAAATTAAAAAATACCCTGTCTAATCTACGTATTATAAGCGAAGTCCGAAGGTTACCTTTGGAACAAGAACAAAAAACTAACGCAGAAAATAAAGGTGCGTGGAATGAATTGATGAAAAATGTCAATAATGAGAATGCCCGGAGCAATCTAAACTCCATGATGAACGAATTAAAATCTGCCAGCCATATACAGGATATAAGTATGATAAAGAATATTTTATACGCGGCTTTGGATGAATTGGAGAAGGGTGGGGCGGGAGCGATGCGGCAGAAAAAAGATTTAATTAGCAGGATAAAAGACTACGTTAACACTACATCGCAAATGCGCGAGAAAACGCTCCTTACGGAACGGTTAGCTAACTTGATGAAGAACCTGGAAGATTTAAAGAAAACAAATCAAAGCTATCAAAACAAGATATCCCCTATACTGCATAATCTGCAGGAAATATACGTAAAAGGAGAGAATGTAAACAAAAAATTAGTTAAAAAATTGGAAGATCTTTATTTTGAATTATCTATTAACCGCCCCAACAAAAAACAATCCTATAGCGAAGAAAAGAAATGGAAAATATTTGCTTTTCCGGAGAAAGTGCTGTTAAACAATAAAACAACAGAAAAAGTTGAGATTCTTGGCATATACAACAATAATATACTTAAGGACATAACAAAAGAAATAATATGGAAATTTGATAATCCGGAGATTGCATGGATCGACAAGAACGGCATTATTCATCCTATATCAACAGGGACGACAAAAGCTTTTACAACATACAAAGGAAGCTCTCCTTTATATATAGATATAACCGTTGTAAAACCACTTGATAAATAATGTTAACTGCACCAAAATGAATAAGTATATTTTATTATCAAAACATAGGCTGCATTTTATTATTCTCTATTTATTACTATATTGTCTATGCGCGCAGGCATTTGAATACCAAAAGAGCACTTTGCCAAATGAAAACGAAACGCTCACAGGCATATCCCGCGAAGAAGCCATCAATAAGTTCGGTACGCCGGCGATGATAAACGAGAATTTGTGGTATTACGATTACCCCAGGCATTTTTACATACGTTTCCCCGCTACCCCTTCCATATCAAAATTCTTTATTATTCCCTACTACTACAGTATAAATGAAGGATTCCCTTTTGAGATAAAAGCTTTCGTTACCTACGATAATCTCAAAACAGCCGATGTGACTTCTTACGTACGGTGGTCTATAGCGGATAAAAATATAATCCGCAGAAAGGGAAACTCTTTTTTCCCTTTAAAAGAAGGGAAAACCGAAATATTCGCGCTCTACAAAGGCCTCATTAGTTCACCTTCCCATATATATGTAAAACCCGCCAAGAAAGATAATAAAATAGAAGAAATACTCTTATCAATAAATATATTCCCGCATAATCCCAATGCGCATCAAAACAGTTCAATAGAATTCTCAGCGTTCGGAACTTTTCTCAATGCTAAAAGAATGATGGTTTATGTAGAAGATATATCCTCAAAGGTTAAGTGGTTTGTTTCAAAAAAAGGAAAAATACGGGAAAACGGCGGACAAACGGTATACACATACAGCAAAGAAATAATCTACGTCTTCTGTGAATATAAAGGAATAAAAAGCCCCACACAAAAAGTATCTGTACAAGACAATACTTACGAATTAAAAAATAGACTAAAAAACATTTATTTAATTCCGCAAATTCTTACGGCTGATGAGGGTACAACAGTAATAATGAAAGCTATTGCTACATATTTAAATAACCGCATAGAAGATGTAACCGGCAGCTTATTATGGAAAATAGATAATACCGCCGCTGCAACCTTGATTGATAAGGGACAGTTGAAACTGAAGAAAGAAGGAATAACAAAAGTAGAAGGGGTCTTGTTTAATACAGATAGTTTCTCCTCCAAAATAATAGTCAAAAAAAGGATTAAACCCACAGAAAAAGAGAGCTCGAAAATAAAGAAAGAAAGTACTGTGAAAAAAGAAACTATAAATGATATATTGAAAAACACAGAAGACATGATATATAAACTATCCACAGAGAAAAAAAATATAAAATCATTAAACATCACTCCTTTGTCCAAAACAATATCATTAGGAGAAAAAATAAATTTTAAAGCCGCCGCCGTCTATAACGATGGTACTAAAACAGATGTGACTAATTTTGTAAAATGGAAAAGCTCCAATCCCGATAAAGTATCAATAGAAAAAGGCAAAGTGACCGCTCTTTTAAGCGGAGAAACGGATATAAAAGCTTACCTGGGGAAAATAGCAAGCAATGCCTCACACATTATTATAAAACCTCCTTCGCTTATATCTATTTCCTTAAATCAGGAGAATGTTAAACTACACTGGAGAAAAACTATTTCTATTAAAGCAACCGGGCACTATACAGATAAAAACACAAAAGATATCACCGCTTTAGTCATTTGGCATATAAACAATAAAAACGTATTGGATGAAAAGAGTAAAGGTGTATTTCTGGCAAAAAAACCGGGGAGCGCGGAAGTTTACTGTGAACATAGCGGAATAAAAAGCTTGCCTGTTAAAGTATCTGTCTTCATACCGCCATCAATGATATTAAAAGTGTCATTATTGTGCGTTATAATATTATTGGCTGCCGCCTTCTGTATTCTTTATGCAGCAACACAAGCCGAAGCAATAAAATTAAAAAATATATACAAAGACAGTCCGCGCGATGCAATCAAAAAACTATACTTAAATGCAAGAAAAGTCCTAAATATATTTGGATTATCTGATAAAAATACTATGCCTCCCTATGCTTACGCCAAAACAATTAACAATATCTTTTTCATAAAAAGTAATATGAAATATACAATAAAGGCATGGAAGAAATAAAGAAAAACAGCACTAAGTTCTTTATGCGGTATATACTGTTACTGTTACATCGGGTGCCGTTTACCGTATAATGCATCGCACAACAGCCTATGCATTAATACACATACGGTTTTATTGCCTGGTATATCTTTTTAGCAATAATTCTGTAACCTTTCTTATTGGGATGGATGTAGTCGTATTTTAACCCGGGGTTATTGAATATATCAGCCAAAATACCCGGCACAAATATCGCTTTTTTCTTCCTGGCAATATTTTCAAAATACTTTCTATAACCTCTCATAAAGCAATCAACGCTCGTATCACAAACAGCCGCTATCGCTCCTTTCTTCTGAATGCACGCAACTATTCTTTCCAGATTATTCAATGTATCCTTAACCCAAATAATGCGGTTAGCATTATTTGGGATAAGCGGTACTTTATCCAAGAAATCGTCGCCTCCAAATTCTATAATAACAAGATACGGGTCTTTTCTTAATACATCCTTATCTATGCGTGCTAACGCGCCTTCTGTGGTATCGCCGCTCAGGCCGGCATTAATTACTTTTCTTTTTAGCATACCGGAAAGAACTGAAGGGTAATCCTCCCCTTCCTGGGCGTCTACGCCATAAGTAATACTGTCGCCGAAACAGATAATATTTTTACCCCGGGAATCTAAATTTCTTACAGAAGGAGAACAACCTAACAAGAATAGAGTAAGAAATAGAAAAAACTAAATCCTTTCTTTATATCCGTATTCAGGCTCATCTTCCTTCCAATGAAACACCATATAAAACCTTTTAAGTCAGATTTGTTTAGGTTCAATTGGAAGATTTATGGCTTATTTCTTTATTTTCTTAAATCTCCTTTTTATCTCTTCCTTGATTAAATCGTAGCCGAATATACCGCCCAACACCCCCCGGAAAACTGTAACAAACACCCTGTCAAAAACTGCGAGAGAAACCGCGGCGTTAAGCGTTAATCCGCTGTTCATCAAAAGTAAAACCAGCCCCGTATCTTTAAACCCCAAGCCCGCCGGCGCCGGAGAGAGGTACCCTACGGTGAAAGACACTGATACAATCTTTATGATGCTGAGAATTGTTGGGTGGAA
>MVCW01000098.1 GCA_002049895.1 Candidatus Omnitrophica bacterium 4484_171 | reverse complement strand
CAAATCCCTGGACAAAACCATTTACTGCCTGCTTTATATCTAAATTTTCTCCACAGGCTTTCTTTAATATTTCTGCCAGACGGAGAAAATCAAACTCTCTCCGCTTTAGAAAGAAAAAATAATAATTCTCAATAAATACAAACACCTAATAATCTCTCTACTCAGAGATAAAGGGAGATAAGCCTCTCCCGAATACTCCCCAATTTCATTTAATCGCCAATACTTCTCAGAAAAGTTTACCTTAAATCTTGCGATATCCTTGAAAATATTCTATTAAATGGGGGCGATTAAATGATGTTTGATTTAGAGATAAAGAGATAGATCACATCGTTATAATATAAAGGCTTGAGATTGCCACACCCGCCTTTGGCGCGTTCGCAATGATAGTGCTTAAACTATTGCGTTAACTCTTTGACACCACAAGACATAAAAAACGCCCGATCTCAATTATGAAATCGGGCGTTCTTGGTTATCTCGAGCTTGCGCTCGAGCTTATAAACTGGCTCCCCAGGCAGGGATCACTTCATCTTATTCAGTGTAAACTCACTGACACATTATTGATTGAAACGCCAATGGATTGGGGCTAATTCGGCTGCACCCTTTTACTTTACGGCACTCAGGTTCTATCCACACGACATAAACCTACCCCCTGTACCTGAGAATCCCGGTTGATATGTAATTTATCGCGAAGGTCTTTGAAAAACAAACATATCTATTCAATTATTCTCGCATACCTTGTTGATACTATTTCACGCATTCTCATTTTCTGGTTTTCCGGTAATTGTGACTCATAAATTAACTCATAAATCAAATCCTTTTTCATGATATTCTCATAGCAAATATTCCTGTTTATTTCTAAAGAATCTGCGAAAATATCAAAATCTTTACGTTTAATATTATTTTTCTTCCCATTGATAGGTATAGCAATCTCGTCTTTTTCATCTGGTATTGCCAATCTGGAAGAAACTATATCGTAAGCAGGAGCCAATCTAATATTCCCTTGTTGGTCATAAATGATAGAGAAATTCTTCAGATGCGCGTCTCCATTGCCTATGATAAAAAAAAGTAACAGCCTTTCAAAAAATAATTGCAAATCAAGACCCGGTACTTCAGAAATCTCAGCCAGCTTTCCTGCCATCCGCTCCGCAGAACCGCCGTATTTCTTCTCTTCTCCTACTCCTAATACCTGACAGAAGTCTTCCTGGTGTTTTTTCATTCCTTTTTCTCTGTCAAATCTTTTTACGATATATGCCCAGGTACCATCCTTCATCTTGATTAAAGAATGAGGTGGAATCTCTATCCCTAAATTACCAGCTATAGTCATGCATAAATTCTCATTTTCAGGAATATTCACAAACGTATTGGTTTGTGGTTTCAAAATATACTCACCCCCCTCAGATACAACTTCCAGCTGTTTTCTTTTCCTGTTTAATTTCACTGAGAGCTTTGGTTGTACGCCGGATATAGATAGTCTGCCCGCCATTTGTTGAGCCTTTATATTCACCTCTGCCAAGCTTAAATCTATCGCTGGTAGATAATCCACTCCGAAAAGTTTTCTCAAGCAAGCGGTATGATATCCTTCTTTATTGCCGACTTCTTTTCCGCAAGAGTAACAACGCATGATATTATTAAATCTCCTTTATTGTGACCGCGCCGATGGTATCCTTACATGTAGCAAGCAAAAGTCCGAATTTATCGTTTTTGTCTATTTTTAACACCTTACTGGTTATCTCGAGATACCACCCTTCAGGCAAAAGCCCTAAAAAGAAGGGGAAAAGGGTTTTACTTTCAAAAACCCTTTGCTCTTTCGGCAAAGATACTGAGATAGAATAGTGATTATTAATAAATGTGTCTTTGTACGTAAATCGGTATCCCCCTTCAATCTCTTCTAAAATTCCAGCCTCCTGGTCCTTGAACAAAACCAGCGTCTTCCTAAATTTGTTATCTTCCATTTTTTACAACTTCAATATGATAACCAAAAAATTTAAGAACCTGGTTAAGCTTATCAAGCCGTATGGTCGGCTTTCCCCACTCCAGTTCTCGTATAAACCTAAGTCCTACACCAATTCGTTTAGCCAATTCTACTTGCGTTAAATTAGCATTCAACCTTAATTCTTTTACTTTCAGCCCTATATGTTTCATATAACCTCCATTATCATTTAAACATTATACCTCTTAGGGTATAATGTCAAGTAAAATATTAATTTTTATACCCTATAAGGTATAAAAATAGCACTTAACGGATATAATTATACCCTTTTGGGTATATTTTATGTACAAAACGCATAGTTTTATACCCTATAAGGTATAAAAAATACAAAAACACTATATACCATATCTCTGAATAAATTATAGATTTTAGAGTACCTAACCGGGGAAATGCTGTATCCTATACTCTTACGGGCACAGGCACCCTTACGGGCACAGGCAGGCAAATAATGCCGGCTGCATTATTTGGATTAATGCAGCTATTCAGCGAAATTCTAATTATACCCATTGGAATGTTATCAAATCATTGATTTGACACATTATTGATTCAAACGTTATTGTGCCGTATAATGAGCCGTCTTCTTTAAATGCTCTTTATACCGGCGTTCTATATTGTTAGTTATACCTGTATAGAGAGATTTGTTTTCGCGCTCTAAAATATATACATACCACATATGGTTCGGCTCACTCGCTAACGCTCCCCCGCTCACCATACTTCCCCTCGCATAACACCTTACTATAAAAAGAAACACCCGCCCAATATAAACAGTTTATACTCAGCGGGCGTATGTAAGCCGAAGTACTCCCCGATTTAGAGTAATTCCAATTATCCTTCCCAATACAATTCACGTTTGCAAGAAGAAGAACCTTAGGGGATAGCCTCACGGATAAAAACTCTTTAAAGAAACACTTCGAGGTGTAACAAAGCCCCGATGAAATAATCGGGATAAACTCCGTGTGGAATTCTTCTATGAAAATCTTACGAACGAAGCATCAAAGAGGGACAGAGCCCCTTTATGAAGGCGCATAGCGCGAAGCGCTCCGTTCGTAAGAACGATGTGCCAGCTCCCCGGGCAGGGATCACTTCATCTTATTCAGTGTAAACTCACTGTTAAATTTTGCGATTAATACCGCTTTCTTCTTCCTTGTCCAGCCTTTAATCTCCCGTTCCCTTCGTGATGCCGTTCCTTTATCTGGTAACGCTTTTTTATACAGCGGCTTATTTACTCCATGCTGCCGCATCCTATGCTTAAGGTCAGTCGTTATGCCTGTATAGTACTTACCATACTTTTCAATAATATATAGATACCGCATAATCGCGAAATTTATCCGTTCCCTCCCTGCCCTGAGGAACATTTGATAAAAAACCCGCCGTGAAGGCGGGATTTTTTTCAAAACTCCCCGGGCAGGGATCGAACCTGCGACCCACTGATTAACAGTCAGTTGCTCATACCGGCTGAGCTACCGGGGAAATAAATTTACAAACATACTATATTAAAACACGTTTTATTTCAATCTTTATTCGCAACAATCAGCTTTTCGGCTGAAGTTGCTTCCTCCTGCGTCAAGACTTCGGAGGACAAGCATATCGGCTGAGCTACCGGGGAAATAAATTATCCAAGAACTAAGAGTTTTTAATTATAGCGTATATGCTTATTGCCGTCAATGGTTCTTTAGCTCAATACAAGAAGCTTTTTATATTATGCGGTTGCTTTTTCTAAGCAAACAGCTATAATATGTTATTGTGAAAATACTTATCTCTGGATTAAGTTTGGTTTCATTTATACTTACTGCCGCATATGGACAGGATTATACCCCCGTCAATAAAAATGTGGTTTTAGAGACTAATCAGGGCACAATAGAAATTAAATTGTATCCTAAAATAGCGCCCAAGACCTGCGAAAACTTCACAAAATTGGTTGAAAAAGGATACTATAACGGAACGATATTTCACAGGGTAATTAAAAACTTTATGATTCAGGGCGGAGACCCGGCAGGAACAGGAAGAGGCGGCTCATCAATTTGGGGAAAACCCTTTAAAGATGAAGTCTCACCCGAAGTAACATTCGATAAACCCGGCCTTGTGGCAATGGCAAATGCCGGACCCAATACAAACGGCAGCCAGTTTTTTATTACCACAGCGAAAACTCCCTGGTTAAACATGCACCACACGATATTCGGCGAAGTTGTATCAGGATATGATGCGGTTCAAAAAATAGAGAATGTTCCTACTGATTCATCCGATAAGCCTATTAACGAACAAAAAATCATAAAAGCCTACCTAAAATAGTCCAGCCAAGTTTTCTTAAATCATCTAACTTATCTCATATTAAAACCTTCTTTTTAGAATCTTCTTTTGGTAGTTTAACCCAAATAATGCGGTTAGCATTATTTGCCCGCCTGTGCCCGCAAGTGGCGTGGACGTGAGCCCCCGTTGGTGGCGTGGACGTGAGCCCCCGTTGGTGGCGTGAGCCACGTTGCGGCAACGCCACTCACGTGGGCAACGTCCCACCTCACGGGGAGCCACGCTGTGCGTGAGCACCGTTGGTGCAATCCCGTGATCACGTTATCACGTGAAACGGGATTCACGTGACACCACTCACGTGGAAAAGTATGGCTTGTGCCCGTAAGGGTAAAAGGCCGGGGTTACCTAAGGGAAAAATGCTGTGTACTCTTTAGTACAACCGCTGTTTAATGTAACTATTTAGGCTGCCGGGAGTATCGAGCATTTTGCGCTCTCAACAGCATTTTCCCGGTTAAGCATAAGATGAAACACAGGCAGACATTGGTAATTACAAAATAAAATAATCTGTGTTGATCTGTACATTCCATCTGCGCTAATCTGTGTTATGCGCGAAGCGTATAAAGCGGAGCTCACATATGGCAGGTTCTTATCCTTATAAGAGAAAACACGTTTCCCCCTTGAGAAATCTTACTCACATCGCGAAGATAGCTCTGCACAATGGGCTTTAAACCCATATTTCTGTCTATAAAACTTACTATGCGGTTATCCGGGATAACAAAAACCGCCAAGGCGGCAACAGCACAATATAATATGTGTGAGACAAAAAATACTTTAAGGGCACCGAAAAGATTAAGTTTAAAAGTCCGGGCTAAAAGCCACACATATACCACAAAAAACATTGATATCGCATACATAGAAAAAACATCCAAGAAGGGAGTTTCCCATTGCGGCTTCAGGACTATAACAGAACTCTTAACTATAATCCACATCAGATAGAAAAACAAGAAAGACAGAAATCTTCCGATATTAACAGCAAATAAAAACCACAGGTAACTTTTAATTTCAAGCTTGCGCCGGCCTGATAAAGAACGTAACCCCATCCATAAAAAAAGCAGAGACAGCGGCAAATCCACGCTAATCATAAAAATCAAATCCCTGTAGTCAAAATTATAGACAACCATTGTCTCTCTAGCATAATTAAAATACATAACTATACTTCTATAGATACTGTGGCGGGCTATGAAATTATCATATACGCTTGATGCGGCCGCTGATACATACGCATTAAACAGCAGCACCGAAAGAACTGCCGCTAAAACTAAACATAATCTTTTTTTCATTACGGTATATTTATCCAACGGTTTAGCAGAGGCCTGTCAACACACCGGTCTGCGTTCAAGGAGAGCTTTGCCTAAAGTGGATGAGTCAATATACTCAATCTGTGTTCCTAAAGGAATACCTATGCCTATGCGGTATATTTTTACTTTATATTTCGATATCTTCTCAATCAAAAATTGTGCGGTCAGCTCTCCGTCATTATCGGGATCGGTAGAAATGATTACCTCTTTAATTAAGCCTTTATCCAGGCGGTTAATGAGCTTTCCGATGTTAAGACTTTCAGGCCCTGAGCCTTCTAAAGGAGAAATCGAGCCGAGCAAACAATAATAAAGACCGTCATACCGAGCAGTCTTTTCAATTGCCATAATATCTTTAGGTTCCTGGACAATGCAGATAATCTCCTTGTCCCTCCTTGGGTTAGCACATATGGAACATATATCATGCGAAGTAAAATTATTACAAAGCCGGCATGGTTTTATGTGTGCTCTCACTTCATCTATACAATAAGAAAGCTCTTTAGCATCCTTTGGATTCATCCTTAAGATATAAAGAGCCATGCGTTCGGCGCTTCTGCGTCCTATTCCGGGAAACCGCGCCAGCCTTTCTATCAAATTCTCCAGGATTTTAGGGAAACTACTCATTGCCTGTATGGATATTGCCTCCGAACGTATCCAGAAGTTCATTAATAATACTGCTGTCTTCTTCGCCGCCGGGAGAAGCACTTCCTTCTTTTTCTTTTTTATTGATGCCGGGTTTATCCGTGACAAAACATTTTATACCTATATTGTACCCAATATACTTATCTAGATAACTCTCGATATATTTTATATTCTTTACCTCCTCCACAATTTCCTTATTGAAAGAACGCTCCCTGGAAAATGCAAGTTTTAGCATCCTTCCTTCAAAAGAGTAAAGTTTCGCCTCGGAAAGATAGGAAGCAAGCGACACTCTCTTCTTGCTTATTTCTGTTATTATCTGAGGCCATTTCCTCGAAATATCATCCAGCGTAAGCGGAATAGAATCATGATTATCTTCCGCGGAAACATACGCTTTAGTATTCTTGGGAGCAATATCTTTTCTTTCCTTAAAATCTATATCCTCTATATCTATGTCGTCAAAAGAATCACTATCAGAGATAACAGCACTGGGGGCGGCGGTCTGTTTTATATCCTCAGGCCTTGCCTGCTTACGCTTATCCTTAAGCCCCTCTTTGTAAAAACCTTTAATGTTATCGGAGAAACCTTTTGGGCCGCTATTTACGATATGAACGTTATGCCCGGATACTTTTGCAGACTCTTTCGGGCCGCGGTCACTTAAAGCAGCGTCATCTAATCCTTTTGATATAGATTTTATAACCGCCAACTCCATGGGAATACGCACAGAATTAAGCTTCTTTGATAAATCCTTTGCGTAGATAAACAAATCTATTACGCGCAAAACATCTGCTGTGCTGATAAGATTAGCCAGGACGGCAATCTTATCTTTGGCAGAAGGAGAAATATCCTTAAGCTGTTTAAATGTTTTCGGGCTGACTCTGCACAAAAGTATATTACGAAAATGCTCTATAAGAGAATTCATCAGGATTCCTAAATCTTTACCTTCTTCTATAAACTTCTGTATAAAGTTGAGTGCTTTATGTATATCTTTTCTTACAATATAATCAGCCATTGCACCAAGCGTAGATTCATCAACGATGCCTAAAAATGGCATAAGGTCTCCTATATCTTTTTTCTCCAACACAATCGGGACTATCTGGTCAAGGAGAGACTCGGCATCTCTTATACTTCCCCCTGCGGCATGAGCAATGGAATTTAGCACACCGTACCCTATATCCAGATTTTCCTTTTTTATAATTGTACTGAGTTTACGTGTTATCTCCTCAACAGGCAGAAGATGAAACTGGAACTTCTGGCAGCGGGAAAGAATTGTCGGAAGCACTTTCTGAGGATGTGTTGTGGCAAAAATAAACTTTACGTGGGCCGGCGGCTCTTCCAGCGTTTTAAGAAGGGCATTAAAAGCGTCCGGCGTTATCTGATGGACTTCGTCAATTATATATATTTTGTAACGCGAATGTGCCGGCGAAAGATTAACGCCTTCGCGCAGTTCCCTAATATCGTCTATGCCGCGGTTTGAAGCTCCATCAATCTCTATAACATCAAGCGATGTACCCTTTGTGATACCTGCACAGTTTGCACACTTACCGCAAGGATTAACCGTGGGCCCCCTCTCACAGTTAAGCGCTTTAGCAAAAATCCTTGCCAAAGATGTTTTACCAACACCGCGCGGGCCGCTGAATAAATAGGCATGATGGACCCTTTTTTTTATAATAGCATTCTTAAGAGGAGATACTACATGCTCCTGGCCTATAACTTCATCGAAGTTTTGCGGTCTATATTTTAAAGCGAAGGCAAGATATTCCATTTTACTGTCCGTAAAGCTAAACTCTACAAAATAGATATAATTGTATACGCGTCTTAATAACGCTAGTCCATTTTACGCGCCATCCAGCGCATCATTCTGTTTACCGTTTCAAAGCGGCTTACTTTTATATTCTGTATCGACTCATCACGGCGTTTCTCATAATCAAGCTTTGCTTGATTCAATATGCGCGAGTATTTGGCATAGTTTTTTTCGCCTAAGTCCTCTGATTTCTCTATATAAATTTGGATTTTCTCAAGTTCACCTTTATCCAGCCATACTCCATCGCCTTTAGGACAGCGATCAATGACTATTCTTCTACAGCAACAGGCGCGTTTATTTTCTTATAGTACTCCATCATAATCTGCATTTTATCAAGTTCACCCTTATCCAGCCAGAAACCGTCTCCCTTTACGCACCTATCAAGCATTACGCCTGTTCCGGCATATTCAAATTCTTCAGTGTCTGCACCGCATTTGGGACATTTTAACACTCTCTGATGCCCCCATCTTTTCCTGAAGGTATTCAATATTTCTTCGGTGTTAAGAGAATTGACATCGACGCCTTTATAGGAATCCATAATTTGGTGCATTAGCTCTTCCCGCTTTGACTTTTCTGCTGAAGAATCTTTTAAAACATCTTTTACCTGCTGGGGAGTAAACTTAACATCTTCGGTATCAACAATTCTCTCCAGCTCATCCTTATCAAGCCACACTCCGCCGCAGGAAGGGCATATATCAATCTCAGTATTCTCATAAGTTTCTTTACTCATTTCTTTGTCACATAAAGGACACCTCATTGTTACCTCCTTGTTACTGTTACAATTATATCATCTTTACAAATATAAATCTATTTATAAGAGAACACTAGAATTCAGGCGACCCAATCTTTTGCTCTAAAACATCCACAAGAATTTCCCTGTCTAAACCTTGAGGAGATTTTGTCGCCTCCTCAAATTTCTTTATCCTCTCTTTCTTCTCAAGCAGATTACCGATATCCGCAGCTGCTCTTGCTGCATCTTCAAAAACACCCCGGATATTAAGAAGCTGAACTTTCGATAAGTCTTTATCTTCATATTCTGCCAATACGGTTTTTAATCTTTTAAATTCATTGACCCAATCGTTGAAATTATTCTCCATCTTTGCATAACTCTGAGCGTCACCAACAATCCACAATTTCATAATGTTTATATCTTCCTGTGATAACGGTTTGTTTTTTTTAAAGCTTTTATATAACATCCTTAATGTCTTGTGCTGTATCAGCTTGGATTTTCTCTCTGGCGGTATCTTTGTTTTCGCCCGACACTCCTGCGGCACGCAGGAAACTTCCCAAGGTCATAATTTCTTCTGCCTGACTCATGGCCCGGGATATACCGTTTAAGAACCCCATTTTAATCTCCTTTTGCTTCTATTCTTATAATCCGATAAATAGTTTCTGCTCCAAAACATTTTCCGTCATAGAACTTCTTAATGACACTTTATGATAAGAAAACAGAGACTATACGGCTACAGCTTCGGTGCTTGTTTTTCTCTCATTGGACAGCACAAGGCCCAGCCAGAACTGTAATAACCTAATGAATTATACCACTTTCATGCTTTAATATAAAGTGGAAGTTACCGCGGTATTAACAGTTTAACGGCTCAGTATCGACACAAAAAGTATTACTATTTGGTTATCAAGACAATAATAAAAGTAACGTAAGATGCCAATAGTATAAATCCCTCTATGCGGCTTATCTTAAAAGAAGTACGCATGAAAATAACCAACAATATGTTAAATAGCAAAAGCGCGGGCATCTCAAATACAAGCACAGAAGAAGTATCAATAGTAATAGGGCGTATGAGAGAAACTGCGCCTAAAACGAGCAGTATGTTAAATATATTGCTTCCCACAATATTCCCTACGCCTATACTTGATACTTTCTTAACAGATGCTGCCATAGAAGCGGCAAGCTCCGGCAGTGATGTCCCCACGGCAAATACTGTTATTCCTATAACCCATGGGCTTATACCAAAAATATGCGCTATGTTGACACCGGATTTAACCATCAAATTCGCTCCCCATATAACTAGAATAATAGAAACAAATATAAAGACTCCGATAAGCAGCTTGGAGTTTATACCTTTTAATATTTTATTAAATTTAAAACCCGCTACTTCCTGATGATACTCAGATGTCCGTGCGCTCTTAAAAGAAATAAAACAGAAGATTATGAACAATACAACAAAAACCAAGCCGTCAATACGGCTTAGAATGCGGTCTAAGCTAAAAACATAAAGAAGCGCTGTGCTGAGAATCATAATCGGCAGTTCTTTCTTAAAGATGTCCTTGTTTATCTTAAGAGGCATAAATATAGCACATAGACCTAAGATAAGCCCTATATTGGAGATATTACTGCCTACGATATTGCCAAGTGCGATTGCCTTTTGGTGCTTGAGGGCAGCCGTTATACCTACTGCAAGCTCAGGTGCGGAAGTTCCAAAAGCAACAATAATAATACCGATAAAAAGCGGCGCCAGCCGCAGAAGAAAAGATAATTTCACACTAGACTGGATAAGAAAACCGGAGCTATAGATAAGAAGAATAAGGCCGCTTACAAATATAACGATATTGTATATTATATTATAAACCATTGGACACGATTAGACACGAACAATAATCCTGTTTAGAAATCTACTGTTTATATTATCAAAAGCGCCATTCAAAGAAAAGAACAATTTCAGCAGAGAATAATCACGCTATCTTATGTTATTGTAAATTCATAACTGGATAACAAAATATCCCCTTTTCTTTAGCAATGCAACGATACCTTTTGCTCCCACTAAATGACCGGCGCCTACAACTACAAAATAATTATATCCTGTATCAAGAAAATCCTCTATTTTGTCTGCCATATTCTTATTCCTTCTGTATATAAGTTTATCAAACAACGGAATTAATCTTCTATCAGACGATAATACCTCGCCCGTAAGAATAGAATCTATCATTTTGGTATCGCCGTTTCTCCAGGCATCAATTAATTCACTCATACTTTTGCCCATCGTATCCAGATATAGAAGTGTATAGTATAGAAATAGATCCTGCTCTTTGTCAGAAAAACTGCTTAAAAGTCTAATCTGTGACTTCACTGACTCAAGTTCTAATATTTTTTTTAGACCTTGTGCTTTATTAAGAAAATAGGAATCTATTCCATACTGCGGATCATATCCTAATTTAACGAATTCTAAATTATCCAGCAAGACCGCAACATACCACGGCTTGTACATATCCAATAAATCAATGGGAAAACCCATTTCCTGCAATTTGTCCTTTGCTAAATTATAAGTCCTGCGGCTCAAGCTGCTTCCTAAGTTCCTGCCGTCTTTGTATAAGGCATAATCCAAATATAAGCTTAAAGCGTCTAAGCCCTGATTCTTATTAATATTTGCCTCGACCACAAGTACATCCGATCTATTAAAAGCGTCTTCTATCCTTTTATCCAAAGGGTACATGGATTTTATCCCGACATGGATAGAACCAAGAAGATAAACAATGCTGCTGCCTGATTTTACCTCCCAAAGAAAACATTTCTTGCCAACCCTTACGCTGGTTCTTCTATATTTAATCGTAATATTATCGAGCGCGCTGCTTTTTTGTATATTATAAACATTCGGTTTCTTATCCTCATAAATTGTTTCTATGTTATCCATATAATACCGCAGAGGTATTCCATGAAAATCAAG
>MVCW01000097.1 GCA_002049895.1 Candidatus Omnitrophica bacterium 4484_171 | reverse complement strand
CGCATAGCGAACATATTCCTATCTATTTCTATTATATCTATATTATTTCTATCTACAATGGACAATCTCGGAAGCTAATATTTTCTTTCTTCTGCCCCTATCGTCTTTTATATATAAAGCGCCGTATTTTCCTATTCTATAGGCAACGCCTTTGATCTTTTTTCTGCCAGTATCAACAGATACCTTCCTCGCCAATGTATCAATATAATCAGCTGCTTCCTCGACAATGACTTTGTAATATCCTCTCTTAAAGTCTTTATATAATATAATAACCTCTTTTACAATGCGTTTAAATATTTTATCTATTTCGTATTTTCTCTTTGTCTCTAAAAAAAGAGATGTTGCGCCTCTTGGCATATCTTTAATACCCGAATTGACATTCAATCCTAATCCGGCGATAACAAACAAGGGGTATTTTGCTCCGGAGCACGCCTCAAGAAGAACTCCTCCTATCTTTTTATTGCCAACGATAACATCATTAGGCCACTTTATCTTAAGAGGAATAATGGTGCAATCCCGTGATCACGTTATCACGTGAAACGGGATTCACGTGACGCCGCTCACGTGGAAAATATGGAAAGGCCGGGGTTACCTAGGGGGGAAATGCTGTGTACTCTTTAGTACAGCCGCTGTTTAATGTAACTATTTAGGCTGCCGGGCATTATGAGCATTTTGCGCTCTCAACAGCATTTTCCCGGTTAATAGTCCGGCGATGGTTATTTGCCTTTTCCTGGTTTATGCGACATAGCCTCGGCGTCTTTTAACTCCTGTATTTTGTCACGAATACGAGCCGCTCTTTCAAACTGCAGGTTTTTAGAAGCGATTGCCATATCTTTCTCCAGAACTGCTATTGCTTCTTTTATCTCCAATTCTTTGTCTTCTAATTCGAGTCTTGCCTTGATGTTTTTCCCCTCGCGATAATATATCTCAATACCCTCTTTAATATTTTTCTCGATGGTCCTCGGAGTTATATTGTGCTTCTTATTATACTCAAGCTGTATAGCTCTTCGCCTGCGGCTTTCGCTGATTGCTTTACGCATAGAACCTGTAACAGTATCGGCATACATTATGACTTTCGCGTTTATATTGCGTGCGCAGCGTCCGGAGACCTGTATAAGAGAAGTACTTGAACGTAGAAACCCTTCTTTATCAGCGTCTAATATAGCAACCAATGATACTTCCGGAAGGTCAATCCCTTCTCTTAAGAGATTTACGCCTACAACACAATCAAATTTCTTAAGACGTAAATCCTGCAGTATTTTTGCTCTCTCAATAGCGTCAAGTTCGGAATGTAAATATGTGACCTTTAAACCTTCACTGATAAGATAAGCGCTTAAATCTTCTGACATGCGCTTTGTAAGAGTGGTAACAATCGTACGTTCTCCTCTGGCTGAAGTACTCTTAATTTCTTTTATTAAATCATCTATTTGATTATTGGTAGGCCTTACTTCTATTTTTGGATCTGCAAGCCCTGTGGGACGAATTATCTGTTCTATGACATCTCCTTTTGAAAGTTTTATTTCGTAATCCGAAGGAGTAGCGGAAGTAAAGATTACCTGGCCTACCAGCCTGATGAATTCTTTAAACTTAAGCGGCCTGTTGTCAAGGCATGAAGGGAGTCTAAACCCATATTCGACCAGTGTTTCTTTTCTTGACCTATCCCCTTCGTACATGCCGCGCAGCTGAGGAATAGTAACATGGCTTTCATCTACAACAGTAACAAAACCACGCGGGAAGTAATCAATAAGACAGTAGGGCCGTGAACCGGGGGGCCTGCCGGAAAGATGACGGGAATAATTTTCTATCCCATGGCAATACCCCATTTCCCTTAACATTTCAATATCATAAAGCGTCCTCGTGCGCAAACGCTCCGCTTCAACTATCTTCCCTATGCTTTTAAAATACTTAACTCTATTTTCTAACTCATGAAGTATCGTTTTGACAGCGGGCTCTATCTTGTCTTTTCCCATGATAAAATGCTTTGCCGGATATATTCCGATTTTCTTCAACCCGCATATTTTCTTACCGCTTGCTGCGTCAAGCTCATATATTTTGTCAACTGTATCAGACAAGAATTCAAACCTTATTGCTTTTTCCTTATAGGCAGGAAATATATCTATGGTATCTCCTTTTACTCTAAAAACCCCTCTCTTAAAATCAAAGTCGTTTCTCTCATATTGGAGCATAAGAAATCTTTCTATAAGACCTTCTTCGGAAATATTTTCCCCCTCCTTAAGGTAAAGAATAAGATTCTCATAATCATCAGGCGAACCTAAATTGTATATACACGATACTGAGGCTACAACAATAACATCGCCCCTCGAAACTAACGAACTTGTAGCAGAAAGCCTTAGCCTGTCTAACCTCTCATTTATTGAGGCATCCTTCTCAATATAGGTATCACTCTGCGGTATATAGCTCTCCGGCTGATAATAGTCGTAGTAGCTCACAAAATACTCAACGCTGTTATAAGGAAAGAATTCTTTAAATTCAGCGTAGAGCTGGGCAGCTAATGTTTTGTTATGAGATATTACAAGAATGGGCTTATTTATTTTCTCTATCACACAGGCAAGAGTAAAAGTTTTACCGCTTCCTGTAACGCCTAAAAGAGTCTGGAAACGCTTGTTGTCATTTATGCCTCTAACTATTTTATTAATCGCTTCGGGCTGGTCTCCGGTAGGCTTGAATTTACTAACCAGTTTGAAACTACTCATCAGAGATTTCTAAAGAGTAATCTATGCATGGGGCCGAATGAGTCAGGGCGCCTATTGATATAAAATCAACACCTGTTTTGGCAATACTGCCTATATTCTTAAGGTTTATGCCGCCTGAAGCCTCTAGTTTAATCCCGGGATAATTACTATTACGCCATTGTACCGCTTTTCTTAACTGCGAAGGTTTAAAATTATCAAGCATAACAATATCGGGCTTATACTTCATAACCGCTTTAAGTTCTTTGATGCTTTCTACCTCAATTTCAACAGGAAGGTTAGTTTTCCTGCGTAACACTGTTATAAGTTTTTCCAGCCTGCTTTCATTAATCAATCTCTTTTTTACTATACCAAACGCCTTAAGATGATTATCTTTGATTATGACGCCGTCCCAGAGGCCGAATCTGTGATTATATCCTCCCCCCACTCTCACAGCATATTTCTCAAGAAACCTTAAGGTTGGAGTGGTTTTTCTTGTATCCATTATTTTAATTTTCGTCCCCTTTACTCTATCAGCAAACTTTCTTGTATAGGCCGCTATGCCTGAGAGATAATACAAGAAATTTAGCGCCACTCTTTCCGCCCTCAACACACTGGAAGCTTTACCTGTAATAACAGCTATTTTTGTATCTTTCTTGAAACTACTTCCTTCTTTGACTAAAATATTAAATTTTACTGAAGCATCAACATTCTTAAATACCTTCCGGGCAATATCTATGCCGCAGAGAACTCCCCTTTCTTTGCTTATAATAAAAGCTCTCCTTCTTATGGAATCAGATATAGAAATACTTGTCGTAACATCGCCTCTGCCTATATCTTCTCTCAAGGCTTCTTTTACAATACTATCAACTTTCTTATTATCCAGATAACGCATCTTTTAGCTTTTTAAGGCGGCTAACGGCAGCCAAACCGGATTCATGCTTTTCTTTTTCCTTATCTATGGTTTCCCTCGGCGCTTTACTTAAGAAACTTTCGTTTTTAAGCTTTCTGGAAGATTTATCCAGGAATGCCTCCAGCTTGCCTATCTTGTTCTTTAAAGATGAGACGTAACTTTCCGCGTCAAAACCGTCAAACACGAAATCTAAACCAAGATAATCATTCTTAAAAAGGACCCTTGAAAGGGTGTTTTTAAACTCAACTCTCTCAAGATTAGAAAGGCGGGCCACCCATCCTATATTCCGGCCTAAGATAACATTTTTATTGTCATCTACCCTTATGAGCGCTTTAATCTTCTTGAGAGGGGCAATTCCCAAATCAACTTTTAAGTTTCTTATTCCTTTAACCAGATCAACAAGAGACTCTATGTTCTTTGCGTCATCCTGACTGCAGCTTGTATCAATTTTATCAGGCCACTTTGATTTTACAATACTGCCGTCTTTCAACAACAGAAATTTCTCATTTAACATCTGGAAAATTTCCTCAGTTATAAAAGGCATAACCGGGTGAATAAGTTTTAAGGAAGAAATAAGGCACAAAAGAAGTATCTTCGCTTTGTTTTGGGTAAAATCATTTTTTATAATCTCTATATACCAATCACAAAATATATGCCAGAAAAACTCATAAGTTTTTTTTACGGCATCATTTATACGGTAGTTATCAAGATAATCCGTAACTTCCCTAATTGTATTATTAAGTTTATCTATAACCCAGCAATCAACCCCATCCAGTTCATCGATATTGAGGTCTTCGATTTTTAACCCTAAAGCATCAACCTTGCTCATTATAAACCTTGAAGCATTCCATATCTTGTTAGCAAAATTTCTGCCAACAAGAAATTTCTCATCGGAAAGGTATACGTCGGAGCCTGTTGAAGCAAGCATCATAAGAGAAAACCTTAAAGCGTCGGCCCCAAACTTATCAATGACTTCAAGAGGGTCAATGATATTGCCTAAAGACTTTGACATCTTTATGCCCTTTTCATCACGAACTGTCCCGTGGATAAGCACGGTATGAAAAGGGATTTTCCCCGTAAATTCAAGGCCTGCCATAATCATCCTTGCCACCCAGAAAAACAGTATCTCGGAAGCGGTAACAAGAATATCCGTGGGATAAAAATATTCTAAATCTTCATTCTCTCCAGGCCAATATAATGTGGCAAAAGGCCACAACCATGAAGAAAACCAGGTATCCAGAACATCTTCTTCCTGATAAACTTCGCCTGAACCGCAAACAGGACATTTATCCGGCTTTGCTTTCGAGACAATAACCCCATATTCTTGTTTGAGATTTGGAGTCTGGGGTTTGGGACCTGTTTCGGATTTTGAATTTTGGACTTCGGATTTTCCTGCTTCCTGGCATTTCTTACAATAATAGACCGGCAAACGGTGCCCCCACCATATCTGGCGCGATATACACCAGTCCTGAATGTTATTCATCCAGTTCA
>MVCW01000096.1 GCA_002049895.1 Candidatus Omnitrophica bacterium 4484_171 | reverse complement strand
AACGACACCAGTTCGATTTAGAATTTCTTGAGCGGCTTTGTAGTAGCCCGCATCAATTAAAGCATCACGAGTTACAACTAAAGACAATAATTGTGAAACGTCGGGGCATATTTCATTCGCCATAAGGCGAATATATTTTTATGAATCTCTTCTTTGAGGCTTGTAGCCTTTATTAATGAGGGGGGAAAGAATGTCTTCTTTCTTTTGCGTACATGCTCTTGTCAAACTTTTTTGCGTAGTTTTTTAATTCCTGTGTGACCTGCATTATCTGTGCTGTATCTAAGGATGGGGTAAGTGTCAAGTCCGCCTTTTCTATTTTTTACAATAATGCTTCTTCTGTTCCTGTCTTCAACATCATAAAAAGATAGAATATTGCTGTCAAACTCGGTTATAATTTCTTTACACATCACATCTATACTCTCCGGAGCAGTTATAAATATAAAATCGTCTCCTCCAAAATGGGCGAGAAAATCAGAAGCACTCCCGAATTCTACAAGTGTTTTTCTAATAAGTTCCGCTGTGTATTTTATTACTTCATCTCCCCTTGAGAAACCATATTTGTCGTTGAATCTTCTGAATTTATATAGCTCAGCGTAACCTACGGCAAAGTGCTTCTTTGATTCAATCTCGGACCGCAGTTCCTTAAGAGCAGATGACACGCCTGGCAATTTAGTTAATGGATTGACATCTTTATATCGGTACATTCTCCAGAGAGCAGTTTTTACTCTTAAGAGAAGTTCCGCTGATAATAATGATTTTTCTATGTAATCATCGGCTCCGCTGTAGATAGATTTTGCTTTATTAAGCGGGTCGTTATCGTCGAGAAGCATAATTACGGGTGTTTGACGAAGGAGGAATGTCTCTCTTATATTCTTGCATATATCCAGACCATTTATATTAGGAGAAGAAAAACCTACTATAATTAAATCAAAAGGTTCTCTGTTGATATTATTTAATAACTCCTTCCCGGAAGTATATGTATTTACAATGTAACCTTCTCCTATAAGAATCAAGGCAATATAATCTTGAAGCTTAACGTCTTCCGTTATAAGGAGAATCTTTGCTTTAGAATTTCTATTCTCCCGCATAGCTTAGTGCATTAACTATATTATATGTGTTTTTGCGACTATAATCCACATCTTTTTACCCCGTTAGAAAGAATGGTTATGGTAAAAGGCTTTTTACTGTTAAGAATAGATACCCATTGTATCCGGTCTTTCTAACGGGGTTTATTTTCTTATGATATAAAGGTTTATAGCTCTTGGTGGTGAGACCTCATTATTCTCTTGATTATTTTCTTTGCTAAAAATATAATAAGGTTATGAAAGTAAGTGTTATATTGCCTGCTTACAATGAAGAGGATTCCGTAGAGAAAGTGATCGAAGGTATTTATAGCGCTATTGGGAGAGATACAGAGATCATTGTGGTAGACGATTCATCGGTTGACGGTACTGCAAAAATAGCCCAGGAGTGCGGCGCAAGAGTTATAAGAAATCCTTATAACATGGGCAATGGTGCTGCTATCAAAAGAGGGATAAGAGAAGCCTCTTGTGATATTGTTGTCCTTATGGATGCAGACGGCCAGCATCCGCCGGATGAAATTCCCAAGCTGCTTAAAGACATAGATAAATTTGATATGGTAATTGGCCAGCGCCCATCTTTGGGGCAGAAATCCTGGCGTAGATTAGCAAATAATATTTATAATGTTTTAGCTACTTATGTAAGCGGAGTTAAGATAAAAGACCTCACTTCGGGCTTTAGAGCGATAAAAAGAGATAAAGCAATCAAATTCTTATATCTATTACCTAATACGTTTTCGTATCCTACTACGTTGACGCTTTCCTTTATTAAAGCATCTTTTCCTATTTCATTTGTTTCTGTTAAGGCTTTCCCAAGGAGAGAGGGGAGAAGTAAAATAAATCTGTTTGCTGACGGTACAAGGTTTTTCATTATTATAATGAAGATTAGTGTTTTCTTTTCTCCTTTGAAGATATTCCTGCCCGTATCATTACTCTTTTTTTCATGCGGCTTTTTGTATTATTTGTATACCTTTATTAGCTTCCATCGCTTTACTAATATGAGTGCTCTTCTTTTTACAACCTCAATTATTATTTTTATGCTCGGACTTATCTCAGAGCAGATAGCTAACCTAAGAATGGACAGGATAGATAATAAATGAAGCTTTCCGTCATCATTCCTGTTTTTAATGAGATAAATACTATAGGTAAAATTATTGATGAAGTAGAAAGCCTTAAGTTAAATTTAGAAATAGAAATAATCGTAGTTGACAATGGCTCTACCGATGGAACGCGGGAGTTTTTAGAGAGGCACAGGGGAATAAAGAAAATATTTCATAAGGCAAATCAGGGTAAAACCGCTGCTATAAATAGCGGCCTGCAGCAAGCAGGCGGAGATATAATTATTATTCAGGATGCTGATTTAGAGTATCTACCCCGGGAGAATTATCCCGTTCCGCTTAAGCCTTTAATAAAAGGATGGGCGGATGTTGTCTATGGCTCGCGTTTTTTAGGAATACACCGCGTATTTTATTTCTGGCACTATTTCGCCAACCGTTTTCTTACTTTTCTTACCAATATTCTTTTTGATACGATGCTTTCAGATATGGAAACAGGCGCGAAGGCTTTTAAGCGTCGGACAATTATAAACGAGCATTTTTCGTCTTCCGGCTTTGGGTTTGAAGCAGAGATTACTGCAAAAATACTTAAAAAAAATGCGCCTATACGAAGTACCCATTACCTATTGCGGCCGGAGCTATAAAGAGGGCAAAAAATAAAACCTCTTGATGGGCTAAAGGCATTATTTTATTTATTTAAATATAGATTAAGCCATTAATAATCTTGTGCCAAACCGTAAATATGCCGTAAATAAAATAACGATTTTCCTTCTTATTTCTTTTGTCTATTGGCTGGAGTTTTTTGTCTTTATATCCGGAGATTATATTTCTTTAGGAGGAGATTCCTACCAGTATATTATATTAGCACGCAGTCTGGCGCATGGCATCGGCTATCGGGCGGTAAATTATCCCTCTGTTCCCTTTTTCAGTCATTATCCTCCTCTCTTTCCTTCTTTCCTTGTGCCGGCCGTTTTTTTAGGCAATAGTTTTTTGCATTTTAAGATTGCAGTGGCTCTGGCAGGTTTTGCGGCAGTAGGGATTATATTTCTCTTCTTCTCCCGAACTATGAAACTGAGCCAGGCTGCCGCAATAAGTTTATTAGTAGTTACTAACCCTTATTTTCTACACTATGCTCTATCCGATATATTGTCAGATGTGCCTTTTTTAGCTTTTTCTTTCGCCGCCATATTCTTTACTTACCTCTATCTAAAAGACAGGAGGGTATTTACCAGCTACGGCATTTTAACTGTGCTTTTTCTTTCCGCGGCCCTGCAGCCTGTTTTATTTTTATGTGGCTGCTTATTGTTCTTTTACATCCTCACTCTTCGTTATCCTGCGCCGGCATTTTTGGCCTTAATCCTTATTCGGCATCTTCCGGCACAATTTTTCAGCACCCTTTCTTGTTCTTAAGAAGACTGGGGAATAATTTGTTTTATTATTTAGATATGTTCACACAGCTAATATTGCCGTTAAAAGTCAAGATGTTATCTTTCGGGCAGAAGCTGCTCAAGTTTCTGATATTTATTCTGGTAGCGGGAGGCATAGTTCTGAATAGAAAAGAAAAGACACATTTTCTCAATAGCTATTTTCTTCTTTATCTGGCCGTTATTGTATTCTGGCCTTATCAGGAAGGAGTAAGGTTTCTCATTCCTATTATTCCCCTGATTTACGCCTATCTTGCTATATTTACTTTTAAATATGTAAAATCTTTATCTTTTAAAGTAATTTTGTTGGTATTACTGCTATCCGCAAATACCGCTTCTTTACCCGCAGCCAGGCCATTATCGTTCGGAAAATTACCTTCTGCGCTCAGAAATTTCTTTATGATTAATGTATGGGCGAAAGACAATTTACTTTCCCCGGCTGTAATAGTATCGCGTAAGCCCCGCATAACTTATTTTTATTCCGGGCATAAATCTGTGGCATATCCTTTTTTGAATGAGCCCGATGTTATCTGGCGCTTTTTCAGAAAGTATAACGCAAAATATTTAATAGTTGATAATTTTTCCCGCGAAACTCATATGTATATTGCTCCTTTTTTGCAGAGATACAGGGCCAGGCTGAAACTCATTTATAGAATCGGCAATACAGGCCTATTCAAAATTGAATAACCAAAATTGTATTTACCTGTCCGCACCCGCCGGGTGCCTTAGAATTATCAACCTATTTCACCTGACAGGTGCAGTTAAGGTTTTAAGAGGTTAGATAAATATGGCTACTATTAGAAAATTTCCATTGGTAAAAGACGAAATTTATCATATTTACAATAGAAGCATTGCTAGGTATCAAATATTTAATATCACTGTTGAGTTTTCAAGAATGAGAGAACTTTTCTCTTACTATCAAAGGGGAGAGAAGAAACAAAGATTTTCTGAGTGGAAGAAGAGAAAGAATGTTATCCCGGAGAAAAAAGACCTGGAGATTAAAAAGGCCAATAAGCTTGTAAGCATAATTGCTTACTGTATTATGCCTACTCATTTTCATTTAATCCTGAAACAGTTAAAAGATAAAGGCATATCAGTTTTTATGTCTCAGATTTCCAATAGTTATACTCGTTATTTCAATTTAAAACATAAAAGAAAAGGCCCTTTATGGGAGAGGGAGTTTCAAAATGTATTGGTTTCTACGGACGAGCAGCTTTTGCATTTAACGCGGTATATACATCTGAACCCTGTAACCGCATTTTTGGCAGATAAGCCGGAAGATTGGCTGTTTTCCTCCTACAAGGAATTTTTAGGAGAGGTTGAAGAAGGCGGTAAAATTTGCAGTTTTGAAAACATTCTGGATATTGCTCCGAAGCAGTATAAAACGTTCGTAGATGATAGGATTTCTTACCAAAGAGATTTAGATAAGATTAAGCATCTAACTTTGGAATAACCGTAAAACTGCACCCGGCGGGTGGAACAAAAGGTTGTAAAATTTTAAGAAGCGTATAAAATGTGATTAAGATGGCTGCTGGCAGTATAATAACCGCAAAACTGCACCCGACGGGTGGACAAGGGGTAAAATGATTCATATAGGCATAGGCACAAAAGCGCAGTTTGTAAAGATAGTTAAAGGTTGAAAATTCGATGAGAGTTCTTTTTATCACGCGTAATTTTCCTCCTCAGATAGGAGGTTTAGAAAAAGTTGCCTACTATCTTTATTCTTATTTAAAGAAAGAAGCCGATGTTATCCTTTTAAAATGGAGCGGTTCTAAGAAATTGCTATTCTTGATTCTGCCTTATTTCTTGATGAAGGCTTCATTTATCTTGATAAGGAATAAAGTTGATATAGTTTATCTCAATGAAGGTTTTATTTCTGTCGTTGGGATTATTTTGAAGTTTTTTAGAATTCCTGTAGTTATAACTATTAATGGTCTGGATATTACCTATAACAATGTTCTATATCAATTGATTATTCCTAAATGTATTATGAGGCTTGATAGAGTAATATGCATCAGTAGAGCCGCTAAAGAAGAGTGTTTAAAACGGGGAATTGCTAAGAATAAGATTATTGTAATTTCTCCCGGGTTTGAGAATAGTTTCTACGCGGAGAAAGATAAAGAGGGATTGAAAAATAGATTTAAAGAGAAGAGCCGATTGGACATACAGCATAAAAAGGTTTTGGTTTCTGTAGGAAGGCTAATAGAAAGAAAAGGCGTCCATTGGTTTATAGATAAAGTTATCCCTTTGCTTTTAGAGGAGTACAAAGATTTTATTTATGTTGTTGTCGGCGATGGCCCCACGCGCGGAAAAATTGAGAGCATTATTCAAGAGAGAAAGCTCTCCGGCTGGATTAAATTGTTGGGCAGAATAGACGATGGGTTTCTAAAAATAGTTTATAATATAGCCGATATATTCATAATGCCCAATATTCCGGTTAAGGGAGACTTGGAAGGATTCGGGATAGTGGCGTTGGAGGCAGTTTCCTGTAAAGTCCCGGTTATAGCGTCAGATTTAGAAGGGATAAAAGACGCCCTGTTGGACGGCGCCGCGGGCAGCCCGATTTCTCCTTTAGATGCCGAAGGGTTTAAGAATGAGATTTTAAAATTGTTGAATGATGATGGTTTGCGGCAGGAATGGGGAGAAAAAGCAAGGAAGACGGTGGAAGATAATTTTAGATGGGGGAGGATAACGAAGAGATACCTAGAGGTATTTGAAGAACTAAGAAATAGGTAATTGTGTATTGAAGCTTAGCCATGACTATAGAAAAGCAGAAGGATAGCTGATGGGTGTTCTTTTTGGGCGGTCGTCCGTAATAAATAGAGGATGTAGCTATTGTGAGTGGAGAAAGAATTATCAACAAAAATATTACCTCTTTTGAGGAATACTTACTGTATTTAAAAGAAATATTTATATACAAATGGGTAGGAACCATAATTTCCCATCAGAGTTTCTGTTTAGATTTAGGCTGTGGTCAGGGGTATGGAACAGATATACTAGCCTCTTCGATAAAAGAAGTTACAGGGATAGATATAGATAAGAGAATTATAAAGAAGGCGTCAAAAGATTACAATAGAAGCAATTGCCATTTTAAATTATATGATGGGAGAAGGATCCCTTTTTCTGATGATGCTTTTGATGCAATAGTTTCTTTTCAGGTGATTGAGCATATAAAAGATGATAAAAAGTTTATCGCCGAAGTTTTTAGAACATTGAAAAAAGGAGGGGAATTTATTATTTCTACTCCCAACCGGCTACTCAGGCTACCTCGAGGAGTAAAACCATGGAATATATACCATATTAGAGAATATACGCCACAGGAATTAAAAGCTCTGTTAAAAGAAAACTTTAAAGAAGTAGAGATTTTAGGAATAGATGCCTGTGAGTATATTAAAAGATTGGAGTTAGAGAGGATTAGACACAATTTAAAGGTTGTTTCTTTTGATTTCTTTAATTTACGAAGGTTACTTCCTCCAGCAATTACTTCGACAGTCCTGGAAACATTTCGCTTTCTAAAAAATGTGATTAGTCTTGGGAAAAATATGAATAATAAAATAGCTGAATATAAACATAAGGATTTTCCTGTATCTTATAGAATAGAGAAAACGAAAATAGAAGATTCATTAGACATTTTAGCTGTTTGCAAGAAATAAAGTTAAAGTTCACAGTGAGTTCGGCTGGCTTTCACCTTTTTATAATATAGATTTATCAAGAAACTTCATAGATTTTTAAGCAAATTTCCTCCAATTTGTAAAGGTTTGCTTGCGGTTTGCAGGAAGTAATTTCCAAGAGAGCGGAGTTTTTGCCCGCACGCCGGGTGGGCAAAGGTAAAATTGTGGAGATAATTTATATAGTCTTAATTCTTCTGCTAATCTCTATTGTCAACGCGGTTGATTTTTATATTCTTATATATCCTGAATTAACCATAAAAAAGGCCTTTAAGCTCATTACTGCCGCTGCGGCGCTCAATAAACTTCTTTTTACCGGCTCGGGGTATCTCACCGCGAGCTATCTTTCCCGCACTAAAAATTTGCCTTTCTATAAGGCATTATCGGCATTTTTGCTTTTAGAGGCGCTGGGGGTGTCGTTATGGCTGGGGCTGGGAATTTGTTTTGGGGCAAAAATCGCCGTAAAAATCCCCTGGTTTATTATTTCTTTTTTGATTATCTTTGCTATAACAGCGTGGTTTAAGAAAGATAAGCTGGTTAGTGTATTAAAAAGTGTATGGCGCTATTTTAAAGAAAGATGGGTGAGAATTATTATTATTGCGCCTCTTGTTGTTCTTAATACAGCACTATTTGTCCTTTGTTACTTTTTTCTTTTTCGGTTTTTCAACTTTCATCCAACAATTCTTAGCATCATAAAGATTATATCTATATCTTTCACCGTAGGGTATCTTTCTCCGGCGCCGGCGGGCCTGGGGTTTAAAGATACGGGGC
>MVCW01000019.1 GCA_002049895.1 Candidatus Omnitrophica bacterium 4484_171 | reverse complement strand
CTTCCTCTATGATTCATATTAAGGGAGAAGTGGCGTCTGCGTTTAGGATGGCAAAAAAACCGTCTTTTTACTCACGGCGCAGTATTTCAAACCTCAAAGAATTGAAATATTATCTTAATGAAGCAAAAAACAGAGATATTTTTAACATTGTTACAGCCAAACAGCCAGAGCCGAAAGAGACCAAAAATATCCAGGCTATAGCCAAAAAAACGAGTTATCTTAAGTTAGTAGGAATTTCATGGAGCAATAATCCCGATGCGATGATTGAGGATACACGTGCCAAGAAAACACTTTTTGTAAAAGAGGGCGACCTTATTAACAATATTCTGGTTAAAAAGATATTAAGAGATAAAGTAATTCTTAATTTAGAGGGGGAAAATATAGAATTAAAATGAAGAATACAAGATTCATGCTGCTTGTTACAGCTTTCCTGTCAGGCTATTGTAGCTTTGTGTACCCATCATCTATAGATAATGGATTAAAAGGCAAGATTTCCCTTGATTTACGCAACATAGAAGTGGTTGATGCTTTGAAATTCCTTGCGATGAAAGCCAATATTAATATAGTGACATCAAAGGGTGTTAAAGGAAGAGTAAACTTAATGGTTAAAGATGCTCCGCTGCGCGATGTTTTTGACATAATGCTCCGTTCTAACGGCCTTGCTTATGAGAAAAGAGGAGATATTTATAATGTTATGACGGAAGAAGAATATAAAGCCCTTTATGGGAAGAACTTTTCCGATACAAGGAAGGTTAAAATATTTCATCTTCGTTATGCTGTCCCTGAACAGGTTTTCAGCCTTTGCGATGCCCTAAAGAGCGATATAGGCAAAGTTGTCGTTAATTCTGAGTCGGGGACAGTAGTGTTACTGGATTCTCCTGAGAAAATAAGAGAAATTAGCGATGCCATTAATAAATTTGAAAAGGAAAGCGTTGTAAAGGTGTTTGATATCAATTACGCAAACGCGAAAGACATAGCCGAACAGCTTAAGAACCAGCTGGATGCCAAAAAAGTTGGTTCAATACGCGCGGATGAACGTTCGAACCAGGTAATTGTACAGACTTTGCCGGATAGGATAAAGCAGATATCAGAACTTATTAAGAAGCTTGACAGGAAAACGAGAGAAGTTCTTATTAACGCAAAGATTGTTAAAGTTAAATTGAGTAATACCACAACTAAGAGTGTTGAATGGGAAGGTCTTTTTGATGTGGCGAGAAAACATGGGCTTACTTATCTTGGTTCTTATCCTTTCAGTGCTGTGCAGGCTACTACTGATGCCTGGCGTTCAAGAGAGCAGGTTTTTCAGGATGTAGGAAATGTTGGTTCTTATCCTTTCAGCGGTACTACTTCAAATTATTCTGCAAGCTCGCCTTCGGTAGGCACGGAAGAGATGCATATAGGATTGGTGGGTAAGAACGACTTCGATTTTTTAATAAAATATTTTGAGGAAATAGGAGAAACAAAGATTGTTTCTACGCCAAGGATAGTAATTACCAACAATCAGGAGGCAAAAATTCACGTAGGAGAAAAGCAGGCTTATGTTACGACAACGACAACAACGGGTCAGACTACGAGTACGGTTTCCGAGGAGGTTACTTTTGTTGATATAGGGACACAGCTTTTTATAACGCCTTCCATAAACGAAGAAGGATATATCACTCTGAAAGTAAAAGCTGAAGTGAGCAGTGTAGTAAGCGTGTTGACTACGCCTACCAATAATGAGATTCCAATAATTGATACTTCTTTGGCAGAAACTACAGTTATGACAAAGAATGGGACAACTATTGTTATCGGAGGATTGAGGAAGAATGAAAGTACAAATACAGAAAAAAGGACCCCATTTTTAAGCAGTATTCCGCTTTTGGGCAAGATGTTTACTTCTAAAGTTCCTGAGAAATCAAGGACAGAGCTGTTGGTTATGATTACACCGACTATAGTAAGCGGCAATGTTTTAGTTGCTGATAGCACAAAAAAAACGGGTCAGGACAATATCAAACAGACAAAAGAATATTCAGGCAGTAAAAGTGAGAAATCCGAGGAGCGGATTTCTCCCAAAGTAGAAAATAGCGGGTTGTTAAAAATCAAAACATTCAGGTGATTATGAAGAATAAACTTTCTACAATCTTAACTTTTATTCTTGGTGTGGTGGTTGCGCTTTCAGGTGTATATGTTTATGGGTTATTTTTCTCTTTTAAGGAAGATATAGGAAAGCTTAGGAAAAAGTACAGCAGCATTAAGGCGGAATACGGCTCTCTTAAGAAAGAAAGCAAGAAGATAAGAGAGAAATATATTCTTGCGGAGGCGGAGAATAAAAAGCTCACAGAAGACAAAAAAGAACTTAATAAACAGAATCTGATGCTTGAAGAAGAAAACAAAAAGATGGGCTTTCAGTTGTTAGATGCAAAAGATACCATAGAAAAGCTTAAAAAGGACAATGAGAGATTGGTTAATGATGTTAATAAGAGAGTAAAAAACATATTAAAAGACAGGAAGTATCTTACCGATGAGATAGAAAACCTTAAATCTCAGATTGCCGAGTACAGAAAGAACGTGGAGATGCAGAATAATCTTCCCGATGATGTCATGGATCTTAAGAATAAATATATCATCCTTCAGGCACAGAAGAATAGGATACAGGACAAAAGTATAGAATGCTTAACTAAGATAGCTGTTCTGACAGAAAAGGCAAACAGGCTTGCGGTTGAGAACAGCACATATAAAGATACCATATCAAAAACTAACAGTTTAATAGGCGTTTTGCAGAAAGAAAGAGATGAATTTAAGAATAAGTATGAGAAAGCAGCAGCGGATTTAGATGTCGCGAGGAAGACTATAATTGAGTTAAGTTCTCAGAATAAAAAGCTTACCAGCGAGAATAGATCTCTTGAGAGCAGGGTAACGAGAGTGCCGCAGAGTATGGCGGAACTTGCTCAGCTAAAGAAACAGCTTAAGAAAGAAAAGACGCTTTTCCATTATAATATCGGCGTATTTTACACACAAAGAGGAGATTACAAAAAAGCAGCAGAGTCGTTTAATAAAGTTCTTGAAATAAATCCTCAAGATGCCGATGCTCATTATAATCTTGGGGTTATTTATTCTGAATATTTAAACGATAAGAAAAAAGCCGTAAAGTATTTCAGGGATTATTTAAGGTTGGCTCCTAATGATCCTGATTCCGACAAAGCCCGCAGGTATCTTTTGCTTCAGGAGTCAATAGAAGGCCGTAAATGAAAAGGATAGTTATTCCGCTTTTACTGGCAGCCACTATAACAGTAATGGATGTTTCTGTCCAGGGACTTGTGTATGCGGACAACCATATTAAAGGATATAAAGAATCAATATTGGATGAGAAGATATCTTTGGATTTTAAGAATATAGAGATTGTAGACGCCCTTAAGTTTATTTCTAAGAAGACAGGGCTTAATATTATTCCGACCAAGAATGTTAAAGGACGCGTTAGTTTAAATGTCGATAATGCTTCTTTGGGTGATGTTTTTGACATAATGCTGCGTTCTAACGGTCTTGCTTATGATAAGAAAGGAAGTATATATAATGTTATGACTGAGAAGGAATACCAGGAACTATATGGCAAGAATTTCTCTGACACCCGCGTAGTGAAAGTATTTCATCTTCACTATGCTGTTCCTGAACAAGCATTTGCTTTATGCAGCAAATTAAAGAGTAACCAAGGCAAAATCATTCTCGATGCTGATTCTGCAAGTATACTGGTTATGGATACTCCGCCTAAAATAAAAGAAATAAGCGATGTTATAGATTCACTCGAGAAAAAAACTACAGTTATAAAAGTGTTTGATTTAAAATATGCTAAAGCCAAGGATATAGCCGATCAGCTTAAGAGCCAGCTTGACAAGAAAAAGATAGGCTCTGCACGCGCAGATGAACGCTCAAATCAGGTAATCGTCCAAACGCTTCCCGGCAGGGTTAAAGACATACAGAAGTTAATTAAAAGCTTGGACCGCAAGACGCGGGAGGTTTTAATGGATGTAAGAATAATTAAGGTAAAACTCACAAATGAGATGAGTAAAGGTTTTGAATGGGAAGGGCTTTTCGATTTAGGCAGAAAGTACGGTCTTACCTATCTTGGCTCTTATCCTTTTAGCTCGGTAGGCTCAGCTACATCTTCATGGCGCTCGCGCCAACAAGTTCTAAATGATGTAGGCTATGTGGGTTCTTATCCTTTTAGCGGGACAACAAGTGATTATACTTCCGGCACAAAAGGAGTAGGAACCGAGCAGGTTCATGTAGGGGTAGTTGGCAGGAATGATTTTGATGTGTTGATGAAATATTTTCTTAGTATGGGTAATACAAGGATAGTTGCGACTCCGAAAATAGCCGTTATTGAGAATCATGAGGCAAAAATACATATAGGAGAAAAACAAGCTTATATTACAAATACTACTACCCAGACAACAAGCACTACTACTGTTGCGGAAGCAGTTACTTATGTTGATGTTGGTATCCAGCTCTTCTTAACGCCTACGATTAACAATGACGGATATGTGACTTTAGACGTTAAGCCCGAGATCAGCTCTGTAGTTTCATATTTAACCACCGCTACTAACAACAATATTCCTATCATCAGTACATCTACCGCTGAGACGACAGTTATGGTAAAAGACGGCTCTACCGTAATTATAGGAGGTTTGGAACAAGACACTGAGACTGAGACGTCCAAGGAAGTCCCTTTTGTGAGGAAAATACCTATTTTAGGGTCTATCCTTGGATCAAGCGACAAGCAAAAAGAACGGACGGAATTTTTAGTTATGGTTACACCGCATATTATAGAAGGCGATGAGCTGACTACAGGATACGAGAGAGACTTTGGATACAAATTGGACAAAGAAAATAAAAAGTATCCTAATTTTACAAAGGAACCTATAAACTATACGTATAAATCATACCGCGATTACAGCTTTTTAAACAGCATAGAGGCAGTGTCTCCAAAGCCAATGAGATAAATGGGCAAGAATGGTATATTTTATGCTACGTATTTATAAAATAATCCTGACTATATGTTTCTTATTTACAACACTTGGTGTATCTGGTGTCTATTCCCAGGTCAATAATACTTCCTCCGTTCAGGATGAAGGTACTCTTAAATACAAATATGAAAAGCTTAAGGCAGATTACGATGCGGTAGTTAAAGACAGGGATAATATTCTAAGCCAGATTAAGAATCTCCTTAAGTATAAAGCTAAACTTAACGATTCAGAGGTTAAAATCAAACAAATAAGCGATTATAATGATAAACTTAAAAAGGAGAAGCAAAGTCTTATTGATAAAATCAGTGAGTTAAACGGTCAGATAAAGAACCTGAACGAGCAGATTGTGAATGAAAATGAACAGATAGATGCTCTCAAGAAACATATTGAAAATATGGAGATAGAATATAAAATAGTGGGTATAACAAAGAAAAAACTAAAAGAAACAGAGAATAATAACAGGAAGTTGAAAGCACAAATACAGGAGCTTAATTCCAGAATTCATAAAATAGAGGGTGAAAAAATAGAAGCGAAGGCAGCGGCGGAGGCATACAGGCGTCAGTTGCGCGATGTCAGCAAGCAATACAGAGAAGCTCTTTCTAAGAACCGGAAGCTTGAGAAAAAGTTGGATTATATCCCCAGGAAGTTTTCGGAGATGGCCCGCGAAAACAAGATGCTTCTTAAGGAAACTGCTCTTATGCATTATAATTTAGGAGTCTTTTATACAGAGCACAAGGAATATCGCCGTGCTATTGCAGAATTTGAGAAGTCTCTAGATTTGAACCCCGATGATGCTTATACGCATTTTAACCTTGGGTATATATATGCCCAGTATTTAGTGAATCGCCCCAAGGCCATAGAGCATTTTAGGCAGTTTTTAAGGTTGTCTAAGAAAAGAGATAAAGATGTGGATTGGGTTAAAAAATATATTCTTACATGGCAGGCATGGGAGGGAAAGCAGCCTATTAAATAATACAAGGAGGAGGGAAGATGAAGGGAAAATTTTTTTTATTTACAATTATTTCTTTTTGCATCTATTACGGCGTAGCTATGGCTTCTTCGGGGGGAGTTCCGTCTTCGGTTCCCAAGAGTACGTCTCATGAAATAACAGTTAAAGCAAAAACTGTCAACCCGCAGCCCGTTAAAGCGCCGGCTGTTCACAAGGTAACTTCAGAGGAAAAGACAGCTACACTGCCGGTTGTTAGCCGTTCAAAAAAAGTTTTTTCCAAAAAATCACCTGTAAAAACCCCTGATGATAAGGAACGGTTAAGAAAAGAGCGGCTTATTAAACAAAAAAGAGCAGCTTTAAACAATTCCAAGTGGGATATAGAAGTTTCACCTCTAAAAGGCGGCGAAAAGACAAAAGACGCTGCAATATTTAAAGATAACAAGATAGGTATTGAAAGCCTGCTTAATAAAGGGTTCTCTTATACAAATTATACTTTGACGGTTAAAGATAACGGTGTTCTTGTGTGGGAGACGATGCAGACAAAAACAACCGGGGAGGTAGTGTTTATTCGCGGAGAAGCTGCTTCGGATATAACAAAGATGCATGGTATCATAAGTTTTCCTAAGGGCGGAAGTTCAGATGATTACTCATTTAAGAGCGTATCAAAACAGATTATTCGCAGATAAATCTTATAGATAGAAAAAGGAGGTTTATATTTATACAGGGTATTGGGGACTGGTAAGGATGCCTTTTGAAAACATAAATGACGCCTCGTTTTTTTACTATTCCGTTAAGCATAAGGAAGCTCTTGCAAGGATGAATTACGCTGTGCGTCAGAAGAAGCTGGGAGTCCTTTTGACTGGTGAGTACGGAACAGGAAAAACTTTCTTAAGCCGTGTGCTAAAAAAAGTTTTTTCCGAGGATAAGTACATATTTGTCTTTGTCACAAATCCAAGGCTTAATCCCCTGGAGTTTATAAAAGAAGTTCATTATCAATTAGGGGCAAAGCTCAACATTACCTCTCCGGAGAAGATGGATTTTCTGCGTTCTATACAGGAAGTATTGGAGGATTACGCGCGTAAGGGGATGTATGCGGTTGTGGTAGTAGATGAAGCCCAAAGTATCCAGAGAGACGACCTTTTAGAAGAAATACGGTTACTTCTTAACGTTCAGAGTGAAGATTCGGTACTTTTCACGCTTGTTCTTTTGGGGCAGCCACAGCTGGAAGAGAAAGTTGAGAGGATTCCTCAGCTAAAGCAAAGATTATCTATACGATATAAGCTTTCTTCTCTTGACAAGGAAGAAACAAGGGAATATATAGATTACCGTTTGAAGGTAGCGGGTTCATCAAGAAGTATTTTTACTAACAGTGCTTATGATGAAATATTTTCTTTATCAAAAGGCATGCCGCGGGCAATAAATAATATCTGCGATTTGGCGCTCTTAAGCGGTTTTATCAAGAAGAAAGAGATGGTTGATAAAGATATTGTTGACCATGTAGGCGAAGATTTAGGTGACATAAAACCTGCTGAGGGCAAGAACAATATAGATAGCGCATGATTAATTTCTCTGACATTTTTGGTGATGATAAGAAAAGGAAAGGAAAGGGAAAGGATAGTCATCATATAGATTTTTCGTCTCTGGACAACGAAGAAGAATCTTCGTTAAAAGATGGCGCAAAGATACCAGCCGATAAAAATATCAAGTTTTCCGACCCCGGCACGAAGTTAAAGCGTGTCAGCCCCAGAGAGAAAAAAGAAATAGAGGATTTGTATAGAAAGTCTGTTTCATTAGCGGAGAGAGTATTTAATTCCGAAAAGGAAATAAAAACATCAGAGATAGACGAAATTAAGAAACTCTCAGAGATACTTGTTGGTTATTCCCGCAATGGCAGCCAGGAGCTGTTTGAATATAT
The DNA here is from genome assembly GCA_002049895.1 of Candidatus Omnitrophica bacterium 4484_171. Classification (GTDB taxonomy): domain Bacteria; phylum Omnitrophota; class Gorgyraeia; order Duberdicusellales; family 4484-171; genus 4484-171. Next base: position 4,791 of record MVCW01000019.1, on the reverse strand, counting down.
ATTTGGCCGTCTGCCGTATGATGTTGATTTTATGATATTAAATCTTGTGAATGTATGTATATTGGCTATTGAAGTAGGCGTGGGTCTGGGATACAGCGACCACGAATTAATCAATATAGGCATAGGGGCGTTTTTGCACGACATAGGTATGAATAAATACAGAAGTTTATTCTCTCAGCCGAGAGGGCTTACGCCTCAGGAGAAAAAGAAGATACAAAATCACCCTTTAGACGGTGTAAATCAGTTAAAATTTATCCACCAGTTACTTGAGCCGTTAACTTTAAGGATTGTAGAGCAGGAACATGAACGCATGGATGGTTCAGGTTACCCTTACGGATTGAAAGCGGACAATATAGATGAGTATGCCCAAATAGTAGGGATGGTTGATGTATATGAGGCCCTGACACACAAACGTTCATATAGAAACAGTTATTCTCCTATGGAGGCAATTAAAATTATACTGCAGGATAAGACATCTTTTTCTCCGAAGATATTGAAAGCTTTCCTTGAAAAGGTAGGATTATACCCAAAAGGCACATTTGTTGAGCTCAATACAAAAGAGATTGCCCAGGTTATAAACCAGACTCCCAAGATGCCTTCCTGTCCCGTTGTCGGTATCGTATATGATTACGAAGGCAAAAAGGTAGATACAGAAAAGATAATAGATTTGAGTAAAAATACAAAGATTTATATTACAAAAAGCCTTTAAGGGTTTTTGTAATATAAATATATAAAATTTTATTTCACACAGACAGGAAGGATTCCAGTAAGTATGAACAGAATCATTACTTTAGCTCTTGTTGGCATAACAATCATCGCTCTGGCACTAGGGTATAATTTCTTAAAAGTTAATATGGCTTTAGAGAAAAATATTGAAAGGAACGCAACTCTAGAAAATAAACTCTCTAAAACCAATAGTCAATTAGAAGAAATTAAGAAAGATTTGGGTGAGAAAAATAATCAGATAAGTACGTTGAAAAAGGAACTGGATGAACTTTCCTACCCCGCAAGAATTAAAAGCGCTCTTTCTGCGGCACAAAATACCATCGCGCAACTAAACGGTCAAATAAACTCTTTGCGTAAAGATAAGGATAATTTAGAAAAAGAAAACATTTCTATGAGAGCAAGAATCCAGAGCAATGGCCGCGAGATTGTCAGGCTGCTAAAGGAATTACAGAAGAGCAGAAAGCAGCTTGCAGGCATAGCTAGCCAAAATAAGTCAAGTATTATCTCTTCATCGTCCGAAACATCCAAGAAGGCCACAAGAAAAAGCAGAGAAGTAGCCTCACTTAAGAAAGAATTGGCAGCTCTCAAACAGCAGTACGATAAGCTTTATTACGATAAAAATAATCTAGAAAGGGCTCTTAAGAAGGCGCGGGATAATTCTGCTTTAAAGAGTTCCTCGCGCCTGTGGCAAAGGAAAATAAGAAAGTTGCAGGATGAGCTGGATAACAAAGATGAAGAAATAAATAGGTTGAGGGCTAGACTAAATATGGTTAGGAAAAAGGATGAGGATCTTCAGAACGAGATAAGCAGTATTAAGAATGCGCAGGATAATCTAAGAAGATTGAACGCTAATCTTCAGAATAAACTTCTCAAGATTTCTGATGTGCTGGATAAGAAAGAGGCGAAGATTAAGAAGCTGGAAACAGCGCTTAATTATCCCCGGCGAGCAAACGACGAAAAGATGGATATATTAAGAGGTAAAGTAGCGCTTCAGAATCAAGAGCTAGGCAGAATAAAGACTTTGTATAATGACCTAAAGAATCAGCTAAAAGAAGTTGCAAAGATTATGTCCCAGAGAGAAGCCGAGTTAGCGGCTAAGGATAAAGATATAGAAACATTAAATGACAGCATAGCTTATTTAAAACTTAAGCTGTCTAATATGGATGAGGCGCTTCAGCAGTCAAAAGAAAATCAGCGTTTAGTGATAGAGAAGTTATCGGAGGTTACAAATTTGAATAAAGCCCTTCAGGAGCGCCTTGGAGAAGTCAAGGGTCTTATTGGAGAGTCAAATGCTCAGGAGACAATTATCAACGAACATTCTTATGGTACGGAAAGTAAGAAATTCATATATGGCAATAGAGGCGGGGAATACAGTCTCAATAATACGTCTTCGGCGGTGAAGAATGACGCAAACAATTTGAAAAAAAGAGTAGAGGTAATATTACAGCCCTCACAATAGACTGAAATATATCCTTATTACTTTGTCATGAGAAAGATTTCTTTAAGAATATTGTGTATATCCTTCATTTTTATTGCCGTATATTCTTGTCCATCGCTTTCGCAGACTACGCCAAAAGATAAAGCCCGCCAGCATTACCGTCTTGGGCAGATTTATTACGAACACGGACTTTTTGACGAGGCTAAACAGGAGTTTAAAAAAGCCCTTGATATTTTAGGTGAACTCCCGCCACAGGAAGTTGAAAAGCAAACTGTTAAGAACGAGAATATAAAAGCAAGTACGCCGCAGCCTGAAAGGCCGTCAGGTAAAGAATACATTATAGGCGTTGGAGATGTTATTGATATTAGTGTATGGGAGAATCCTGATTTGAACAAAGAAGTTATTGTGCGTCCCGACGGTAAGATTTCTTTTCCTCTTATCAATGATGTCCGCGCCCAGGGGTTAACCATTACTGAACTTGACGATGAAATTACATTGAGACTTAAAGATTATATCAAATATCCTGACGTCTCAGTGTCGTTAAAGAAAATAGGAGGAAGCAGGATTATTGTCCTTGGTGAAGTGGGGTCACCTGGAGTTTATTCTATTGAGGATAGGAAAACTGTTCTTGAGGCAATAGCTTTAGCAGGAGGATTTACCAGAGATGCTGTTTTAAACAGTGTAATAGTTATAAAAGGAGGTTTTGCTCATCCTGAAGCCACAAGAGTTAATCTTGCAAGCGCTTTACGCAAGGGCAAGCTTAAGGAAGATATCGGGCTTAACGCGCAGGATATTGTTTATGTTCCTAAAAAATTCATTGCTAACCTTAATTATTTCTTAAAACAGTTTCTTGAGCCTATTTCACGAGGTATTTATACGGCAAATGAGTTTAATAACTTTGGAGAGTAAGGGGAGAATAAGCTTATGAGAAGAAAAATATTATGCTTTTGCATAGTATCTTTATTTATTTCTTTATCTGTTTGTGCCGGTGTTTCTCAAAATGCAGATACGCGTTCTTTTGTCAATAAAGCTGAGGAGCGCGATGTTTCTTCTGAAATTGCAGGGGAGTTTTTCGGGATACCAGTTCCATTAGGAAATTATTATTTTGCCAAACGGGTAGTCGAAACCTTTAATGCTCCCTGGCGTTCAGTTCCTAAGAACAAAAAGGAGCTGGAAGATTTAACCTGGCAGGAATTGCTTTTATCTTATGAAGCATATCGGCGCGATATAAAAGCAATGGATGTGGAGATAAACAGTTATATTGATAAAATATTGAGACAGGAAAAAGTAAGTTTTAACTGGCGTACAGATAAGAAGGCATTTAAGAAGTGGGTTAAAGATAAGTTAAAAGAACCAGTTGAATTGTTTAGAAACCAGGTTGCCCATCTTATAAAATTAAACAAATTGAGAGAGCAGGTTATAGACAGTATTGAACCTGATGTGACGGAAAAAGAAGCCTACCAAAAGTTCTTAGATGAATATAATACTTTGTCTGTAGAGCTTATTCAGTTTGACAATTTAAAGGAAGCACAGTCTTTCTATGGCCAGATAATGCGTCCTCTTCCCGAAGGGGCTTTAGATAAACTTATATGGGACGATTTAGTCCTCTCTTACGAAGCATACAAGAGAAAGATAAAATCAGATGAGAAGATAGTTAAGGGAACTATTGCGGAGCTTTTATGGGATAATAATGTAAGATTTAATTGGAAGAAAAACAAAAAGGCGTTAAAAGAGTGGATTAAAGACAATATGGGAGTATCTGAAGATGTTTTTAGGAAAAGAATATCTTTTATTTCGAAGATTGACAAATTAAGACAGGATATTTATGCTGGCAACGAGCCGGCTGTTGATGAAAACATATACGGTAACATTTTAAAGAAGTACAAGACAATAAAACGTGCTTATATGAAGTTTCCAAGGATATTCAGAGTTTCATCGAACAAAGTACTTGTTTTTAAAAGCTTAAAAGACGCGGAAGACTTTTACAGAAAAGTTAGAAGAGAAGCAGGCCCCTGGGGAGATAAAAAAAGGGAGGACCCAAAACAATTCAGGCGTCCCGGCTTTGTCGCTTTGGATTTCCTTATTCATATGTGGAAGTTCAAGAGGGATGATGCTTATAATATGTTAAAACTTGAATCCGGGGATTATTACCATCCGGCTCCCATATACAAGGGGTATGCTGTATTTAAGATACTTAATATAAGAAGAGCTGATCCCCGTGAGTTTGAAAAGAGAAAGCAATATTATTTTAAACGGGTTGGGATGATTAAAAAGTACGAAGGTTTTAAACGGTGGCTTAAAGACTTAAGAGAAAAAGCAGATATAAAAATATATATTAAGTAAAACGTCTTTTTGCATAAACAATTGGGATCAGTTTATAAAAGCCATTTTTGCCTGCCATTTCCAGATAAAATTCTGATAATTACTTTTAAGAAGAGACCTATAATTAAATGGGGATTTGTTCTATAATAAAGCACGAAGGTGTTGCTGTATAAATGAGTGATACCGGTTGATTGCGGCCCTATCCGCTTAACCCAAATAATGCGGTTAGCATTATTTGCCCGCCTGTGCCCGTTAGGGTGCTTGTGCCCGCAAGGGTATAGGGCCGGCCTCATATTTTCCACCGG
>MVCW01000095.1 GCA_002049895.1 Candidatus Omnitrophica bacterium 4484_171 | reverse complement strand
CTCCTATCTTTTACGAAAGGGGTAAATCTTACCCTGGGACTGCCGATAATCAGGACTTCTCCCGCACACGGGACAGCGTTCGATTTAATGCGCAAGAACATTGAACCACTGCATTCTTCAATGGTTTCCGCCATAAAACTTGCAAGAAAACTTTCTTTATGAGATTTAAGAAATCATTCGGCCAGAATTTCTTAAGAGACAAACGTTTTGTGAATAGAGTCATATCATCTATGGAGCTAAACGGCGATATAGTTATAGAGATTGGCCCCGGAAGCGGCCAGATAACGCGGCATCTGGCTCATAAAGCAAGAAAACTTTATTGTGTAGAAAAAGATACAAATCTTATAAGTCTTTTGAAAGAAAGATTCGCATCGGATTCAACTCGATTTATAAACAGTGACATTTTGACATTCGATTTAAGTTTTCTAAAGGAAAAATCAGTAGTATTTGGGAATATCCCCTTTAATATAAGCAATCGTTTAATAAGGTACTTAATAATCAACAGAGAATTTATAAAGAAAGGTTATTTTACTTTTCAAAAAGAGTTTGCCCGTAAACTAGCAGCTTCTTTTCATACAAAAGAGTATGGGTATCTTAGCTGTTTAATCCAGTATTATGCCGATGTTAAAATTATTTTCGATATTCCAAGGAGTGCTTTTTATCCCGTACCCGGAGTAGATGCATCTTTTATTACAATCAAGTTCTTTGATAAACCACAGGTGAGGGCTAAAAACGAAGATTTTCTTTTTAAGCTGATAAGGAACGCATTTTCAGCTAGAAGGAAGAAGATTATAAACGCTTTATTAGGGTTTGGCGGGAAAGAATATATAAGCAGGGTGTTAAATAATATCAATATTGATGAGGGCCTCAGGCCTCAGGATTTATCGTTGAAAGATTATTGTAATATAGCCGATGTTTTATCCCCTAGGCACACCCAAACTTAGTGTAAGATATAGTAAGGTAGTTTAATACCCTCTGGAGGCGAAAAAGCTTTTTTGAAAAGGTATTATAATATGGCTTAGTTCTTTTGAATGGCCTTAAAAGGAAACCTGAGGCAATTCTTTTCAAGAGATATTGCCAATAAATAAGAAAAGGCGTAAACTTACCAAAAAGTCTTTAAGGACGAACTTAAAGGAGGTAAGTTACGCCATGAATACGATAACTCTAGAATTCAAACCGGTCAAGGTAAAAATACCGACTGAGAATTTAACACTGGAAGCGTTGGAAGAGATGATCTTTGACATAAGACAGGAGACAGCCAAAACCGCATTCGTCCATGTTTTAAAAGAATACGATGAAGTTTTAAGAGCTCAAAGGCCAAGAGGGATACTTAAGAATATCCGTAAGAAGACAAAGTATCTTCAGACACTGGTAGGCGATATCCAATATAGCCGCACATTATACAAAGAAAAGGCAACAAATAAGCCGAGGTATCTTTTAGATGAGGCATTGAAGATAGATAGAAATCAGCGAATGAGTTTAAAGATGGCACAATTACTAGGGTCATTAGCCTCAGCGAGTCCATACCGGGAAGTAGAAGATAGCTTAAATAAGTTATTGGGAATAAGCTGGAGCCATGAAGCAATCAGACAAAATGTTATACGGGAAGGTAGGAGAATAGAAGAGCGGGAAAAACAAGAGCATCAAAAGATTAAAAATTTAGATTACCAGTTACCGCAGGAAATACCGGAAGTAGTTTATAATGAAACAGATGCTACATATATTCGTAAACAGAATAAAGCAAAGTTAAGAGGCTATAAACAAAGGCATTTAGAAGTTAAGGCTGGCATTGGATATACAGACAAAGAGCCTAGGTATAATAGCGGTAAAAGGACAGCAAAAAAGCTTAGCCAAAAGATAGTATACGTGGATATAAGAGCCAAACGGAATGATTTTTTAGATAGGTTTAGCTGCCTGAGCGAGAAAGTATTTGGTACGTCGCTGGCAAAGAAGAGTTACCTTGGCGGTGACGGAGACAGCTGGATACGGGAAGGTAAAAAAGAATATTTTGGCAATTCAGAATATTTATTATGCCCGTTTCATTTATTCAGGAATTTACGCCGGGCATTACCGGGGAAAAAGAAAATACATAAAAGATTAAAAAAGCTGTTCGAGAAGAATAAAATTGATAAAGTGTTAATCCGGCTTAAGCGGATGTTAAATTTGGTAAAAAGCCGCAAGCTTAAGAAAAAGATTTTCGAGTTTTACAGTTATGTAAAAAACAACAAGGAAGGGATAGAGGCTTCAATGCGGATACGTATGGACAAAGCTGTTGATAGCGCCGGAGCAATTGAGCCAAACATAGATAAAGTAATAGCCCATAGGTTTAAAGGTCGCGGCATGAGTTGGTCAGAAGACGGAGCCCAGGCTCTTTTAAAAATCCGGCAAACAATAATAAACGGCCAATGGAGAAACTATTGGTATAAAGAGCGGGATATCGCGCCGTTTATTGAAGCAGAACTGCCTTGTTACCGGGGACCGGATCAGAGCAAACCATGGGTAGGTGTTTTACATGAGTTGTGCCGGGCAAGACAGTTATTCTAAAAGCAGGGTTTAGATACGCATAATAGGATAGGATGTATATGGGGTTATAGAAAATACTCAAGTAATAGCCGGGTAAGTGGACGCTGATACCTTAACTTTTTAAGGCTGCTAGAAAACTACCTACTAAAACTTGACACTGACACACCCAAAATATTATTTGACATCTGAAAATAGTGGTGATAGAATTCATCTTGCTCTAAGGGGGGGCATTTATGCAGAAAAAAACTTCTAAAAAGCGTACACTATCCAGGAAAATACAGAATGGCATAAGAAAAATACGCGCCCTTAAAAAGAAAGTAACAAGGAGTAAAAAGAAAGATTCAGCAAATAAGAAAGCCCCCTCTTCTAAGAGAAAAGCGGTTAAAGCAAAACCATCCCGTTCTTCCCGCAAAAAAAGTCAAACACAGCCAAACAAGTTTTCTCCAGATACTTCTTTTGAGCAGACCCAGCAAGAGGTTGTTGAAGTTTCTAAGTTCACAGCTGTAGAGTCTTCTCAGGAAGAATTCAGGCGTTATTCTTTGCCTTCCCGTTATAACGATGACCGTATTGTGCTGGTCCCCCGTGATCCATGGTGGGTACATACTTACTGGGATATATCTGAAGGGAGGATAAGTGAAGTAATTTCTGGCATACCCGTACATGAAAGAGAAGGTTTAAGCTGGGTATTAAGAATGCATAGTGTTACAGGTGTAAGAGATTTTAATGGGAAAAATTCCAATTCTTATTATGATGTCAGTATTAATTTTGAGGCGAATAATTGGTATGTTAATGTCAATACCCCTGAGGAAGAGTGGTGTGCGGAAATCGGCTTAAAAACACAAAAGGGAAATTTCTTTATGGTCGCCCGTTCGAATATAGTGAAAACTCCTTATTTTGGCATATCCGACATTGTTGATGAAGAATGGGCTATGCCCGATGAAGAATATTTCAAGTTATTGGGGGTTTACAATTTAGGCAATAGCTCTCTGGCAGTAAAAAAGAAGAGATTGAATGAGATATTAAGAAAGCAAATTTCCAGCGGAGCGTTTTCCGGCGGTTTAAGCAGCGCTTCGTCTTTAATGGAACGCAAACAGGAAAAGAATTTTTTCCTTGAGGTATGGACAGAGCTTATTCTTTATGGAAGAACCCGCTCTGATGCCACAGTCTCTGTGGGCGGTAAAAAGGTAAAACTTAGAGATGACGGAACATTCTCTCTAAGATATGCCCTGGATGAAGGAGATTTTCGTTTTGATGTTACAGCAACCTCCCCTGATGAAACCGATTCCATCACTATTGTCCCCGCAGTAAAGCGGTACACAATAAAATAGTAAATTATGGAGAAAGGGTACTTATCTTTAGTATTGCATGCTCATCTTCCGTTTGTGCGCCATCCCGAGTATGAAGAGTTTTTGGAGGAACGATGGTTTTTTGAGGCGCTTACAGAAACCTACATGCCTCTTCTTTCCGTCTTTGAAGGGTTAGCGAAAGATAAAGTTGATTTTCAGCTTACGATGAACATTTCTCCTTCGCTTTGTGCTATGATGGCAGACGAGCTTCTCAAAGACAGATATGCCGGGTATCTGGACAAAATGATTGAGCTCTGCGATAAAGAAGTTGAGCGGACGCGGTTCTCTCCGGATTTTCATAAACTCGCTCTTATGTATTATTACAGATTTTCTCAAACCAAAGAACGGTTTGTTAACAAATATCAACGTAACATATTAAGAGAATTTAAGCATTTCCAGGATAGGGGCAGTCTGGATATAATTACCTGCGGGGCGACGCATGGCTTTCTGCCTCTGCTTTCTGTCAATAAGGAGGCGGTACAGGCACAGGTGAGAATGGGAGTTGAGTCCTACCGTAAGCATTTCGGTTATAATCCCCGCGGCATATGGCTTCCCGAATGCGGTTACTTTGAAGGCCTGGATAAGTTTCTTAAAGATGAGGGGTTAAAATACTTTCTTACAGAAACACACGGAGTTTTATTCGGCCGTCCGCGTCCTAAGTTTGGAGTATACTCGTCCTATTATACCAGAAACAGAATTGCGGTTTTCGGCAGAGACAGCGAATCCTCTAAAAGCGTCTGGTCTTCGGTAGAGGGTTACCCCGGAGATTACAACTATAGAGAGTATTACAGGGATATTGGTTTCGACCTGGATTACGATTATATAAGGCCTTATATATCCGCAACAGGCGTTCGTATATTCACGGGTATAAAATATTATAAAATAACAGGTAATACTGTCCGCAAAGAACCGTATATCTTAGAAGCCGCACAGGCAAAAGCGGCCGAGCAGGCAGGGAATTTTATGTTTAACCGTGAGAAGCAAATCGAATATTTGAACGGTATTATGGATAGAAAACCTGTCATTGTTGCTCCTTACGACGCGGAACTTTTCGGGCACTGGTGGTTTGAGGGGATAGACTGGCTTAATTTTCTGATAAGGAAGATTCGTTATGACCAAAAAACCATCAAGTTGATAACCCCGTCAAATTATCTGAAGATTTATCCTAAGAATCAGGTCATAAACCCTTCGCCTTCAAGCTGGGGTTGGAAAGGGTATTATGAAGTGTGGCTGAACGGCACAAACGACTGGGTTTATCCGCATCTTCACCGTGCCTGTGAACATATGGTTGAGGCGGTAAAAAGATTTTCTTCTGACGGGGACGTAAAAAAAAGAATTTTGAACCAGATGGCGCGTGAATTACTTCTTGCTCAGTCAAGCGATTGGGCATTTATGATGAAGACGGGGGCTTTCAGCGAATATGCTTCTAGGCCACGCGGCCATTGATGGCGGCGATGACCGGCTTTTTGGAGGCCTCGATTTTCTCGAAAAGCTCCTGGCCCTGGCGGAGAAAGATTTCGCCCTCTTTTGGATATTTTGATAACGGGATTAAAAAATTAAATTTTAAGAGCATAGATTTCGAAGAGAGTACAAAGTTTGCTTTAGCTGTTAAAACAGAGCATGGAGTAAAAGATTACTACGGAATGGCGCGCGTTTTAGACCGGTTTGATAAAGTAAAGGCAGTATTTAACTTTAGCGGAATACTTCTTGAGCAGATTATGGATTATGCGGACAACAAGGCAAAAGATTATTACAGTATACTTACATTAAAGAGTCCAAAATACCTTACACAGAAAGAAAAAGGATTTATAATAGACAGGTTTTTTTCTTTAAACCTCGAGAGATATATACGTCCCAATAAAAGGTATCTTCAGCTCTACCAAAAGAAGATATCTAAGGCGAAGTTTTCTTCACAGGACATAATGGACCTTCAGGCTATTTTTAATATGAGCTGGTTTCATCCCTTTACCATAAAAGAAAATAAGCACTTAAGAGAGCTAATACAAAAAGGCAGAAGTTACACAAAAAGCGATAAAGAATATATTATCCATAAACAGTACGATGTATTGACTAAGATTATCCCCTTATACAGGCGGCTTCTTAAGGAAAAAAGAATAGAGATATCGATAACGCCTTACGCCCATCCTATTATGCCCCTTATTTATGATACTGACATCTTAAAAGAATTCTCTTATTTAAAGAACCCTTTGATTAGATTTTCTTATCCTCACGATTGCCAGCGGCATCTGGATATGTCGCAAGATATTTGTAGAAGTATATTTGGGCGCAATGCCAAGGGAAGCTGGCCGTCGGAGGGGAGTGTTTCAGAAGCTGTGGCAGGAGTATATACGGATAAAGGTTTTAATTGGATAGGTACTGATGAAGGTATTTTGTTCAAAAGCCTTACGACGGAATTCGTTTCTTATGATATGATAAGGAACCAGCGCCATATTATCTATCAGCCCTATAATTTCAGGGGGCTGAATATATTCTTTAGGGACCGTAATCTCTCTGATGCCATAAGTTTTATCTATCAGGGCTGGGAGGATCCGGTATTTGCCGCCAATGATTTGCTGGAGCATTTTAAAAGAATACATTATTATACGCAGGCTATGGTAAAAAACAGGGTAATTTCTATCATTATGGATGGAGAAAACGCCTGGGAATATTATAAGAACAATGGGGTAGAATTCTTGGAAACTGTTTATTCTGCTCTCGAGAAGAGTAAGATATTGTCGTCTACGACACCGTCGGAATTTATATCCAAGCATGATTCTAAGAGACTTGAGAGGTTATCTCCGGGGTCGTGGATTAATTCTGATTTTGGCGTCTGGGCGGGTTCTAAAGAGAACAATCACAATTGGTATGTTCTGAAAAGGATAAGAGAACAGATAGACAGAGTTAAGGATAAAGATACTAAGGACAGATTGATGGAGCGTTTTCGTATATTGGAAGGAAGCGATTGGAACTGGTGGAATACTTTTGAAGAGACAACGGGTGAATTCAAAAGGATATTTATATCTTACATCCAGGATATTTATAAAATACTTGGCAAAAGAGCGCCTTCTTATATAATAAATAGAAAGTAAAATACTATAAAATCACAAATGACAAATCTCAGATTTCAGATAAATATCAAGCAGCGGATTCCAATAGCCAAAGTAAGATAAAAGGTGATTGGGGTTTGGATATTGGAGATTGGATCTTGTTTGTTATTTGATGCCTGGTGCTTGTAGTTTGATAAATTTTCTATCTTTCAAATAATAAAGTATGGGTAAGGTGTATTTTCTATTTGGGGTTCATAATCATCAACCCGTGGGAAATTTTAACCATGTGTTTGAAGAAGCTTACGACAGATGCTACTACCCTTTTTTGGAAGTTTTAGAGAAATACCCTTCTGTGAAATGTAATCTTCATATAAGCGGGCCGCTCTATGATTGGCTTTTGTCTTTTCATAAGGAATTGATAGACAAAATAAAGCTTATGGTGAAAAGAGGGCAACTTGAGGTTATGAGCGGCGGGTACTATGAGCCGATTCTTCCTATTATTCCCGATGACGATAAGGCTTTACAGATCAGCTTAATGAATAGTTTTATTAACAGGCATTTTAAAACTAAACCAAGAGGGATATGGATTGCTGAGAGAGTGTGGGAGCCGTATTTGGCAAGGGTGATAAATCAATCTTCTTTAGAGTATACATTTCTTGACGATACGCATTTTCGTTATGCCGGGATGACCGGGAAAGAATTGTTCGGGTATTATGCGACAGAAGATTCGGGATATGGAATATCTATTTTTCCCATAAGTAAGACTTTGCGCTATAAAATACCGTTTTCTAAAGCCGAGGAGGCAATAGCGCTTCTTAAGGGCTTTGCTCAAGAGAAAGATGTTTTGGTAACTCTCTTTGATGATGGAGAAAAATTTGGACTGTGGCCGCATACATACGAGTGGGTCTATACAAAAAAGTGGCTGGAGAAGTTCTTTAAGCTGCTTACGGATAATGCCGGCATTATACAGACAGTAAAAGCAATGGAAGCGGTAGATAAATTCAGGCCTCAGGGATTAATATATCTTCCTGCAGCTTCTTATGAAGAAATGGGGGAGTGGGTGCTTGCGCCCGATAATTTCGATATTTATGAAAACCTTAGAGAATATATTAAGAAAAGCACAAGGCAATACGAATTTAACAATTTCATAAGAGGGGGCTTTTTCAGAAATTTTTACGCGAAATACCCCCGTCTTAACTTTATGCATAAAAGGATGATTTCTCTTAGTAAGAGAATACATAGTGCAAAATCATTGGATAACAAAAAGAGTATATTGAAACATCTTTTGATGGCGCAGTGTAACTGCGGATATTGGCACGGCATTTTCGGAGGATTTTACCTTGGCCATATAAGGGGAGCGATTTATGATAACCTTATAAAAGCCGAGAGTGAACTTGATAAGAAAATTTTGAAGAAGCCGTTAAGTGTAGAAAGATATGATTTAGATTTTGACGGCTGCAAAGAGACAGTGGTGAAAAATAAACATTTGATTGCTGTATTTTCAGACAGAGGCGGCAGTATAGCCGAACTAAGCTACAAGGACAGAAGTTTTAATTTGCTTAATACAATAACGCGTAAAGAAGAATCATATCATTCAAAGATAAAAGAGAACGTTAAGAACGATAACTCAAAAATTGCCACAATACATGATATGGCTGTGGCTAAAGAATCTGATTTGGATAAATACTTGACCTACGATAATTATGAAAAGACAGGGTTAGTTGACCATTTGTTGGATAAAGGTATTACCCTGGATGATTTTATCAAGCAAAAGAAGATAAAGACATTATCAAATAATATCTATAATCTCTCGCTTATAAAAAGAAGCCCTGTTGTTATGTTGCAATATAACTATGCCGGTGATAATATAGGATTGTTAAAGAATATTTTTGTAAAAAAAGGTCCGGAATTTAGAGCAGAGTATAAGTTTGCAGGGCCGGATATGCTGAATGATTGTTACTTCGGTGTAGAGTTTAATTTATTCTTAGCATCACCAAAAGAGATAGCATTTGTTGTGCACGGCAGAGTTGAGCCTTTCTCAGGCGAGAAAGAGTTTAAAGATATATCGTCTTTTGCGGCCATTGACAGTTTCAAGAAAACAAGTATTGAGTTTATTTTTGATAAAGCAGATATCTTTGCTATGCCGGTTTACTCTGTTTCTTCGTCTGAATCGGGGTTTGAAAAAGTTTACCAGCAGGTTACGTTATTATTTATTAAGAGGACAAAGAATAATTCATTTAGCATAAATTGTAAACTAAAAAAGAAGGAGGGAAAATGATTAAAAGGAAGCGCAAAATAAACAGGGTAACAGTTAAGACTGCAAAAACGACCGATGTATCTAAGAAAAGAAATGCCGGCAGCGTAAGCACAACATTTGATTTCACTCTAAACACAATAATGGAGTATATAAGGACAAGGGCGTATTATATATGGGAAGACTTAGGCAAGCCTCAGGGTAAGGATAACGATATATGGCAAAAAGCAGAGAAAGATGTTCTTTCAAAGCTTATTAAAAAACGTTAATATTTGGCAGGTACAGTCTTGTATATTTCAGAAGATGTGCCAGCGGCATAGGGTGGTATTATGATTGACAGAGATTCATATTTGGAGTTGGGAGAAATTCTTATCGATAGCCTCGAACATAAGTTTAATTTGGGTTTGTGAAAACAAATAGGAGTTTTTATAGTGTACGGTATCTTGATTTTTTCCAGAAAAAGCTGCTTATTTTTGCGGGAAGGTCTTATTTTAGCAAGATAAACGATTATGGCCTGCCGAATATACACGGGAGAGTGAATATTGTCCATTCCCCTTTCGGGCCGCAGATTACTATAACAAAATTAAAAACTATGCCTTTGAGTATAATCCAGTTGATAGAAAGGAACATGCTGGATTATAATACAGCGGCATTTTTATGGATTGCGGTAGAGGGAATGGGCCTTAGGTCCGCGAATATGCTAATCGTAGGAGGCCCCGGTGCGGGGAAAACCACCCTGCTCAATGCTCTTTTGAGTTTTATTCCTTCAAGCGACAGAGTAATCATTATCGAAGATACATTAGAATTGAATACTAAGTTTATGGATAATTTCTCACGCTTAGAGAGTGGAGATGACCTATCTTTAGAACATCTTGTAAAGAACACTCTTCGTATGCGTCCTGAGCGGATAATTATCGGTGAGGTAAGAGGCAAAGAAGCTCAGGATATGATGACAGCAATGAACATCGGCAAGTATTGCATGGGGACTATACATGCTTCAAATACAAAAGAGGCTTTTACGCGGCTTGAAAATGTGCCTATGAATATACATCCTTCTTTGATAAATCTTGTTGATGTCTTTGTAGTGTTGAGACGGTTTAGAAAAGGGCCGGTAGTACAGAGGATAACAGAAGAGATATCCGAAACTTCCTTTATGCATCAGAAACGCCCCTTGGTCTCTGTTATGTGGAAATATGATTATAAAGCGGGGCGTATAACAGAAACAGCGCCTTTTACTATATTTAGAGATAAACTTGCTGAAGCCGCAGGGCTTGATTCTAAAGATATACTTAAAGAGATGAGCAACCGCGCGAAAATACTATATCTTCTCAGTCAGAAAAATATTAAAACATTCCATGAGATTACTAAATTTGCCTCTCTTTACAGTAAAGATAAGTTTCAGGCACTAAACAGTATAGGGCTTAACGAAGAGGAAGTAGAAAAGGTTCTTTTGCCAGGAAACTTACCGTAACCCAGAGATTATAAAACACAAGATAACCGTTTATTGTGGTTGTTACTTTGCCGGAGAGGTCGCATAGCCCGGTTGAGTGCGCTTGTTTGGAGAACAAGTGACCAGCAATGGTCCGGGAGTTCGAATCTCCCCCTCTCCGCCAGACTTCGCTACCCAGTAAGAATCTCTTTGCAGTAAGCTTCGTCTGGCAGGCNNNTCGTCTTCCTAATAATTTCACACGGAGTTTACCCCGATTATTTCACCGGGGCATTGTCACACCCCGAAGTGTTTCTTTGGAGAGCCTTGATGTGTAAGGTTATTTTTTATTCAAAGGGCAGGCTATAAGTCACAAGGCGTTTCTAATCGGCATAAATCCATACAATTCTTAAATATTATCCGCCGAAAATGCACCTCTGCGTTATCTCCCGCACAAAAAACTTGTCCTGAGCTTGTTGAAGGATATAAAGAAATTAAGAAAGAAACAATTATTTTTTCTACCCTTCGGGTACCTTGTTTGCCGCCGCCGAAAAATTCTTATTCTTGTTTTTAAATATAAATTTTCCGCTGTTTTGTTTATGCAGATGAGGTAAATTTTTATTCATAAACAATGGTTTTTGTAGTATAATAAAAATTAAGAATAGCTCTAATAAGATACCGGTATTATAATACAATTTGCGAGAGGAATCAAATAGAATGTTATCTTCAAATATCAAAAAGCTTAGAAAACGGAAACAACTCTCCCAAGAAAAATTAGCTCGTCTTGCAGATATTTCGTATAATACAATTGTAAAGATTGAATCCGGGAAGGCCAATAATCCTACTTTTGATACTTTATCGAAATTAGCAGATGTTTTGAACGTTTCAATAGATCGATTAGTTGGAAGGAGAAGAAAATGAAAGCTAATACGCAAATTTTAGACACTCCTACTACAGTGCAAAAAAGCTCTTATGATTGGAACAAAAGTATTATTATCAATAAAACAAGATTTTTGCGAGAGATCAGTAAAGTTTTAGAAAGTAAAAACATAGATTCTTTAAGAAAAGCTGTGTATTCTATTTGCTCAATATTGGACTATCCGAAAAACGATAAGATCGGATTACTTAATATCGTTAAAAATGGTGATACAGTAGTTTTAAAAAAAGGTTCATTGTTGGACGAATTGAAACAAATTAAAGAGGCACATACAATTGAGAGAGCCAAATATTATTTAGAGCGTCTTAAAAAAGGAATTTCGGAAATTAAAACCAGTAAAATAAATGATATAAATTTAAACAGGTGGAAAGAATATACGGATGTAATCACTGACAGTTTATGGATTTTAGATAAACGCGATACTTCCGGAGCCCATCTTGGTTCGTATTGGGGTAATTTTATCCCCCAAATTCCTCATCAATTGATGAGGAGATACACTAAAAAAGGAGAATGGGTAATTGATACATTTGTTGGAAGCGGAACTACCCTGATAGAATGTAAACGCTTAGGAAGAAATGGCATTGGGATAGAGCTTAACGGCTATGTAGCAAAACAGGCGAGAGGTTTGATAGGAAAAGAAAAAAACAACCACAACGTAACTACTGAAGTAATAACCGCAGATTCACGACGTGTTAATCTTGGAGAAATCTTAAATAAGTATAGGATAAGAAAAGTGCATCTTATGATTATGCATCCCCCCTATCACAATATAATAAAATTTAGCAAAAATTATAGTGACCTATCTAATGCCAAATCTGTAGACGATTTCGTTAAGATGTTTAGTGATGTGATCGATAACACTACTCCGTATTTAGACAAGGGTAGATATCTCGGCATCGTAATTGGCGATAAATACTCACAGGGTAAATGGATACCATTAGGGTTTTATATAATGAATGAAGTAATGCGACGGAATTTCTCATTAAAAAGCATAATTGTGAAGAATTTTGAGGAAACAAGAGGGAAAAGAAATCAAAAAGAACTTTGGAGATATAGAGCACTTGTAGGGGGATTTTATATTTTTAAGCATGAATACATACTATTATTTAAAAAAGAAGGAGAGATAGATGCCATTGCTAAGTAATAAAGAAGTTAGAAATTTAAAATTAAGCTCAATTCCTCTAGCGAAACTGAAAGAATTTGCAGTGCTTTTGCATCAAGACAAGCATGGTAATGGAACGGATATAACTAAACGGTTAATCAATCTTCAAAATATCGACACGTCTCTAGATGCGTTCATCAAAGAACAATATAATGAACGAATAAAAGAGCGTAGGAATTTAATAAGCGATAAAGATTTAATAAAAGAATTGCTTAAAGTAAAAGATTTTTCATGGGGTGTTGTTCAAGGCCAGTTAGATCAAAAAATCCAAGCTGAATACGTAAGAAAAATCTTCAAATATGACGACTTGATAAATGGAGTAAAAGCTAAACTCCATAATGACGTTACTTCTTATGTAATTTGTACTTGGTACAATCATTGGACAACGGTCTTAATCGAAGAACATATTAGCCGGCATCCTAAGGTTATACCTACCATAAAAAATATAAAAGGTATAGATATTTTTGTGGATAATCAACCTTTTGACTTAAAAATTACGTATTTGCCTCGCAATTATGATCCAAAAGATGTAGTTAAGAATCCTAAGAATCTTGCGGTATGGATGTATGAAAATCAGGGAGCTCAAAGGTTTGGCGCCGACAATAGACTATTTGTTGTTTTGCTTGATACCCAAAATCCTCAATATAGTTGGAAATTGAAAAGGAATTTTGAGCTTGTGTTTTCAGAAATTGATAAATTCTTTAACAAAGAAACGGTATCCACTGCTGACGAAGTAGTTTTTAGCTTTGCAAAAAAGACATATACAGCAGTATCAAAAGTTTTGGTAATAAGTGTATAGGGCATTGGAATGAATTCATTTAAAAATATCGCCCATCAAATTTTAAAAGAAACGGGTAAATCTTTGCATAGCAAAGAAATTACCAAAATTGCCCTAAATCGTGGCTGGCTTAAAACAGCAGGTAAAACGCCTGAAGCTACAAGGGTAGTATTAAGACGATGTATTTACAGGTAAAGAGTAGCTTTGGCAATAATCCTGACGCAATTTTTACCGCTACAACAAAATTCGCCTCAATTGCCGATAATTATTCTGTTGCTCTTATCTTTTGCTTTTTCGATACCGGAAAAGGTGATCTGTGGGATTATCTTTGGTTTATTCCTGCCCCGGATTTTATCAAGATGGCTAACAAGCTTCAAAAAGGAGAAATGCTTGGCTTTGTTGCAGGTAGGCAGAAAAAGGGAACTAATAAGTGGGATCAATATTTGATAGATAAAAAAAATTGGCTAATGCGATAATAGGCCAGATGAGAAGGATTTAGCAAATATTAATATAATGGGAGGGTTATCATGATTAAGGAGAATAAAAATATTGTTAAAATTCCCGAAGAAGAAAATGACTATTTTTCAGATGTAAGTAGGTTCGATATTGTTTCGTGGGGCGCGGACCTATCATTTAGAGAGTTGATAA
>MVCW01000018.1 GCA_002049895.1 Candidatus Omnitrophica bacterium 4484_171 | reverse complement strand
CTATTATACGGGCAGAAAGGCGTTGAGGATTTTTCTTCTTTAAGAGCGGATATATCAGTTATGGGAATAGTAGGTATATCTTCTTTAAAACCTCTGCTCATTGCCATGAAACACTCTGAAGAAATAGCGTTGGCTAGCAAGGAAGCTCTTGTTACGGCAGGAGAGTTCATTATGAGAAAGTTAAAGTTATATAAGGTTAAGATTATTCCCGTAGACAGTGAGATAAATGCCCTTTTTCAGCTTTTTGGCTGTATAAGGAAGAGCCAGCTGAAGAAAATTTATCTTACTGCTTCCGGCGGCCCGCTTTTTGATTACAGTACTGCCGAGGTCAAGAAAGCAAGCAGGGAGATTGTGCTTTCTCATCCTACATGGAGAATGGGCAAAAGGATTACAGTTGATAGCGCAACACTGGTTAATAAGGGGTTTGAAGTTATAGAATCTCATTATCTCTTCGGCATTGATTATAAAAATATCGATATAGTTATCCACAGGGAATCTTATGTTCACGCTGTGATAGAGTCAAAAGATAATATGTTATTTTCCTTAATGTATAAGCCCAGTATGACGATGCCAATAGCTTTTTCGCTTTATTATCCCAAAAGAAGCTTTCCTTTGGAGGGCTTCGGTACTTCATTTGTTCCCCTTAAGCTTTCATTTGATAAGGTAAATTATGTTAAGTTTCCCCTTCTTAAGATAGTCATAGAAGCAGGAAAATTAGGCGGTAACTTCCCTGTTGTTATAAACGCTGCCGATGAGGTAGCGGTAGAGTATTTTCTTAAAGGCAGGGCGAAGTTTTACGATATACAAAGGGCAGTTAAATATATGTTTTCAAAAACGAAAAAAGCTGCTGTTCGGGATTTAAACAGTATATATTTCTGGGATAATTGGGCAAGAATAAAAACGGAGGAATTTTTGGATAAGATATGTGGTTAATAAATATTCTGGTATTTACCGCTATTTTGAGTGTGCTTATAATTACGCACGAACTGGGCCATTTTATTGCCGCGCGGATGAGCGGAATAAGGGTAGAGAAGTTTTCTATAGGATTTGGCCCTGTCATCTTCAAAAAAGAAATCAAGGGTACGCAATTCCTTGTATCCGTTGTTCCTTTAGGCGGATATGTAAAGATGTCAGGAGACGAAAGAGATGCCTGTAAGGGGAAAGAGCATGAGTTCTTTTCTAAACCTTTGGGAGTAAGGGCGAAGGTAATATTTTTTGGGCCGCTGGCCAACTATGTTTTTTCTTTTCTCCTCATATGGGTTCTTTTTATAATGGGTATGCCCGAGTATAATACGACAGTGGGCACGGTTGTTAAAGGCACGCCCGCTGAGGCTGCGGGTTTAAAAGAGCAAGATAAAATAATAAGAATAAATGGGAAGAAAATAAATAGATGGGAAGCTTTACAAAAGGCTATATCAACTTCCAGAGGAGATATTATTGTCTCAGTTTTGCGTAATGGTAAAGAGATGAATTTTACAATTACGCCTAAAGTAGAGCCTCTAAAAGATATTTTCGGGCGCAGCATAGAACGGCGTATGATTGGCGTTTCTCCGGGAGCTACTATGGTAAAATATAATTTCTTTACTGCTTTTTTTAAAGGAACAAAATACACAATACGCCTTACTTTCATGATTCTTAAAGGTTTCTATTATATGGTTACAGGAGCTATACCTTTAAGTAAGTCAGTTGCGGGGCCGATAAAGCTTTTTGAGATGACCTCGAGTGTTTTTAAACAGGGCATAATGGCGCTTATGAGCCTTGTAAGTTTCATAGGAATAAGTTTGGCAATAATTAACCTTTTCCCTATCCCTGTTCTTGACGGCGGGCATCTTTTCCTTATCGGATTAGAAAAAATAAGAAAAAAGCCTTTAAGCGACAAAATGGAAGCAGCATTAACGCGGATTGGCATTGCTATTATCAGCTTAATTATGTTTTTTGTGTTTTATAACGATATTGCGGGGATAATAATGCGTAAATAACTTTTGGCAGGTACATTATGAATAAATATTCTTACAAAAAAATAAAGAAAAAGACAAAAGAAGTTAAAATAGGCGGTCTCGGGGTAGGGGGCGGTAATCCGGTGCGTATAAAGGGGATGCTTAAGTCTTCATTGCAAGACAAGGATAATGTTATCCGTGAAGCAAGACGTCTTGAAAGAGAGGGGGCTGAAGCTATAAGGGTGGCTGTTGAGAAGAGGGGTAACGCGAAAATAGCCAGGATATTAAAAAAGAATATTTCTGTCCCTCTTGCCGCCGATGTACATTTTGATTACCGGCTTGCCCTTGATTCTATAGAGTCTGGGTTTGACCAGATTAGGCTCAATCCCCTTAATATTTACAGGAAAAAGGAAGTAAGGGAAGTGGTAAAAGAATTGAAGAAATCCGGTATTTCCTTAAGAGTAGGAATAAATTCCGGAGGATTTAAGAAAGATTTTCCAGATGCGGAGTCTATCGCAAAAGAAATGGTTAAAATAGCCGCCGATTACCTGAACATAATTGAGAAAGAAGGATTCTTTGATATAATGGTGTCTTTAAAAACTTCCAGTATTGATTCTACATTCATAGCAAATAAAGAATTCAGGAGACATTTTGATTATCCTCTTCACCTTGGTGTTACCGCGACGGGGCCTTTTTTGGAAGGAATAGTAAAGTCTTCTTTAGGAGTCGGCATGATGTTAAGTTCCGGGGCAGGCGATATAATAAGGATTTCTCTTACCGGCCCTTCATGGCAGGAAATAAGAATAGCCAGGTATCTGCTGCAGTCTTTGGGGCTGCGCAGTTTTTCCCCCGAAGTTATCTCCTGCCCTACATGCTCAAGGTGCAATGTTGATTTGCCTGGTATTGTAGATAAGCTCAGGAAGGAATTGAGCAGGTTGGACAATACATCTTTGCCTGGAAAGATAGCTGTTATGGGATGTGTTGTCAACGGCCCCGGTGAGGCATATCAGGCCGATATAGGGCTCGCCTTTGGAAAAAAAAGAGCGGCAATATTTAAGAAGGATAAGATTGTGGGATGGACTGACGAAAATAACGCGTTGCGTGATTTGATTGATGAAATTGGGAGGATGTCATGGAAATAAAGGAGATTAAGAAGAATATGCGGGCGGAAATAGGTGCGCTTTGCCACGATATTGAACGTATGGATAAAGATTATCTTGATGAGACTATAAATAAAATATTTGATAAATGGCGCAGACGGAATATTGAAGTTGATAATACTCTGCGTAATAAAGTGATAAAAGAATTGACGGATGATTTTACAGGCTACGGCCCCATAACAGAGTTGTTTAATGATAAGAGTGTTACTGAAATCATGATAAATGGCCCTTATCAGGTGTATGTTGAGAGAAACGGCAAGAAAGAACTTGCCGATATTAGGTTTGATGATGTGATGCATCTCAATTATATTGTTGAAAGGATGATTTCTCCCTCAGGCAGGAGAGTGGATGAATCCTCTCCTTATACCGATTTTTCTATGCCCGATGGCTCAAGGGTGAATATTATTATACCGCCGGTTTCAGCGCAGGGGGCAGTAGTTACTATCAGGAAATTTCTCCATACGATAGAAAAGATAGAAGATTTAACGGCGCTGGGTACGATTGATGAACGTATGGCCAAGTTTTTAGTTGCCTGTGTAAAATCTAGATTGAACATCCTTTTCTCAGGCGCTGCAGGAAGCGGTAAAACAACTACCTTGGGTGTTTTATCTTCTTATATTGGCGAGGAAGAAAGAATAATTACCATTGAAGACACTTTAGAACTTGATTTACAGCAGAAGCATATAGTAAGGTTAATTACCAAACCCGCTAACATAGACGGTAAAGGAGAAATAACACCAAGGGATTTATTTGCCAATTCTTTGAGGATGAGGCCGTCCCGTATTATTTTAGGGGAAATAAGGGGAGTAGAGGCTTTGGATTACCTCCAGGCGCTTAACAGCGGGCACAAAGGTTCTCTGGCGGTCCTTCATGCTTCGACTCCGCAGGGTGCCCTTATGCGCCTTGAAACTATGGCACTTTACGCCGACCTTAATCTTCCCGCATGGATTATAAGGAAGCAGATTTCATCCGGCCTTGACCTTATTGTTCAACATGAACAATTTGCAGATGGTTCAAGAAAGATTACCTATGTAACGGAAGTATCGGGTATCAACGAGAATAATGAAATTATTCTAAGAGATATATTCCGTTATGAAATAGCAGGTGTGGATGATGATAACAAATCCAGGGGCAAGTTTATCGCGGTGGATAAGCCCTTATTTTATCATGTTCTCGGAGAAAGAGGGGTACATTTAGACGAAGAGATATTCAAGGAGTAAGCTATGCTTTTATCAAAAGTCTTTATACCCACATTGAGAGAAGACCCTAAAATGGCTGAATGCATAAGTCACAAGCTTATGTTGAAAGCGGGTCTGGTTTCTATGATTTCGTCAGGAATTTATACGTATCTGCCGCTTGGCTTAATAATATTAAGGAAAATAGAAAATATAATAAGGCGGCGCATGAACGAAGAAGGAGCGGTTGAGCTTCTTATGAGCGCTCTTCAGCCCCTGGAGATATGGCAGCAAACCGGCAGAGACGAAACGCTAAAGGAAGTTATGCTTAAAGTTAAAGATAGAAGAAAAAGAGAGTTATGCCTGGGGCCTACTCATGAAGAGGAAATTACAGAGATTGCAAAGAGGTTTATATTATCTTATAAACAGATGCCGCTTATCCTTTACCAGATACAGACTAAGTTCAGAGACGAGGCCAGGCCGAGATTCGGCCTTATAAGGAGCTGTGAATTTATAATGAAGGATGCTTACAGCTTTGATTCGGATGAAGAAGGCTTGAATATAAGTTATGAGAAAATGCTTAGAGCATATGACAATATTTTCAGAGACATGTCCTTTGATTTTGTAAGAATAGAAGCAGATCCCGGGGCAATGGGAGGTAATTTTTCTCATGAGTTTATGGTGCCGGCTGAGATTGGAGAAGATGTTTTGTGTTTCTGCCCTAAATGCGGTAAATATTACAGGTCATCTGGTGAGTGCAGAGACTGCGGCATTAAGCTTATAGAAAAAAGAATGATAGAAATAGGGCATATTTTTAAGCTTGGAACGAAATATTCTTCCGCGCAAAGCGCGTATTTTCTTGATAGCAAAGGAAAACGCCGGCCGGTTATTATGGGATGTTATGGTATTGGTGTAAGCCGGATTATGCCTGCGATTATTGAGCAAAGCCATGATTCTAAAGGTATTGTTTGGCCGCCTTGCGTAAGTGCTTTCGATGCATCGTTGCTTGTTTTGGAAAGAGAGAATGATTTTCTTTATAAAGAAGCGTTTTCGCTCTATGAGAAGCTTACCGGGGCTGGGTTTGATATACTTTTTGATGAGCGTGCCGAACCCGCAGGCGTAAAGTTTAATGATGCCTATCTTATCGGCAGCCCTTATATTATTATAATAGGTAAAAAATACAAAGGGCATAATAAGTTTGAATTAGAAGTGCGTAAAACCGGCGAAAAACACCTTTTTGCGGCAGAGCAGTTAATTAATTTTCTAAAGGAGAGCCATAATGGTTCTTGATAGGAATTTATTCAAAGAGATAGAAGGCAAGGTCAGGATTCTTGTTAGAAATAATAATCTTGACCTTGTGGATTTCAAGATTTTTCCCAGGGGCCGTTCCTGGGTCATAAGAAGTATTGTTGACCATGAATCCGGAGGGGTTACAGTAGATGAATGTTCAATATTAAACAAGGTTATTTTCTCTGTTATAGAGGATTCAAACATGCTGGGGGATAATTTTGTCGTAGAAGTTAATTCTCCCGGATTAGACAGGCCGCTTAAAAGCTCCAAAGATTTTATGCGCGTTAAGGGAAAACGTATAATGGTGTGGTTGAAGGAATCATTGAGAGGAAAGACATATTTTGAGGGGAAGCTTCTTAATGTTAGAGATGGTTCTATTATATTGGAAGTTAAAAACGATATATTTGAGATTCCTCTTAATATAATAAATAAGTCATTACAGAAAATAGCACAGTAATACCGCTATTAAAAACGCTAATTACACAGGCAGAAAAGATGCGAATAAACATCAGCGGATATTCGCGTTAGATTAGTGTGTATCAGCGTTTAAACAATGTGTCGCATGAAGGAGGTTTTGACAAAATGAATAAAGAGTTTTTGAGCATGCTGGAACAGCTGGAGAGGGAAAAGGGTGTTAAAAAAGAAGTGCTTATTGAGGCAGTTACGCACGCTTTGTCTATAGCGGCCAAGAAAATAGCCAAGATTACCTCTTTTGAGGAAGATGTGAGAGTTGAAATAGACAGGGATAAAGGCGATATACATGTTTATATAGGAGAAAAAGAGATTGTTTCTAAAGAGTTCGGGAGGATTGCCGCGCAGACAGCAAGGCAGGTTATCATTCAAAAGATTCGTGAGGCAGAAAAGGAAAATATTTATGGCGAATTTAAGGAAAAAATAGGCAGCATTGTGGGCGGTGTTGTATATAGAGTAGAAAGCAGAGCTGTTATCCTTGACCTTTTAGGAAAAGTGGAAGGTATAATTCCAAAGTCGTTTCTTTCTCCGCTTGATAAACTGAGAATGGGAGAAAGAGTCAAAGCTTTTGTCTTTGATGTGAAGAAAGAAAAAGGGCCTCAGATTATTCTTTCGCGCAGGCACGAAGGTTTGGTTAAGAAACTGTTTGAGCTTGAGGTTCCTGAGATATATGAAGGGATAGTTGAAATAAAGTCAATTGCCAGAGAGGCAGGGGAACGGACAAAGATCGCTGTTTTTTCTAAAGACGAGAAAGTGGACAGCGTTGGAGCATGTGTCGGAATAAGAGGCTCCCGGGTGAAAAGTATAATAGAGGAGCTTAGGGGTGAGAAAATTGATATAGTCAGGTGGAGCGAGGATATAAAGGAATTTATAAAGGCTGCTTTAGCGCCGGCAGTGGTAAGCAAGATCGAGCTTGACAGAGACAACAAAAGAGCGAAGGTACTTGTGGCAAATGACCAGCTTTCTCTTGCTATCGGCAGAAGAGGGCAGAATGTCCGTTTAGCGTCAAAACTATTAAAATGGGAAATTGATGTTCGTTCCAAAGAGGCTTTAGAAGATGAAATAAAGAATCTTGGCAAAATAAAAAGTATCGGCAAAAAGATTGCCTCTGTTTTAGTCGATGCAGGATACAGGAATATGGAAGCTGTGGCTAAAGCTGATGAGAAGGTTCTCTCAAAATTGAAGGGTATAGGGCTGAAAAAAGCAAAAAGTATAATAAAAGAAGCAAATAAGGCTATAGGTGAAAAATGAGGATATACACTCTAGCAAAAAAACTAGGCATTGATTCTAAGGAGTTAATGGAGAAGCTCAAAGAACTTAATTTTCCTGTAAAGAGCCATATGTCTTCTGTTGATGATGATACTGCGGAAATAATTAGACACGAAGTAGAAGATTTGAAAAGGAAAGAGATAGAGCGGAATGTTATAGAAGTTGATTTCCCGATATCTGTTAAGGATTTAGCGGTAAAGCTGGGGAAGAAACCGTCAGAGATATTGAAAGTTTTAATGAGCAAAGGCAAATTTGTTACCATAAATAATGCCCTTGATGAAGATACTGCATCAGGCGTTGCGTATTTTTATAAAACAACATTGAAGAAAAAGGCGAAATATGAAGATAAGGTATTTAAGACAGATAGTTCAAAGATGATTAAACGCGCCCCTGTTGTGACTCTTATGGGCCATATTGACCACGGCAAGACTTCCATACTGGATTATATAAGAAGAAGCAAGATAGCGGATAAAGAAACGGGCGGTATAACCCAGCATATAGGCGCTTATAGAATAGAATCGCCCAAAGGCGGCATCACTTTTATCGATACTCCGGGCCACGAAGCCTTTACGGCTATGAGAGCGCGCGGAGCTAATGCTACAGATATAGTTGTGCTCGTAGTGGCTGCTGATGAAGGGGTTAAGCCTCAGACAGTTGAGGCAATTGACCATGCCAAGGCCACCAATGCTCCTATTATTGTTGCAATTAATAAGATTGATAAGTCTAATGCCGATATAGATATGGTAAAGCAGGGATTGAGCCGCTATGAACTTGTCCCGGAAGACTGGGGAGGAAAGACTGTTGTTGTCGGCGTGTCTGCTAAGACCGGAAAAGGCATAGATGAATTGCTTGATATGATTATTTTACAGGCAGAAATTATGGAGCTTAAAGCATCATATGAACAGCCGGCAGTCGGGGTAGTTATTGAGGCACGGTTGTCACGAGGCAGGGGCCCTGTTATAGCGGCTTTGGTTCAGCAGGGCGTTTTGAAGAAAGGCGATGTATGTGTGAGCAATGTATTCTGGGGTAAAATAAAAGCATTGCATAACGACAGAGGGAAAACTGTTGATAAAGCGTACCCTTCTTATCCTGTTGAGGTAATAGGGCTAAATGGCTTGCCTTCTCCCGGTGACCGTATTTTTGTTGTTCCTAATGAGAAAAAAGCAAAAGAGATTGTTTCGAGAAGAAAAGAGGAGGAGAAAGTAAAAACTGTATCCTCCGCCCACGTCAGACTCGTTGATTTACACAAGAAAATAGAAGAAGATAAACTTAAACAATTAAAGCTTATACTGAAAGCTGATGTAGGGGGCACGCTTGAAGCGGTAGAGGAATCTTTGAGAAAGTTTTCCTCCGACGAAATTAAAATTAATTTTATACACAAGGGCGTCGGTTTAATAAACTATTCAGATGTTTTGCTTGCTGAGGTAAGCGATGCTGTCATTGCGGGGTTTAAAGTCAACATAGAACCTCAGGCAAAGGAATACGCGCGCAAGAAGGGAATAGAAGTACGGGTTTATCATATAGTATATGAACTTATTAATGACGTTAAATCAGCTCTTGAAGGGCTGTTTGAACCTCAGATTAAGAGAATATTTGTGGGGAGAGCCAGGGTTAAAGAAGTCTTTAAACTGTCAAAAGCAGGAGTTATAGCTGGCTGTGCGGTTGAGAAGGGTAAGATTATGCGTGCGAAACCATGCGATTTAATCAGAGACAATGAGATAGTTACAAAGAGTACAATTACTTCTCTTAAAAGGTTCAAAGATGATGTCCGGGAGGTAGGCGAAGGCATGGAGTGCGGTATCGGCATTGATTACGGAGATATAAAACCCGGTGATTATATAGATGTGTTTTTGGAAGAAAAGATAGAGAGAAAGCTTTAAAGTTTTAATTTATGAAGCCGTAATATGAGAAAGAAGAAAGTATTAAGCGGGATAAGGCCGACAGGCAAACTTCATATCGGGCATTGGGCGGGTGTCCTCTCCAACTGGGTAGAGCTGCAGGAGAAATATGATTGTTTTTTTATGGTTGCTGACTGGCATGCTTTAATGAGTGAATATAAGAATTCAGGCAGGATAAAGAGTAATATAATTGATAACGTTGCTGATTGGATTTCCTGGGGTATAGACCCGGACAAATCGGTGGTGTTCGTCCAGTCCGATGTCAGCGAGCACATTGAGCTTTTTATGTTTCTCTCTGTGCTTACTCCCTTAGGCTGGCTTTCAAGATGCCCCACATTTAAAGAACAGCTGAAGCAGCTTAAAGATAAGGATATAAATACGTATGCTTTCCTGGGATACCCCGCGCTTCAGGCATCCGATATTCTTATATACAAGGCAAATTATGTTCCTGTGGGCGAGGACCAGCTTCCTCATCTTGAAATAACAAGAGAAATAGCAAGGCGTTTTCATTCTATATATAAACGCAGCGTTTTTGTTGAACCTCAGCCTCTTTTGACAAAAGCTCCTAAGCTTTTAGGGATTGATAACAGGAAGATGAGCAAAAGCTACAATAACTTTATTTCGTTAGACGAGGATGATTCTTCCATAGAAACCAAGATTGTTTCAATGTTTACAGATCCCCTCCGTCTCAGGAAAAAAGACGCCGGGCATCCCGATACCTGCAATGTTTTTAGTTACTATAAAACTTTTGCTCCTGATCTGGCAGGTGATGTACGCACATGGTGTGTTAATGCGGGAAAAGGGTGCAGAGAGTGTAAAGAGGTGCTTGCAAAGAAGTTAATAGGTATTATTTCCGATAAACGAAGAAGAAAGAAAGAATTGTTGAGAGATGAGGATTTTTTGCCTTCTGTATTGAGAGACGGTGCTCGGAAAGCAAGATCATTTGCTTCGCGTACATTAGCCGAAGCCAAGGAAGCTGTTTACGCCGTTAGAGATTTATAAAAGCCTGCAGCCGCCTAAGAGCGGCCTTTCTCTATCGAGGTAAATAAACCCCGTTAGAGAAATGCGTTCTTTAACCCTATTGGAAAAATTCTTTCTAACGGGGTGAGCAGTCCGCGGCGGCGGCGGCTTCAAACCACCACCGCCTTCAATCGGTAATGACCACCGATTGAAATCTGCGGCTTTCTCTAACGGGGTAAAATTTCATTTAAACGACAATGAAACTATTTAATACCGCCAAAGGCGGCCTATTTGGGGTTTACGGTTCAAAATGAAGATAAGGCTTGATATATTTGAGGGTCCTCTGGATTTGCTTCTTTATCTTATAAAGAAGAACCATCTTAATATATACGATATACCTGTGTCCAGCGTATGCGAGCAATACCTTCAGTTTATAGAATTTATGAAACTGCTTGATATCAACATTGCTTCGGAATATATGGTTATGGCGGCTACGCTTATAAATATAAAGTCAAAAATGCTTCTTCCCTCAAAAGAGGTCCCCGAAGAAGAAGAACCTGACCCGAGGGAAGAATTGGTAAAAAGACTGCTTGAGTATAAAAAGTTTAAAGAAGTTGCCGATTATCTAAAGGAAAAGGAAAGAGAGCGCCTTAAGTATGTAAGCAGGCCTTCATCAAGCAGCCTGGATTCAGGGGAGGTGTATTTCGAGGCGTCTATTTTCGACCTCATAACAGCGTTGAAAACAGCGCTAAAAGACGTTCCCAGGGATGTATTCTTTGAGATTGTAAAAGATGAGTTTACCGTTGAGGGCAAGGTTCACGATATACTCCATATGCTTCTTTTAAAAGAGAGGATACCGTTAGGGGAACTCTTCAGCGCTGCCCGCAGCAAACTTGAGATTGTAGCAATATTTCTTGCTATTTTAGAACTTATAAAACTAAGAGAGATAGTCGCGATTCAGAAAGAATTATTTTCTCCGATTGTGGTTGTGCGCAGGGACCGGATAGAGAATGCGGTATGAAATAGGCTGCAGGCCGCAAGCTCGAAGCTCAAAGTTCGTAGTTCGTTGTTCGTAGTTTGTGTGATTACAGCCTGCAGCTTGGAACTGGAAGCTTGCAGGAGGATTATGTCTCAAGATAAGATTACGGATTATTTCAGAGAAAATGAGGAAGAAAGGATAATAAACCTTTCTTTACGCCCTAAGAGCCTTAAAGAATTCATAGGGCAGAGCCACATTGTATCATCTCTAGAAATTGCTATAGAGGCGGCAAAAAAAAGAGAAGAACATTTAGAACATGTGCTTCTTTCCGGGCCTCCGGGTTTGGGGAAAACTTCTTTGGCTTACTGCATTGCTCATCATATGGGTACTAAATTAACCGCTACGAGCGGGCCCGCGATTGAGCGCGCCGGCGATTTAGTCGGTATACTTACTAATCTTGAGAAGGGGGATATACTTTTCATAGACGAGATACACCGCCTTTCGCGCGTAGTAGAAGAATTCTTATATCCGGCTATGGAAAATTTCCAGATTGATTTTGTTATTGATAAAGGCCCCTACGCTAAAAGCGTAAAGTTTAATCTTAAACCATTTACTCTCATCGGAGCAACTACCAGAAAGGGTTCTTTGAGCGCTCCTCTAAGAGGGAGATTCGGGCTGTTCTTTGATTTTGATTTCTACCCTCCCGGTGATTTAGTTACTATAGTTAAAAGAAGCGCCGAACTTCTGGAGGTTGAAATAGATAAGGATAGCGCCCTTGAGATAGCGCGCCGTTCGCGCGGGTGCCCCCGTATTACTAATAGGATATTAAGGAGAGTAAGAGACTACGCTCAGGTTAAAGCAGAAGGGAAAATAAATATTTCAATTGCCAGCCAGGCACTGGACAAAATACGTATCGATACACAAGGGCTTGATTCTTTAGACAGAAAATATATTGCTTCAATTGCCCGGGTGTATAACGGAGGCCCTGCCGGCATTGAAGCAATAGCGGCTACTCTTGGTGAAGATAGAGACACATTGGAAGATGTTGTTGAGCCTTATCTTCTTAACAAGGGGCTTATAAAACGTACACCGCGCGGGAGAATTCTTACAGAATTAGCCTATAAACACATGAATCTGCCAATCTCAAAAGAGATTCAGGATAATCTGTTTTAAAGAGGCGTAAATTATTTTTAATATTGTCTTTATACGGAGACAAGATATAAGTTCGGATAATAAAATGGGAAGTATCGGCCGTCTGCTTGTTATCGCAGGCCTGGTTATCACAACTGTAGGTGCGTTTATAATGTTTCTATCGAAGGTAAATATACCTATTGGGAGGCTTCCCGGAGATATCGTTATTCATAGAAAGAATTTTACTTTTTATTTCCCTTTTGCTACTTCAATAATATTGAGCGTGTTATTAAGCCTGTTGTTTTATATTATTTCCAGGTTTCATAAATAACCGCTGCCATCAACTATATAAAAAGTATTGGAAATGTTCAACATAATAAAAGAGTCTGAAAATACAAAAGCAAGGCTCGGTTGTTTTATTACTTCTTTCGGAGCAGTGGAGACCCCTGCTTTCTTCCCCGTAGCTACACAGGCAGCCCTGAAGGGGCTTTCGCCTAAGGAGTTAGACGAGATAGGAATAAGCGGCCTTCTTGTTAATGCATATCATTTGTATCTTCGTCCCGGCGTAAGTGTGATAGAACAGGCCGGCGGCCTTCATAATTTTATGGGTTTCTACGGCCCCATTATAACTGACAGCGGCGG
>MVCW01000017.1 GCA_002049895.1 Candidatus Omnitrophica bacterium 4484_171 | reverse complement strand
CCAAGCATATTTTCAAGCACATACTTATTTTTAAGAATAGTCTTTTTATCTAATCCAATTGTCTGGCAGAACTGCCAATACACCGCAAAATATGCTCTGCGAATAAAGGAAAAAGTCAACGGTGTCGTGACGCCAGAGTAACTTTCAACAATATTAGAGTTATCCCATACATTAAATTCAGCATATTTTTTAAGATTCGTTATAGGACGTGCCTGCAGTAAATAAACTTTGTTTTTCTCTATCCCAAATTCTATATCCATAGGCATACCCTTAAAGCTTTGAACTTTGAGCGCCATTTCATGCAATTCTTTCAATTGCCTCTTGCTTAAACTTAAAACTTTCTGCTTGCCAGATTCTACTTCAGTCTCCGGAAATTTCTGATTCTACCATTTGTTGCACCACTACAGCTATTTGAGAGGCCCAAGGATCAATCTTATTCTGCACCCTATATAAAACAGCTCTCTCGCCAAAAAGAGACGCCCAGCACTTACGTACAGCATTTAAAAATTCCTCTAAATTACGGATGTTCAAAAAGGAATCCATCTGACCCGCAAAGGATAATATTTTACTATCCTCATCGGCTGCTGAAGACCTTACAGCAACGGGCTTCTTCCCCCTTATAGAAACCTTGTTCCAGACTTCAGCTAAAATATTTCCGTATTCGTTATTCAATGCAATATTCCTTAAATGACTTCTGATCAGCTTAGCCTTTTCTTTGGGTTCGATATTCTTTTGTGCGAGAAGCTGCACCATCTGCTCATCTGCTGTGCAGATTTGCTTAAAAATAGAAGAAGTAATCGTGGCCCAATGAGGCACGTTAATCTTCAAAGCCTTAAGCTCATGCAAGCCTAAGGCTTTTCCTCCAATGCGTGTTATTGTCGCTGTATTGGAAGAGATCTTAGCATTATCCCAAATAACTAAATCCTTCAATACTGCCATATAATCCCTCTGCTTAACAAAAAGCCAAGTGTTATGATTACGTTATAAAATAGTATAAATATTGAACAAACACCTCTGAAGATTTTAGCGGAGGACTTATCATTGTGAACTGCATATAATGATCCTGCGAGTAATGTTAATCCGTATAATAGATACACTGAAACAATGTAAAAAGTCCCTAAACTATAAATATCGCCAATCCTAACAGCTATGTACATCGCTACTGTTGCCATAAAAACAACATTAAACGCAGCTCTAATCGCCCCTAGTCTTTTTGAATACGACTCTACCAACTCTTCCTCTTCTTCTCTGCCAAAAGTCTTTCTACCAAACTCAAAAATATTAAAAATCATCCAATTTACCAACACGAATAACCCATACGCCTTAGAAATCCTCCAGAAATTAAAGCCTGTTACGGCAGAATAAATATAGACAGACATCCAGCAGGAAACTAAGGTATGAGCCAAGGCATACGTAGCCATCTTCGGCCTTAACCAATTTCCAATAAAAAATTCTTTATACATCACCAAAGAATACAGGACAGTACAGAGTACAGCAATAAACGCGGCCTGATTGATAAAAAATGCCAAGCATAACTCCAAGACAATCAAAAAACCAGCTGCTAACTTTGCCTCCCGAACTTTGATTAGCCCTCTGGCAAGCGGCCTATCTTTGTGTACAATTAAATCGTTTTTATAGTCTTTAATTTCATCGAATATGCGTAAATGAAAAAATATCAATAAAACAGTTAAGGCGCCTAAGACTTCTTTATATGATGCTATAGCCTTCAATGATTCCGAATTGAGAGCAACTAAGGCATTAGCGGAAAAATAGAATAAAATTAAAACCGCGTGCCTCAGCAGAGAAAATCTTTCTTTGCTGAAAATCCACCATCTTTTTAGAAGATCAGGCATTTTTAATCAGCTCCCTTAATTTAGAATATTCCACTTTGCTGTGATGCCTGGGATCCATAGGTATTTCGTCAACTATTTTTACTTCATCAGCAGGAATATTTTTCTTTTTAAAGAGATTCAATATTTGAGCGATATATTCTTCTTGATTATCAATACTACAATCTGTTTTTAAGGATATAGCTACACAGGTTTTCTCGCCCAGCTTAGAGTCTTCAATACCTAAAAATGCTGCTTGCCTGACAAACGGAAGTCTCTTGAGTAAAATTTCTGCCTGAACAGGAAAGAGGTAATCATTGCCTCGCACAATAGTGTTGTGAACTCTGCCAACAAGCCAGAGTTTACTTTTATCATCTAATACGCCCACATCTCCTGTTCTATGCCAAATTTTACCAGTCTTCTCCTGTATTTTTGTTTTCTTAAAAGCATCCAGATTATTATAATAATTTTCGCAAACATGAGGGCCGCTTACTACAAGCTCACCTACCTTACCTTTTTCTACTTCCCATTCACTCCATCCTTGTTCACTTAATTCTATATTCTTTTTTGTAATTTTAATAAATTTGAATTCTAGATCACTGGAAATGCTCCCTACATTAACACCTTCGCCTTTAGATTCTTCAGCTAACATTTCTTTCGCTTCTATATGAGCGATAGGCTCAACCTCGGTAGAACCATAAAGCACCAAAATTTCAGCAGAAGGAGCAATTGATTTGAAGCTTTTTACGTTATCTCTGCTAACAGGCGCTCCCCCTGTTACAACTCTTCTTAGCCCAGAAAGTACTATATTGTGCTGACGGCAATGTTCTGCGATATTGACAAAAATTGAGGGTGATACTGTACAACATGTTATTGAGCTAGAAAAAATCTGATTTACGATCACAGCCGCATCTTTTTCAGAAGGAGCAGCCAAATCAATTGCCGGCAGTACTGTACTAACACCACCTGCTAAACTATTAAGAGAGAAAATAGGAAATACCGGCAAATCTATATCCTTTTCATTGTAAGGAATCTCCTTATCAAGCGCTCTATGCTGTGCAGCAAGAAAACGGTGTGTCCGATCTGCGCCTTTAGGCACACCGGAACTACCTGTAGTAAAGGTAATCAAAGCCGTATCTTTTCCCTCTACCGGCTGAATTTCACTTTCTTCTTTACCTAAAGCCAAATCCTCAAGGCTAGCTTTATAATTTCCATCATGAGGCCCAACTATAATTTTAAGTGGAATATTAGCTAATTCATCAACATTCTCACATAATTTAAAGGCATCTTGAAAACTAATCATAGACTTTGGTTGAACAACACGAGCCACTACACTAAGGTGATCACGCCTGGCCCAAGAATCTAAAAATACTGCTATAGCACCAATGCGTTGCACAGCAAACATGCTCAGGTAAAGCTCTAAAGAAAGTGGAACAAAAATAATGACTCTATCACCTTTGCTTATGCCAATTTTCTCTAGTCCATGGGCGATCACGTTAATTTTATGCGCCAGTTCTTTATAAGTAATTGATGTATGCGTAAGAGCTCCCACACCATCCCATTCTTTGAGAGCTTCTCGGGTTACCCATTTTAAAGCCGTACGAGCTGGACGCTCATCGGCATGTTTATCTAAAAAAGAAATAACGTTGTTTTCCCTCGCTTGCTTATCTAAAAAAGCAATTGAATTATAATCTACAGACTTATTCATAAAATTCCTCCTTACACAGCTATTATCATTTGTAAAAGAAAGACGCAAGCAACACCTAACGTTACACTCACGAATCGCCTACGATATTCAAAAATATCGTCTTTAACCCCACGATAATACTTATTCATCATAAAATTTAATGTGTATGCAACCCAGGTACCAATCATTACAATAATGACTGAATTCAATGGAAACGTCTTCTTATAAAGCATAATCGGTATTAACGCGATGCAGAGCGTTGCAATAAGAGTACATGTTATCTCTAAAATCCTACGGTGCTGTTTAAAGAAAACTTCAGCCTTAAATGGCCGACTTACATATTTTGAGAAAAAATAATTGCTTATAATGGCCAGCTGTGCCGTAAGAGATGACAGATATGGCAAATAGAATTTCATATGTTGCGGCGTAGCATTTGCAGCAAAAATAAGAATTGTGGGAATAACGCCTAAATAAAAAACCACTTTAACCTGATACCCTCTTACTTTCTCAATGCCTTCGTAATGGACAAATATCCTCATTAGAAAATAATAGAAAACCTGAGCTAACAAGAGAGGTAAAAACCAGTATATATTGCAAAGGCTTAATGCAGCGTAATTAAGCAGCATCATTGCAATAAGACCGCTCAATTTAAATAGACGCAACCGAGATGATAGCACAATTGTAATGATAATAGCGCCTAGTAAAAAGTAGAGGCTTTGCATTATTGCTCCGTGAGGCAATCGTGTCATTTTCGAAAGTATAAAATACGTACCAAAAGGAACAATAAGATTATCGCTTCCCGATAGGGAAATTGCTTCAAAACCAGTTACTAATACGGCGATTATAAGTGCGATGAGCACAGAATCAAGCCGTGCTATATCCGTCATCAAAAGAATGGGTAAGTGTATACACAAAAAAGTCACAAAAAAGAATACTACAGATCCTTCAAGGCTTTTTAAGTTACCTTCTGCATCAAACTTAATTGCACCGTATTTACCCCCTACAAGAGCAGCGAGAGTATCTGAAACAGTCATTACTAATATTGATGTAAGATAAATAACTGGCTTGTTACTGGCCATTAGAAAAATTAAATAAATAGCTATCGGGTAATAAATACCTCCGTATGATTTCCGCTCTACCCCATGAACTGATTTTAGGATACCCTTTCGTTTTGTAATAATAACGATAGAACAAAAGCTGAGGGCTAAAGCAAGAATAGTCCAATGAGATGAAATAAAATAAGGAAAAGACATTGCAGTAAGACCGCCCAAAAGATGCACTGCTTTTCGGGATATTTCAGTCTGCGCCGGCATACGTTTTCTAACAGCTTCTCCGATTATAAAAATCACAATGTAAACAACAGCAAAGATAAGAGCAGTAATAATTTCTTTCTGTATATCCATCATTTTACCTCTCCTATTATTAGAGACTTATAAAAGAAAGCCTTATCTTCTCTATGTAATTGGCTTGCTGTTTCATCTAGAAATTCAATTTTATCTTTGAGCTCCTCAACATATTTCCTATCCGCAAGCATATTCCAATATACAATTCTTGTTCCTTTCTTAGAAGCACCTATTACGTGTTTTAATTCTTCTAAATATTGCTGGTAGCTCATATATTCAAAAATATCTGATAAGTTAAAACCATCAAATTTAGTTGTGCCATAACTCTTAAATGCCTGCCGTAAATCCCCTTTAAAGATAACTAATTTGTTCAAATTTCTACGGATAGAGTCAAAATTTTCTGGCCTCAAATAAAAAGGCAGTGCCCTTTGAAAATTGCCAGTCAGAATATATTCAAGATATGGGTTCTTATCTGTTGGCAATATAGTTAGGGCGTGTTCCGCCCTCTTAAAGATTCGGCTGGCTACATCTGTCTCTACATATTTAAAAAACTCTGGATCACGACCAAGCCTGCCCATAACCTTGCGGCTAAAAAATATCTTAAAAAGCAATTTCCAGCGAAATGTATTCCACTTTTTCGCATAAAACTCTAATCTTTCATCTTTAGTACGAGCATTGAGAAGCTCACCAACTGTACTCTTGTTATGGACTAAAGGTAAAATCCGGTTTCTAAATAATCGAAAGTAGTTCTCGAATTTACCAATATGAATAATTCCTTTGTTGATAAAGTCAGGGTGAGCGTTCCAAAATTCCTGTGCTTCACTAGATAGATTGTGTTTGATTTTTGTATAGACAGATTCTCTATCAGTACTCTTATTAACTCCCAAAAATTTTAATAATTCCTCATACGATAAATTTTGGAAGGCAATTTTTCTTAATTCCACACAAGCCAATTGGACGGAATTAATATCAATAGCAATTACTTTAGAAGGATTATTAGCAAGTAATGAAAAGGAATTATCCCCTGCAGAGGCTATAGAAAGATAAATTCCACCCTCTTTGACTCTAAGAGCCCTCAAAAGAATATCTGCATCTTCCCAACAGTTAGAGTAACGGATAAAATCAAACTGTGCACG
Source organism: Candidatus Omnitrophica bacterium 4484_171 (assembly GCA_002049895.1). Classification (GTDB taxonomy): domain Bacteria; phylum Omnitrophota; class Gorgyraeia; order Duberdicusellales; family 4484-171; genus 4484-171. The sequence goes on along the minus strand of MVCW01000017.1, from coordinate 7,353 downwards.
CTCTTCTATTATTCCTTCATTCATTTTCAAAAATCTAATCTGTGCGGTTTGTGAAAAATATATTTAAATTTTAGAGCCAGCTTTAACAATTCATGCCGCTTTTTTGCACCAGAAATGATTCTATTTATATCTTTTCTTTTAATATTACATTTTTCACAAAGGATATCCAGGGATTTATTTGGGATTTCGCTGAGACATCTTTCGCTATTGAGTCGATTCTCTGCATCTTCACGCGTAATTACACCTTCGCGAATCATAACACTTAATTCTAGACTTAAAAGAGAATATCCAAAAACCTGATTATACAAATACATTGCTGCATCATGAACTAAACAGTCGCTGTGGGTCAAAATTCTCGAATCCTCAGGTTTTACCCAATGTAATTCTTCCTCCAGAACTTTCGTAATCTTCTTTTCATCATATTTTTCGTAGAGAAAGTACCCTAAGAATTCAGGTGCAAAATTAGATTTTTTATATTCTTCTATGTCTGGGTAAAAATCCTTATAGAACGCCTGCCTTAAATTACTGTCTTTTATAATTTTTTTAAGCAGATATTCTAAACGCCTTAATGCCTTTAGTGCTGTTTCTTTATTTTTTTCAATGCTATACGTAGATAAATTATTCTTTATAAAGGGTAAAAATGGATCTATACTTTTATTCAGAAGTTCCTTAAACATTTGTGCACGGGAACGTCCATGTACACAAAAGGGTATCTTTTTCTCAAAAGCCAATTTATTCATAAATGCATATGAAGAATATGCGCATGCCGGACAGGGATACCCGAAATGCAATACTGCTTGACGATAAAACTCTTTATGGATATTCCAATCAGTTCTATGAAAAAAATGATCCACATTGAGCTTCTTTATCACAATCTCGATGTTTCTCTTTGCATAATCAGTAAGAAATCCGTTATCAAAGGTAAAAGTAAGTATTCTTAAACCGTATTTATTTTTCAGCTGCCAAGCCAAATAAGAACTGTCTTTACCGCCACTTATGCCTACTAAACAATCATAGTCATACTTACCTCTTATAGAATTGAATCTATCTTCCAGTAGTCTTTTGTTATAATTAAAATCTGTTAATCTATCTTTGTAGAATGAATAGGTACGGCAATAGTTACAAATACCATCCTTATCAAATTTAATATTTCGGTAATTTGAATTAAGCAAACAAAGTTGACAAGTTTTCATATTATTGCCTACCTTTTCTTTTTCCTGCCATATTTTATATGCGCCTGAGCAAACTGCCCAGACGCCAAAGCTCCCATGATCGATATTTCACCTGCTAAAACTGCAGCAGTACAAATTTCAGCAAATTTCTTTGCTGTTCCTTTACCTTTACAGCCGAGTAAAGTTAAACATTCACTCTGCGTGGGAAGTCCAGTACCGCCTCCCACTGTACCTACTATAAGATTCGGCAAAGTAACAGAGATATACAGATCTCCCTTCTGAACAACATCAACCCTTGTAATCCCCATAGCTGCTTCGGATACACATGCTGCATCTTGACCGCAGGCAATAAAAATGGCAGCTAATCCGTTAGCGTAATGCCCTTGGACTCCTATTGAGCCACTCTGAACACCTCCCACGAATGACATTTTCCAATATTCCATCATCATTTCAGGGGTTGTATGTAGGAATTTCTTAAATATCTCACGAGGAATAATAACTTCGGCAGATACTTTCTTGCCACGCACAAAAAGATAGGACATTGCTGTTGCTTTTTTATCGCCAGACATGTTGCTTTCGATAAAGTAAAATTTTGGTGTTATTGGAGCCTTAGCCATAATATATTTACACACGGCCGCAGTAGCAATAGTAACCATATTTTGACCAGCAGCATCACCTGTAAGATATTCAAAATTGATATATACCTGATTCCCTTCAATAGTAATCTTCATATCTTCTAAGTTGCCGTGAGTAGTGGTAGCCTTAGTTATTCGTTGAAACCTAGCAAAATTATTCACGCACCACACAATAAATCCACCCGCTTCAACCAGACTGTTAAATGCAAACCCGGGAGCACGAGAAACTCTTTCATCCAGACACATTACCCTTGCACCACCGCTTAAGCTGATTATCTTTGTTCCTCGATTATAAGAAGCAACTAACGCTCCTTCGGTTGTTGCAAGCGGTACATAAAAATCCCCATGCGCATACAGCCCATTTATTCTTAAAGGCCCTACAACCCCAATAGGAATTTGTGATAACCCTATAAAATTCTCGATATTTCCTTGGTAAACAGAAGGGTCTTTCGGTGTTTTCTTGCCATTAACAAACTGAAATTTGACCTTCTGCTTTTCTAATATTCTTATTCTCTGTTCTTGAGCATCTTTCGTAAGCACTGTCTCTCGTGGAAGACGCTCGGGTAAAGCCTCTTCATCGGGCAAGCGGACTTTAAGCTTATTGGCAAATCGATCAAGTGACTTACCTTTTAGGATACCCTTAATAATTTTTAAAGACGTGTCTTTTGATATTGGCATTATTCACCTCCGGTCAATGTGGAAACTATCTTTTCCACTACTTCTTTTCTTTTTACTTTTCTTGTAGAAGTCTTTGGCAACTCGCCGAAGTAAAGCATGAAATCTGATATCCTTTTATAATCTGCAAGAGCTTCGCTTAAATTATTTATCTCAGAAGCTATTCTTACCTTAACAGACTCCTTATCTTTCTTCTCTTCCTCTGTCAAAACATCTTCGTTAGGGACAATAACCGCAAATACCTCTTCAGTGCCAGCCTTTAAACCGCTTGTTGCTTTGCGCCCGACCACACACATCTCTTTTATTAAACCGCTCTTTGACATAACTTCTTCTATCTCTTCAGGGTGTACTTTTTTACCACCACCAAGAACAATCATATTTTTGACCCTGCCAGTTATATATAAAAAGCCATCATCATCGATATGACCAATATCACCTGTGTAAAACCAGCCATCTTTAAGAACCTCTGCTGTCTTCTCAGGCTTTTTATAATAACCACGCATGATATTAGGACCCTTTACGATAATTTCACCTTCGGTGTCTTCACTTTTAGCTTTTTCTATTCTAATTTCAACACCTTTTAATGGAATACCGACAGAAGTATATTTTCTTTCTGAAAATGTGTTAACTGTCACTACTGGTGATGTTTCAGTTAAGCCATATCCTTGAAGCACATTAAATCCGAATGCGTTAAAGTCTTCTTCAACATTAGGATCAAGTGGAGCTCCTCCTGAGACAAAACACTTCAATCTACCGCCAAATTGCTTATGCAATTTAGAGAAAAGTATCTTACCGATATGAATATTAAAGTTTAACAAAAATTTAGACAGCCCTAACATCAAGTAAAATATCTTTCTTTTTACCGGTTTCATTCCATCAGCTTTTTTAAATATACCGTTATTAAACATCTTGAGTACCAATGGTACACAGAGCATTGTTGTCGTCTGAGTTTCCTGCATAAGCTTAATAAGCACTGGCGGCTTTAAACTATTGCAGTAAGTGACACAAGCCCCTGCATATAAAGGAGCAATTAATCCACCCGTTAGCTCTAACATATGATTAAGCGGTAAAATGGATAAAAAATTATTTTTGGGACTAAAATTTATATATTTATTAAGTGCCATTATTTCAAACAATAAGTTCTTATAGGTAAGTTCGACACCTTTTGCCACACCAGTTGTCCCAGACGTATACACGATAAGAGCTGTATCATCGGGCTGAATATCTCGATAAGCAATTTCTTCTTCGGGCACTTTAAAATCTTTAAGTAAATTAATGCCTTTATCCGTTGTCTCGTCAAATGAAATAATATTTTGAAGAAATTGAAGTCTCGGCTTTATTCGCAATATTGTCTCTAACAATTTTTTAGAAACAAACACGCATTTTGTACCGCTATCATTAAGAATGAATTCCATTTCAGCATCGCTTAGCTTTATGTCCATGGGCACAGTAACACCTGCACAAGAAACGATTCCAAAAAAAGCAATAGCCCATTCAGGCCTGCTTTCAGATAAGATAGCAACTCTATCTCCTTTTTCTACACCTAATTTTTTGAGATTATAAGCAGTATCGGATGTCCTTTTTCCTAACTCTGTGTAAGAAATAGCTCTAAACTTATCACCTTCTTTTATCTGTAAGGCTGGGAGATTAGAGTATCTCCGGTTGATAGCTACTAATAATTCGATTATGGTTACATTCTTAAAGCTAACCTTGGCTTTAGACATGACTACTTACCCCCTGGTAAAGTTGTTACAAACCAGTTATTAATTAGCTCCATCATTTCTTTCGGATTGTCCCGAATTAAATATTCTGCATGAGTACCGTTCTTAATAATGTTAATTTGTTTTTTTGATGCCGTCTTCTCAAATAACCTTTGCGAATGCTTATGCCCGACCACCCAATCTTTTTCTCCATGAATATATAAAATCGGACATTTAATTTTTCCGACATGATCAATGGGCTTTGCCTTTTTGAGCCAGAACGGACCAGGCCTAATCCCTCTGCCTATCCTACCTTCTTTACCAAAGGTATACAAGAAATCTCCCTTGAAATCTAATTTCCAAAATTGATATTCTATGCCTCCTACATCGCTGGGAGCACTAATAGCTATCATGCTATCTATGCCATCTTCCTCTGCCAGAACATTAATTGACGTGGCAGCCCCCATAGAAAATCCGATTAAGCCAACAGTAGAGTATTTTGCTTTTGTATATTTAAGAACCTCTTTTAAATCAAGTGCTTCTTTTGATGTCCAAGTAAATAATCCAGAACTCTTTCCATGCCCACGAAAATCAAACATAATCACATCATAGGTATCTAATAAATTGTCCTTGAGTTGCTGCAATAACGTCGCATCTTTACTATTATAAAATCCATGTGCAATAATGATCACACGTTTATGACCATTTTCATAATGGTTGTAGGCTATTTTTTGCTTATCGGGTGTAACCAAAATTCCTGATACAACCATAAGAGTCACCTGTGAATATTTCATTAAGCGATCTCGCATGCCTTTCATCCGATATTAATAAGATGTTTAATAATTTCATCTGGATCTGCACGTAAATATCCTTCTCTCTCAAGATAATGCTTAGTTTTAGCAATTTCACCCATTACTTCATCTAACAACTCCTGTTTAACTGGATATTCACTAACATCAATTGGTTTACCAAATCGTACATGAATAGGGAATCGCTTAGGATATTTTTCTGATATAGGCCATGCCTCATAAGCACCTTCAATAGCAAAAGGGATCACGTCTACATTCGCAAGCTTTGCGATTAGCGCTACGCCTTCTCTGCCTTCAGTAAGACGCCCGTCAGTAGTAATTTTTCCCTCTGGGAAAATACCTAGGGAGTACCCCGACTTAATAGCTGCTACTGCTTCTCTGATCGCCTCTTTATTAAAACCACCTCTTTTAATAGGAATATATCCCAAACGGTTCATAAACCAACCCCAAATTTTTACTTTAAATGCTGACTCTGCAACTAAAAAATATATTCTGCCTGGATAAGCACAGAATAGACAAGCACCATCTACAAAACTGGTATGATTCCCTGCTAATATCACTTTTTTTGTCTTTGGAAGATTTTCTAAACCAGAGACTTCATAACCAAAGTAAACTTTCAAAACTATCCGTATAAAATAACGTAATAATTGATATCCCCATCGCTTTTCATGAAGAACAAGTCTTAGTGATATTAAAACGCCTATTGCTGCAATAACTAAAAATAGTTTAGCAGTCTCAACATGTCTTACCAAAAATCCAACCAACAACAAACTTAGAAGAAAGACGCTGTTTGATAGTACGCCGCGTGCCGCAAAAAGTTTTCCTCTTAAATCATCAGGAGTAACCCTCTGAAATAAAGTATCTAAGGTTATGGTAATGATCGCTACCCCGATTCCCGCACAAAAAAGAATAAACAACGTAGTATAAAGCGGTGGCGCAAGAAATAATAATAGAAAAGCTACTCCTATCAATAAGTATGAAAGCGAAAGCACCTTACCAAAATTAACTTTATCTTTTCTCCGTATGAGCAGAGCAGACCCGATAACCATTCCAAACCCTGCCGATGATAGTAGACACCCTAAACCAAATGGCCCCTGCTTCAATGTTATTGATCCATAATTAATAATTAAAATATAACCAAAGCTACTTATAAAAGAAAATGCCGCACTTAAAAATATGAGCTGAGAAATTACTCGATGCCTTCTTATATAACCGATTCCTATTTTAATGTCGTCTATAAGCGAAAAATAGCCACTTTCCAATCTATTAATCTGTTGTTTTGATTTAGAGTAAGCAATCCGCATAATGAATAAAGCTGAAATACCATAGGTTAGACCATCGATATAGAAAGCCGGCCTGACCCCTGTAACCTTTATTACTGCCCCTGCAATCAGAGTCCCTATCAAAGTAGCCACCATACCCGTTGTAACAATCATGGAATTTGCTTCTAGAAGAATATCTTTATCGGTAATATTAGTGATTATGCTCATTTTCGCGGGACTAAAAAGCGCTGTTAGTGTTCCTAAAGCAAAAAACCAAACTAGAATAATAGGAATTGAATGAGTATTAATCCAAATAAAGGGAATTAGTACTACAAGACCTGCGCGTATTATATCTGCGAGTATCATGATTTTTTTACGAGAGTACCTATCCACCAACGCTCCAAATAAAGGTCCAAATAACAAGAAAGGAAGTAAGCTAAAAAAAGTAATAAGAGCAACCTTATCGCCTTTATCCTGCGCAGCAACCATAACAAATGTTAATATACCCATTTGGGTAAGCCTGTCACCTAAAGCTGAGATAAGCTGGCCTATCCAAAGATTACGAAAACTCCTATTTACAGCCAGGATATTTATCATCGACTTACCCCCAGTTTATTGCACCATTTAACAATTAATTTGGCGGTTTCTTTTAACTCATCTTTCTCTAGGAGATTTGCTAATTCCAAAATCTTCTTATGATATCCGGGCCAGGCTTTATCTAATATCTCAGTACCTTTCTTTGTAATTTTAATAATATTCACGCGCCGGTCACCCTTTCGACTCAGACGTTCAACAAGACCTTCTTTTACTAACTTGTCAAGCAGCCTTGTCATATTGGAAGCAGTAACAATTAGACGCCTGCCAATTTCTATCTGGCTAAGTCCCTTTTCTTTTCCAATATGCTGTATTACCATTAAAGCATTAAATTTAGCAAGACTGAGATTATATGGCCTTAGATAAGCGGATATTTCTTTATCAATAAAAGAATATACACATGCAAGACCATAGATTGCCACCTCTTGGTGATTGTCTTTTTTTATCTCGATACCAAAATTCTTAAGAGTCTTCATATCCTTCATCCTTATCTACTTAATAATTTA
>MVCW01000094.1 GCA_002049895.1 Candidatus Omnitrophica bacterium 4484_171 | reverse complement strand
ATGGGTGCTAATCCAAAAGAGTTAAATCTTTATCTGCGCCTTTTAGCTGAATTGTCGAAGTTTCTTATGAAAGCGTCTTTCCGCAGAGAGTTAATGGAGGCAAAGGGCGGAGATGATGTTCTTGCGGCAATAAAGAGGTCTGAGGAAGAACAGTAGTTGCTAAATAAGCTTATAGATAGTTGTTTGAAGTTCGTAGTTCGTTAGGAATAGATAGAGATAGTTGTTTGAAGTTCGAAATATGACTACGTATGACGTAGCCTTGAATTTCAACTTGTAATCTTGTGACGTGTGTCTTTGTGACATTGTGGCCCGGTGTCCTTGTGACCTTGTATATAAATAAAGATTGTGGCTATGCTTAAAGAGTCTATATTGGCTTTGGTTTTGGCGGGAGGTAAGGGAGAGAGGCTGCATCCGCTTACACTGGAAAGGACAAAGCCGTCTGTTCCCTTCGGCGGAAAATACAGGATAATCGATTTTGCCCTGAGCAATCTTGTCAATTCCGGAATATACTCCATATATGTATTGGTACAATATAAATCACAGTCCCTTATTGAACACATAAGGACTACATGGAGGAAATCCGGTGTTTTATCAAAACATTTCATTACTGTTGTGCCTCCCCAGATGAGGCGCGAGGATATAAAAGAATGGTATAGAGGCACGGCGGACTCTGTGTATCAAAATATCAATCTAATTTATGATTTTAAGCCTAAGATAGTCGCGATATTCGGAGGAGACCATATTTACCGCATGAATATAAAACAGATGGTTGATTTTCATGTAAAAAACAAGGCGAAGCTTACCATTTCCGTTGTTCCTGTTAATTACAAGGAAGCGGAAAAGTTCGGTGTATTAAAGATTGGCAAGAATTCAGAAATTAAGAGCTTTAAAGAAAAACCTCGTGTGCGCGGTACAGAAGATGTATATGCTTCCATGGGTAATTATATTTTTGATGCTGATTTACTCATTAAAGTATTGGAGGAAGTTTCTGAGAAAACGACGACGCATGATTTTGGCCGCGATATTATCCCCTATTTAGTTAAAAAAGACATCCGGGTGCTGGCTTACGATTTCTCTAGAAATAGAATTCCCGCCCTGAGAAAATATGAGGAAAAGTTTTACTGGCGTGATGTCGGCACAATCAATAGTTATTGGCGTGCGAATATGGATTTGCTGGGGCGCCGTCCGCTATTGGATTTAGATAACAGAGCATGGCCTATATATGCCTCTGATCTTGATACGCCTCCCGCTTACATTGCAGATTCCGATGTTAATAATTCTTTAATAAGTGAAGGGTCGCGTATTTACGGCGCAAAGATTGATAATTCAATAGTAGGCAGAAATGTAGTAATAGAAGATGGCTGCGATATTAAAGATTCTATTATTATGGATTTTGCAGATATAAAAAGAAATTCCAGGCTTAGTAAAGTAATTGTAGACAGGTTCAATATCATTAAGGAAAGTTCTTCTATAGGTTATGATGCGGCAGCTGATAAAAAGCGCTATTTTGTTGATCCTTCGGGGATCGTGGTATTAAAAAGAGGGTCACGCAAAACTTTCTATTGGTAGATATCCTATAAGAATCAGGATGTCTTGATTACGCAGATTGAGAATAGATTACATAGATGGAAGAGAAAGATTTTCTGACAGAAAATATAATGAGTATCAGCTAATTTCTTATCTAGGGGCATCATGGTTGAAAGTTGGCTTACTGGTCAATTTTGGCATCAAAAGTTGTCAAACAAAAAGGATTGTATGTTAATCTTAATAATCTGATTTTAAATCGGTGTAATCAGGTATAATCTTCTAAAGTTATACCTGAAGATTATACCAGGAGGTGTTTATGGATATTTTTGAAGCGATAAAGAAAAGAAAGAGTATACGCGGCTATAAGCATAAAGAGGTCGAGGAAGACAAAATAAAAAAGATAATGGATTTTGCCCGTTTAGCCCCTTCTGCTTCTAACCGGCAGGAATGGAGATTCATTGTTGTTAAAGACAAGGATAAAAGGAAAGCCCTGAGTAAAGCTGCTAAAAACCAGAGCTTTGTAGAAGAAGCGCCTGTTGTTATCGCCTGCTGCGCCGAAACCGATAATCATGTTATGGCATGCGGGCAGCTTTGTTATCCTATTGATGTGGCGATAGCCATTGACCATATTGCCCTTTGTGCTGTTTCTTTAGGGCTTGGAACATGCTGGGTGGGTGCTTTTTACGAGGATGAGGCAAAAATGATTTTATCTGTTCCGGAAGAAATCAGGATTGTTGAGCTTATTGCTTTGGGATACCCTGAAGATGGAACAGTTTCATTAAAGGAAAGATTGCCGCTTGAGGATATTGTTTTCAAAGAAGATTGGGGCAAAGCTTATTATAAATAAAAGATTATTGTGCTATATTATGTCTTCACGCAGCTGTCTTTCGGCGTCTATAACATCTCTGTTAATCCTTTTAATACATTTATTTATTCTTGACTTTAGCGCAGGTTCTACAATGTAGGAAGTACGTACCTCTTTTAGTACCTGTATTGCCATTCTGAAATATCGGACTATTTCTCCTTCGTCTGCCCAGCAGAATCTGTGTAGTTTATAAAAGTCAGCTCCTTCATACCATGCTCTTGCTGCTTCGGTGATATTGAACGAGAATCTTTTGCTTAAAGGGTATATGCGGAATTTCTTTTCTGCTTTGTGTATATATTTTGTAAAGTTTTTTAACTCCTTCCTCATTTTCTTTATTCTGTTTGTAAACCGCGGTTTCTTTTCGCCTTTTCTTGGTTCATATACAAGGGCGCACATAAGTATAAAGAGCGAGAGTTCATTAAGAGAGTTGAGTATACCTGTATCATAAAGCTCGCCTATCTGCAATTCAAAGCTGTAAACTCTTGCCGATAGTTCTGCCTTGGCGCTTATTTCGCTGTTTACAATATATTTCATATATTCCAGGAGGGATACTTTTCTCTTAAGGAGGTCCAGTGCTTCTTTTTTTTGTAACCGCTCTGACTGTTGAAAGTGAAAAGACCGCGGGTAAATTTCATAAAGTTTTTCTTTCATAAGTTTATAGAGGTTTAGTATTGTTGCGTAGCAGCTTCTTAACTGGCTTGTGATGGGCTCATAGCTTCCGTATATTATTTTATCAAGATTATCCATGTTGATATTATAAGGGTTTATTCTTGTATATACATAACCTCTTGTGTCTATGCCTCGTCTTCCCGCGCGCCCTGCCATTTGATAGAAATCGCGCGTTTTTAAATAATGAGATGTTCTTCCGTAGTATTTATATAGGGTATCAAATATTACTGTTTTTGCCGGCATGTTGACTCCCAGGGCGAACGTCTCAGTTGTAAATATGAGCTTCAAAAGGCCCGTCGTAAATAATCGTTCAATAACTTCTTTAAGCGCCGGGAGTATGCCTGCGTGGTGGTACCCTATCCCTTGTTTTACAAGAGGAAAAAGTAGATTAATATGGGGGTCGTTTGCAACATTAAATATGTTAATCAGATTATTAAACAAGTGCACGATTTCTTTTTTTTCTTCTTTAGACAATAGGTTGAGACCGTGCAGCTCATACGCCAGAGTTTCGCATCTTCGGCGGGAGAAAGAGAAATATATGCAAGGTGTTAGCTCTTTCGATTGCAGATGAGCCATAAGGGTATTAAGTTTGTTTGGTTTTATATGCGCCTCGCGTAGAGCGCGCAGTGAGCGCTTATCCATTAATCCCGATTCTTTAAGTTCTTTATGCGTGTTAAAGATAGTGTTGCTGCATTGGTAACGTAAATCAAGCGGAACAGGCCTGTTTTGCTCCACTATCTTCTTAATGGGGTGCCTATGGACAGAATTAAGCCACTTGATGAATTCATCTATATTGGGCAGTGTTGCGCTTAGGGCAAGAATGTGCATATGTTCCGGGAGTAAAATTATTGTTTCTTCCCAGACAGTTCCCCGTTCTATATCATCAAGGTAGTGTATTTCATCAAATATTACCCATTTTTTATCATTAAACCGTTGCGGCGATATCAATATTGCGTTACGAAATATTTCGGTTGTCATTATTATGATGGGGGCAGAAGGATTTATGCTTACGTCTCCTGTGACAATACCGACGTTTTTAGGGTATTTTCTTGAGAAGTCCCGGAATTTCTGGTTACTCAATGCTTTTACAGGAGCAGTATAAATTATTCCCTCTCTATTCCTTATGCAGTCTTCGATTATGTATTCTGCAATTAGAGTTTTCCCTGCCCCGGTGGGAGCAGATACTATTACAGAGAATCCTTTTCTTGCGGAATCTATGGCGTTTTTTTGGAATTCATCAAGTACAAAATTAGAATTCATCACAACTAATATTATATCAGATAACAAAGAATAGCGGGAAGAAATAGTTCTTATATGAAGTTTTTCTAAGAGGGTTATAAAACGCCAATATGCGCCAATCGAACGCTAATATTTGATAATATTTATTCGTGTAAGTCAGCGTCTTTATGATTCGCGGGAATTGGCGTTCAAGCTTTCCCAAAGCTTTCCCAAAAACCATTTGACAAGCAAGGCACTGCAAGTATAATTTTAATTAGGCTGATGAATACAAAACCATACATAAAGAAACTTTTGCTGTTATGCGTTTTTGCCTTATTTCTTATGCCGCGCAATACTTTCTCAGAGGACTTAAAGGAAGAATTAGAAGCAAAATTAAATACATTGGAGGAGAACATCGCGGAAGAGAAAAGCAAGATTGCTTCTCTTAAAGAAGAGATTATTTAAAGACAAAGAAGGGCTTTCTTCTAAATTAAAAGAGGCACAATCCCAGATTTCAGGCCTCAAAAAACAATTAGCCGCAAAGAAGGAAAAGATTATCTATAAACCGTCTCCCGAGCAGGAACAGCAGTTTGCCGTCTTAAAACAGAAACTTTCCGATAAAGAGAAAGAGATAAGCAGTCTCCAGTCAAATATTGCTCATCTTAAGAAAGACATAAACCGGCGAGAGGAAAACATTGCGGACCTTCACGACAAGATATCCGCGCTAAGCAGCGAGGCAGACAAGCAAATAGCCGGACTTAAAGACCAGCTCAAAGCTTTGTCTAAAGACAAAGAAGGGCTTTCTTCTAAATTAAAAGAGGCACAATCCCAGATTTCAGGCC
>MVCW01000016.1 GCA_002049895.1 Candidatus Omnitrophica bacterium 4484_171 | reverse complement strand
CCTATTCTGCCTATTCCTATCCCTAAACCATGATTGATGTTCCAATATCTTAGTGCTGTCCTAATGCTGCCCCAGCGGTAGGTAAACCCTTCGGGGTTAGCTAATTTATCAAAATCAATTCTCCCTGCAGTAATTAATGTCTTGCCGTTTGGGTAGTAAGTCTTTGCAAATAAATTAGAAGCAATTAGAATAATTGTTAATAATACCGCGACAGCATATCCTAATAAAATATTCTTTATTATCTTTTCGCTAATACTAAATTGACACTTTGTTCTAAGCTTCAGATAAAACATAAAGAAAACAACTATAGAAATATAAGCCCCCATTGAAAAAGTCAATAGAATGGCAGAAAACAAAACAACAGAAGCAGTCATATATATAAGAAAATTCCTCAAGCCTTTTTGTTTAAGCCACAGATATATCGATAAAGGGAAAATACATGAAAGAAAACTCCCCAAAAAATGCGGATTGCCAAAAGTAGATGATATTCTGCCAGCCTTAAGAAAAACATTAGGATGTATTATGTTACTTTTTCCAAATGGCAATCTGGAAAATAAAATGTCCTTTCCGAGAATAAATGTTATAAATCCATAGAAGCTTACTATAAATGCTATTAGCACAAAGCTTCTAATAAAGGTTTCAATATCTGTTTCTTTTAATCTAAAGGAATACATAACAAAATAAATTAGTATTCCCGTCATTGCGTAATAGAAGGCTTTACTTATACTTATAAAATAGTAAGGCGAAAAGATTCCGCTAAGAAGGGTAAGTATAAAATAAATTGCTACGGATATATTGGCAGAATCAGCAACAATAATATTAAAATGAAAATATTTGTTATTATAGGCAAACCAGAAAATAAGGAAAATCAATATCAAAGGAAAATATTTAAATACGGGGAGCGCGGTATTATGTACGTAAACATAAGGTAAATAATAAAAAGGAATGATAGAAATCCCGAACGGCTCCTGCGGAATAATAGCACTAAAGGCGAAGCTATGTAAATTGAAGAGTAAGTACCGGCGATAAATCCCACAAGAAGAGTAAAGGAAAACCCCCGCAGCGCGGAACCACCGAGAATATAAATCGCAAGCACCACCATAATAGTAGTAAAAGAAGTTATAATTGTGCGGGAAAGGGTTTGGTTTATAGCAGTATTAATCACTTCTTTTAAGGGAAGTTTGTGAAAGCGGGGTATAAGTTCTCTAATCCTATCGTATACCACAATAGTATCGTTTATCGAGTAGCCGGCGATTGTAAGCAAAGCTGTCACGGTAAGAAGCGTTATCTCATAATGAAAGAATGCTAAAAAAGACATACTGATTAGGACATCGTGAAACAGCGCTATAATGCCGGCGAAAGCGAAATCAAAATGCTTAAAACGAAAAGCAACATAAATAAGTATCCCGGCAATAGAGAGAATAACGGCAAAGAACGCTTTTTTCTTCAATATATTACCGACAGAAGGGCCAATTGTAGTTATGTTAAGGCGGCTGACGCTTTTATATTTTTCTTTAAGCATCTTCTCAACTTTAGATGTTATATCATTTTTACTCTTTATAATTATGCCTCCTTTTACATCTTTAAACTCCTGGAGCGCAATATCGTTAATACCTTCGGACTTAAAAACATTTCTCAATTTCTGAATATCAACAGGGGGAATAATCTTATATTCAAGAATTTGGCCCCCTTTAAAATCTATACCGAACATATTATCTCCCAGGGAATGGAACTTAAACATGCCTGCGCCTATGACAAAAAGAGAAATAATAATACAGGCGGTCCTTAAATTTATAAAGTTTATATGCGGGGATTTTATAAGTTTAAGCATCGGAAAACGCTTAATCCTGGTCGATAATATAAAACTAAATATTGTCCTGCCTATAAATACAGCAGTAAAAATGCTCGCAATGATACCTAACGATAAAGTAGTAGCAAACCCCCTCACGGGGCCCGTGCCGTAGATAAAAAGGAAAAATGCAGCAATTAGTGTAGTAAGATTGGCATCAAAAATAGTCCTTTTTGCCTTGTCAAAACCATTTTTTACGGCGAGGCTCAACGGTTTCCCCAAACGTATTTCTTCACGCATCCTCTCGAAAATTAAAACATTCGCGTCTACCGCCATGCCCAGAGTTAAAATCATGCCGGCAATCCCCGGAAGCGTAAGGGTAGCTTTTAAGAAAGAGAGCCCCGCTAAGATAAACAATAAATCCAGGATAAGAGAAATAACCGCGATAACCCCGCCCAGAAAATAGTAAACAAGCATGAACAAAGCTACAAAAACAGCTCCCAGAACTATTGAATTTATGCCGCGGCGCACAGAATCAGAGCCTAAAAGCGGTCCTACGGTGCGTTCCTCTTCCAAATTCAAGGGGCAAGGAAGGGCGCCCGCCCTTAAAACCAGCGCTAAATCTTTTGCCTCATCAACAGTGAATCTCCCCGTAATCTGGGCTTCTCCTGTAAGAATCGGCTCTCTTATAACAGGAGCGCTTTTTATTTTACCGTCCAGTACTATGGCTAAGCGCTTGCCCACATTATTTCTCGTAATATTGGCAAATTTCTTTGAACCTTCGTTGTTAAGGCGCAGACTTACATTGGGCATCATATTTGAACCAAAACCGCTCTTTGCATCGGATAAATCTATTCCGTTAAGAACAGCCTTTTTATTCAAAAGAAGAGGCTTGCCTTCAAGGTAAGACACCTCATATCCTTGGGGAACCTTGCCATCGAGGGCAGATTTCAGTTTTTTTGCGTCATCTTCTACAAGCTTAAATTCTAAGAAAGCGGTCTGGCCGATAAGTTTAAGGGCTCTATCCCTGTCAACTTCTCCGGGAAGCTGCACCAACAAAGAATCTTTGCCCTGGATTTGAATCACGGGCTCTTTTACGCCAAATTCATCTATCCTGTTTCTTATTACTTCTTTTGCTACTTCTATTGCGGAAGATTCTTTACCCGGAGGAAGCCTGGATGTATCTGCTTTCAAAAGAAGATACATCCCCCCGCGTAAATCCAAACCCAATTTCAGCTTCTGCCCTACCGGACAGATGAAGAATACACTTAGGATTATAATCCCTAAAATAACGATAAATCTTATTTTTAAATCAGGCTGTCTTATCATCTCTTTTCTTTTTAATGTAAGAAACCGACACTTTATCTATCTCCATTTTGGCGCCTTCGTCAATCCTCAGTATAAATGTCTTATCTTTTACGCTTACAACAGTGCCATGAATTCCTCCTGCTGTTACTATCTCATCGTTTTTCTTTATGCCTTCAATCATCTGCTTATGCTCTTTCTGTTTCTTTTGCTGAGGCTTTATAATAAAAAAATAAAAAATGAAAATAAGAAAAACAAACGGCATAATCTGAATCGCAAATGACGGTGTATTAGCCTGCATAATTATCCCTCCTCTTAAAAGTCACAAAGTCACAAGGACACAAGCAAAAGACAAAAAAACAAAGTTGCAAGTTGCAGCCTGAGGCTTGTAACTTGAAGTCTGTACATAATTATCAACTTTGAACTATCAGCTCTCAGAATTATCTATTTTATTAGCTGCGGCCCTTTTGTATTTTCTCGCAAGGGAAGCTACTGTCTCTGTTGGCTGCGCCCCTTTTTTAATCCACTCTTCGTATTTCTCCAGGTTAAAACCGGAAATTTTACGCGAAGGGTCATAATAACCGACCTGCTCGACAAACTTTGAATCACGGGCAGATTTTGCTTCCGTAACAACAACCTTAAAATGATACCTTCTTTTTACAGATTTTCCTGGTTTCATTAAACGAATTTTTAGCATATTTTCCCCTCCTGGGCAGTTTTTAATTCATACTAATTTATAACAACTCTCATATACTTATAATATACTTATAAGAACCATGGGCCAAAATCACGAATTGTGTGATTATACCACAAAATTTATATTTATCACCTATTATATTTAAGAACATCTTCGCTTTGGAAAAGCATCATTTCATTGATTAGAGAGAGCAAGCTTCAAAGCGAGTATCTGGGCATTCGCCTTGTTAACTATTTCCTTATATTCCTTACCAGGGATAGAATCTGCTACAATGCCCGCCCCTGCCTGCACATACGCCCTTGATTTCCTAAAGATAATAGTGCGGATTATTATACAGGTATCAAGTGAATTTGTGAAGGAAAAATATCCAATACAACCCGCATATATCCCCCTGGCGGCAGGCTCTAATTCGTTAATAATCTGCATCGCTCTAACCTTAGGAGCTCCGCTGACAGTACCTGCGGGGAAACATCCTCTCAAAGCAGAAAATATATCGTTTTTTTTGTCCAACAATGCTCTTACTTCACTAACAATATGCATTACATGGGAAAACTTCTCACGTCCCTTTCTTTGCTGAACGTCCTAAGTCATTTCTGCCTAAATCAACAAGCATAACATGTTCGGCACGTTCTTTTGCGTCAGATATAAGTTCGTCCGCCAAGAACTTATCTTCTTCTTCGTTATTTCCCCTTCGCCTTGTACCCGCGATAGGCCTGGTTATAAAGAAGCATCTCCGGCGAAGAACCGGCAATCTTAACATCTCCAAGATTCAAATAATACATATAAGGGGAAGGATTGATTATACGCAGGTATCTGTAAGCAAGAAAAGGATCGTCTCTGAATTCTATGCTGAAACGCTGGGAAAGAACAACCTGAATAATTTCTCCGTTTTTTATATAATTCTTTGCTTTTTTAACAGAATCTATAAAATCTTTCTTCCTAAAATGCGCCACCGCTTTTATTTTCCTGCTGCTTTTTATATTTCTGTTTCCGGAGCTGAAAGGAAATACGCTCAAAGGCGCAAGTTTTGAAGGAATGAGTATGGCATTTATTAATCTTTTAATAACAGCTTTCTCCTTACGATACAATGAAACCAAATCTTTTTTGTCTTCAAGCAGAAGAAAGGACAATACTTCAATCTGTTTTTTAATGTGGTCGAATATAATTAGAAACTCGGGCAGAATAAAATATGCATCCGGCGCTCCTATATCATCGGACAGTTTCCTGCCTAGGGGTTCGTAGAAATGTATTACATCATAACCCATATACCCCACAAATCCGCCAAAGAAACGAATGTGTTCTTTTGGCCAAAGAGAAAACCCGCCCATAAGTTTTTTTAGCTCGCTGAGAGGGTCTTCTTTGGTATTGAATTTTGTGCTTCTTGCACCCTTTCTTATATATATGCCGTTCCCTCTGCTTTTAAATGTAACGAGGGCTCCGGCGCCGATAAAAGAAAACCGTGATATTCTCTCCTGGCCTTCTACTGATTCCAAAAGAAACGATTCCTTCCTGACTAACTTTCTTATATGGTAATAAATAGATACCGGAGTAAGGTAGTCACAGTAAAATTTAGAAGAAAAAACAATGATGTTATTCTTTCTGGAAAACTTTAAGAAATCATTTAAGGAAGGTTTAATCTCCATTGCTCTAATAAAGCTGGGGCCTATGGTATTTTTTAGGTTATTTCATTACGGGAATATACCAACTATAGATATCTTCCCCCTCTATTCTTACATATATACTATGTACTTTCCTTTTCCGCAGTTTCTCCTAAAAAGTGACCTTATTGAAATCTCCTGTAGAAACAACTCCTGTTGCCCGTATGGCAGGCGGCACCACGCTGATATACTTTAATAAGAAGAGTATCACTGTCGCAGTCATACCATATACTCTTTACTTTCTGGATATGGCCGCTTGTTTCGCCTTTTCTCCACAAAGTCTTCCTTGAACGCGAATAAAAACATGTTCTTTTTTCCTTTATGGTAATTTTCAGAGACTCTCTGTTCATATAAGCAACCATAAGAACTTCGCCATTCTTATAGTCCTGGACTACAGCGGGAATCAGCCCTTTTTCGTTGAATTTCAACCGCGGCAGCCTCTTTACTCTTTTACCTATGACTTTATGACCCTGTGGCCCTGTGGCCCTGTGGCCTTGTGACGCTTCCCTCATATCCTCACCTCTATTCCTTTCCTTTTAAGATATTTCTTTATTCTGCCTATACTGAAAGTACGATAATGAAAAACTGAAGCCGCAAGAGCAGCTGTAGCTTTTGTCTCCTTAAACACTTCATAGAAATGCGCTAGCTTTCCTGCGCCTCCTGATGCAATCACGGGTATTCCTACGGCATTGCTTACTGCTTTTGTCAAAGCGATATCATATCCGTCCTTTGTACCGTCATAATCCATACTTGTCAAAAGTATCTCTCCGGCTCCCAGTGCCTCAACTTTTTCGGCCCACCTAACGGCATCAATCCCTGTAGAGATTCTTCCTCCATTAATATAAACCTCCCACTTTTTCGTATCGCGCCGTGCGTATCGCGTATCGCGTTTTAGTTTAGCGTCAATAGCCACGACTATACACTGGCTGCCAAAAACTTTACTTGCTTTCTTTATCAATGAAGGGTTTTTAACCGCGGCGGTATTAAGGGAAACTTTATCCGCGCCAGCCAAAAGGAGATTGCGTATGTCTTCTATAGTCCTTATCCCTCCCCCTACCGTAAAGGGCATAAACACAACTTCAGAAACTTTTCTTACAAGATTAATTGTGGTTTTCCGCTTCTGGTGGCTTGCGGTAATATCCAAAAATACAAGCTCATCCGCACCTTCTTCTTCATAACAAAGGGCATTTTCTACAGCATCACCGGCATCGCGCAGGTTAACAAAGTTAACCCCTTTTACGACGCGGCCATTATCAATATCCAAACAGGGAATTATTCTTTTTGCCAGCATAGAAGCAATTATACCATAAGAGATTAGAGGGTGGAATTTAATTTTTTAATCAATCTTAAAGATATAAAGAAACATACAAATATAATAAAAGCATTACTTGCGCTCTTTGTCTCCCTGCTATAAATTGCTTACCGTTAACCCAAATAATGCGGTTAGCATTATTTGCCCGCAGGGCCGGCCCCATATTTTCCGCGTGAGCGGCGTTGCCGCAACGCGGCTCACGCCGCACCGCAGGCAAGGAAAATCTGGCCTGTGCCCGTAAGGGTATAGGGTACAGCGTTTTCCCGGTTAATTTATTATCACTACAGAAATAGCAGAAAGAAAAACAATGTTGCTTTATTGGGGCTTATCCTTTAAAATATAGGGCTATGAAGAAAGATGAGACAAAAATAGTACTGGATACCAATATATTCGTAAATCCCGACTCCCGTTATTTCTTCGGCAAAACCCCGAAAGAAGCGTTTAACAATTTCCTTGAACTCATATCCAAAAAAAACAACATAATATGCTATATGCCTCCTTCTATATATGAAGAACTCGCAAAGTTTATCGGCCATTCCAATATCTCTGATAACGCCATGTTTATCAATAAAAAACCACCATCGGTATATGAGATTTCCATCCCATCTCTTATATTTTATGAGCTCATAGAAGAAGTGCGCCTGCGTATAAACAAAGGACTGCGTGTAGCGGAAAAATTTACAAGAAGGGCATTGCGCTCTGATAATGAAGAGGAAATTATAAAAAGCCTGCGCGAAGAGTACCGTATTGCTTTAAGAGAAGGTATCATCGACAGTATCCAGGACTGCGACCTCCTTCTTCTTTCAAAAGAACTTAAAGCACGTCTTGCGACATCAGATAAAGGTTTAATAAAGTGGTCTCATAAACTGGGAATAAATTGTATAACCGCCCAGGAATTAAGAACTTTTGTAGAATAATACAAGCCACACGTCCACTAACTCACTAGTAAATACAGATATAATCTGCGGCCATCTGTAGCGCGCAGCGCTTCTCTGCGCTAATCTGTGCCTATTAGCCTTTAACAATAGACGTTATTATCTCGCGGATAATGTCTTCTATCGTAACAAGGCCGATAACTTTTCTGCCGCGCATAACAAGAGCTATGCTTTCCTGCTTTTCCCTTAAAGCAGTAAATACTTCGTACAGTTTCTGGCTCTCTCCAAATTTCATTATAGGGCGTATAAGTTTAAGCCACTCGCCACCTTTATAAAAAATATCGAATATATTAATATACCCTTTAATTTCTCTGTTCTTAAATACAGGATAACGGGTAAATTTATGCCGGGATGCCTTTTTTAATATAAACTCGTAAGAATCGGTATAGTCAAATCCTACGATGCGGTTAAACGGCGCCATAACATCTTTCACTTTGGTTTCTTTAAAATCAAGAATATCTTCAATCGCTTCTTTCTCACCCTTATCCAAAACTTTGGAGCTTTCCTTTTCTTTAAATATCGATTTTATCTCTTCGCGCGTAACAAAAAGAGAGTGCTTCTTGCTCTTACCTATAAATATCCTTACAAAAAACCTGCTTGTATATTCTGCTGCTATGACCGCGGGCAGGAGCAAAGATTCAAAGAATGCTATGCACGGTGCGATTATATAACTGAATCTCTCACGGTAATAAGTCCCGATATTCTTGGGAAACAACTCCGCGAAAATAACAACTATTGGTGTAAATAAAAGAGTGGTCCACATATTACTTCTTTCTACGCCTAGTGATATCAAACAAAGCGTAGCAAGGCTTGAACTTACAACAACCGATATGTTGGTCCCTATAAGTGTTGTCGCAAGGAACTTCTCAGGGTTTGAAATAAGACGCAGCGCTTTCCCGGCACGTTTATCACCCTTGCGCAGACGGTGCTGAAGACGTATGCGGTTACTTGATATAAAAGCTATCTCGGCCCCGGAAAATATTCCCTGCAGAATAAGGAAAACAACACAACCAGCTACATATAAAATGATACTCATGGTAATTTTATAATTACGCTTAAGATGCGCTTGCGCGTCGCTCTCTCTATCAGGAAATCTATTCCTCTAGCTTTAAAAGCCTCTTTTTGAGCAGGGATACGCTCTAAATGAGAGAGTATAAAACCGGCAAGAGAATCTTCCTCTTCGGGAAGATTTATATCCAATTCCAGATTTAGAGACTTTATGGGCGCTTTTGCTGAAATACGGTATGTTTTTCTACCCACTTTCTCAATAAGTTCTTGAGGAAACTCATACTCATCGTAAAGCTCACCGAATATTTCTTCAACAATGTCTTCAAAAGTAACTATACCTGAAGTGCCGCCGTATTCATCCAAGACAATAGCTATACGTTCGCCTTTATTGATGAAATCAGTAAGAATATCATCTATCTTTTTACTCTCCGGTATAAATACCGGCTCTTTCATAAGAGTTTCCCACTCCAGACGGGAATCAAGGAAGATGTCTTTACTGTAAAGTACTCCGCGGATATTATCCATTGATTTCTCGTATACAGGAAATTTAGAATGGCGCTGTTCCTTAAGAAGCTTTAAAACATCATCGCGCGAGCTTGTTAAATCAACGGCTTTAACTTCTACTCTTGGAGTCATAATCTGACTTGCAGATGTATCCTTAAACTTCAAAACATATTGAATCATCTCTTCTTCCGATGCGCTTATCGCGCCCGCTCTTTTTCCTAAAATAAGCGCTGTCTTTAATTCGCCTTCTGTGAAATAAACGCCCTTTTTTGTGCCGGTAAATAAAGATGATAATGCGTTGCTTAAACGCTGAAGTACAAACACGAGAGGATAAAATACTTTTGATAAGAATTCAATAACAGGAGAAGCAAGAATGGCAAGTTTAGGGGCAGAATATATAGCGATAGTTTTTGGCAGGATTTCACCTATAAATAAAATCACTACGCCGGAAAATATTATGGAAATAATTACACCCGTACCCTTAAATAATTTTACGAATATAGTGGTGCTTAAAGACGCCAATCCTATATTAACCAGCATGTTTCCTAAAACTATTGCGGAGAGAAGGCGGCTTGGCTTCTTTAGGGCATTTTTTATTTTCTTCGCGCGGGGATACCTTGCCTGAAGCCTCCTCAGGCGCACCCCTTTTAATGAAAAAAGAGCGGTCTCAGAAGCAGAGAAAAAAGCAGAAAACGCTATGAACAATATAAAAGTTATAATAGCAACAACCATGATATCTTGCTATAAAAACCGTGGAGTTTAGCGAAAGAATTCTACACCTTTAATTTTTCTCTGTCAAATAAAAGCAGAGGCCTCTAGGATATTCGATTATATACTGAGCTGCAATGCGGTTAGTTATTGTCGATGATGTTGTTGATGTGTTTATTATAAATAAAAAGTACTCGGCCTTGCGGTATGTTTAATAATTCACTCACGGCAGGGCATTTAATCTGAAAAAGGTAGAAAATATTCTTTTTATCATCATAAAAAGATTCAAAATTACCCTGCCCTTTGCTTATTACAATATCCGCGTCTTTATAAATCCTGCGGAAAGCAGGAGAAGTTTTTGATAAAATAAGGCCGGGGTAATCACACCCTGAAGAGATAACTTTCGCGACTTTATTTATACCGATACGGCGCGCATCGGATATAACAACATCATTAATGATAGGTGATGAGCGCACAGCATAGAAAATATTAAGCTTTGGTATTCTTTTTATTATTTCTTTAGTAAAAAACATATCAAAGACCGCCTCACCGCAGTTATCAGCAAGAATCAAAAGACTGCGTGATTTAACTAACATTTTCCTGAATAACATAAACTGGTTTACATAAAGTCTTACGTGTTTAAGCTCCGATAACAATCTGTTTACATCCGGGCGTCTGCCTGTTCCAAAATCAATAGCATTAGCAGCACAACTCATCTTAGCCGCAGTGAAGAGGCTGTCCCTGGACTCGCTTATTATATTCTCTAAATCATATGAATGACGGGCTAGGTAACGTTCAGTTTCGATTTTCTTGCCATAAAAGATATCTTTCTTGCCGCTCATACGGGAAATACTTTTGTAAATTGTCTTTCCAAACACAACAGGAGGAGAATTAAAATCGAACCTAAGAAGTTTCTTTGTAAGGGCCATAAAAAGCTTCTCTTTTTTGGCTTTATTTATCCCGGCCAATAAAGCAGCGGCTTCCATCTGGCGGAAAAAACACTGTATGCATTTGTATGAAGTTTTCATATGAAGTTTATATTAACAGCAAGAAAATAATTTTCAATACCTTTTTGGTATTATAAACTATATAATATCTGGTATAATAGATCCCGTTAGAAAATGCTCGGACGGGATAAATATATGTTTAACAAAATCTTAAACACATACAATCGTCTTTTTGCCCTATGGGTGATACTGGGAGGAATAACGGCCTTCTACTTACCCGGATTTTTTCTTCCTTTAAAAAAGTATATGGAAATTTTCTTTGCGCTGACGATGTTCGGCATCGGAATGGTCCTTAACTACCGCGACTTCGAAAATATATTCAAACACTTCTGGGTAGTGCTTATAGGCGTAACAGCCCAGTTTACGATTATGCCGCTTGGCGCTTTCTTCATCTCTCGTCTTTTATCTCTTTCTAAAGAATTCTCTCTAGGGCTTATACTCACCGGTTCAGCCCCGGGCGCAATGGCAAGCAATGTTTTAAGCTATCTGGCAGGAGCGGATGTCGCGTATTCAGTATCTTTAACTACAGCCTCAACTATTCTATCGCCGCTGCTTACCCCATGGCTTACACTCTGTCTTGCGCATACGCTTTTTCATATTCCTTTCTGGGCAATGTTTCTAAGCGTATTGAAAATGGTCGTAATACCACTATTTATAGGATTCGGCGTAAAACACTTCTGGGCAAAACATCTTAATCCCGTGATAAAGGTGTTTCCCGCAATATCAACAACCTTTATTGTATTCATATGCTCTCTTGTAATCGCCCTTAATAAAACATACATTCTTAAAACGAATCCAAAGATATTCGGCGCCGTTATTATTCTAAATATAGGAGGGATTATCGCAGGTTATGCGTTAGCCCATATTTCCCGTTTTGACCTCTTAAAGAAACGCGCCCTTTCAATTGAAATAGGCATGCAGAATGCAGGACTGGGAAGCGTTCTTGCCTTAAAACATTTTAATGAACGGGTGGCTTTGCCGGCAGTAATTTTCGTTTTTGTATGCATCTTCACTGCCTCATTTTTGGTACAAGTATGGTCAAAAAGCAGAACCAATTAGGAATTCTATAAATCTGTTCTGCCTTTTTGGTCCAGCATAATGCGGGAATGAACATAGGAAGTAAAAAAATTATGAATCTTTTTGTGAGAACGCGGAGGCCCTAATTTATACAACAGTTTTATGCCAGAAAAACCTTCTCCTTATCCTCAACTGCCGATATCCTGGAGTTTCTCCGCCTATGAAAGAGTCTGTCAACTAAAATATTTAACCATTAGCTTCTGCCTTTTCTTTATAAGTTAGTTATAAAATAAAACCATTCTAAGCCGGTCAATAAAGCCTTACTCTAACCCAAATAATGCGGTTAGCATTATTTGGGTTAAAAGTTATTGTCAAGAAAAAGGTTATATGGTATAAGTATATCCTAAAAGTAAACAATCCTGTACCACAAAAGGAGGTTTATGGGAAAAATTAAGAATGATATGAGAAAGATTCATTCTAAAAAGGTAAAAAAAGCTAAAGAAGGACTAAGATTGTACCGTAAGAATGAACTATCTTATGATAAGCTGAATCATCTTGCAAAAGAGTTTCTGGCGAGACAAAGAAAAAAGCAAAGAAAGAAATCCTAGGATAATCACTAACGAAAGATTCTTACCCAAAGCTGTAATGTTTTCTCACCTTTTCTTTTATATGCCATTTACAGCTTAATCCTTTAGGGAAAATAGCCAAATCGTCTTTGCCTAAACTGACAATTTTCCCTCCGGGAAGCTCTATATCAACCTTGCCTTCTAGGAAAAAACAGGTTTCCTTTTCATCGTAATACCAATCAAAGCTGCTCTCTTCTTTTTCCCATATCGGCCATTTTCTTATACCCATACTACCAAGTTCATTTTGGGCGGGTCTCTTCACCTTTATCTCCATCACTATCTCCTTTTTTATACGCACATAAGGGGCCCCACGCGCGCGAGCGCGCCTGTAATCTTTATAAAGACAGATAAATGGCGGCGAGTGGACTTGAACCACCGGCATAACGGGTATGAGCCGTTCGCTCTACCAGGCTGAGCTACACCGCCATCGTAATGATTTCCGGTTGAAGACGTTTAATATCAAATAAACCAACAGGCTGCTCAATGAGACTTAGGCTTTTGAAGCGGCAGCGCGCAAAAGCCTTTAGTCGAATTAGTCCGCCAAAGCTCAAAGAGCGGCGGCGGAAGCTACACCGCCATCGTAATGATTTCCGGTTGAAGACGTTTAATATCAAATAAACCAACAGGCTGCTCAATGAGACTGTATTTCCTCAAACAAAGCGTAAGAGAAAATACTAAACACAATACAAAACTCCCTAGATTATATCATCAAAAACGGTAGTATTACAATATTCTTATTTAATCAGTGCCGCTTAGCTTATTGTAAACTTCTATAATGGCGCTGTTGCAAAATGGCCTTTTTGTTGACTTCGGGCATGAAAAACCCTTGAAAAATAAGAACGAGTTTTTGCCAAAATTTCGAAATCTGCCATTTTACAACAGCGCCATAATGGACGCGTTTTAACAATAAAGCCGCCCTAGGAGTAATCGACTCATACCCCAGACTCAACATTCTAACATTTTTACCCTTAAGCAACTCCAAGACCGCAGGCGCGGGAGATGATACAGGTATTTCCGACAGAAATATGCCCTCGACACCGATGTATTTTAATCCCGCAGGGAATCCAACAATTTCCAATATTGCATCAGTTTCTCCAAGATGCCCGAACTTAAAATTGCTATTTTAAGTTTTATTCCTGTTTTATTGAGTTCTTCCCCTAGAAAGCGGGTATTAAACCCCGGCCCTGATAACGCTGACAAAAGCATATCTCCGCTAGCGCCGCCTGCAATATCAAAATACAAATTCATATTCTACACACAGGATTAAATATTGAATGCGAGGAGGATTTATCCTTTTAATATAGCCCAGACTAATACAATAATAATAAGAAAAGATACTATATAAAAATCGTTGAAATAAAAGAAATCGCGGAAACGCTCAGATAAAGATACGGTATCATTACGAATATTAAACTTTCTCTGTATCTCTTTCTTTAAGTTTATAATATTATCTCTGTTAAAACGTAAAAACTCCCCCGCAATCTTAAAATGTGGGATTTTTCCCGCCTCAGTCAGCTCAATGACATCTTTTTCTGAAATCCCAAGTATACGAGAAACCTCTCTTGTGGTTAACAACTTTTCTCTCATCACTACTCTCCTTGAAGTAATATACTAATCTGGATTTACGACACACTTCCCGGATATAACGGATAAATATCTGTGCTAATCTGTAGCACTGTAAAGCACTTATCTGCGTTCATCTGCGTAATAAAAATCAGCGGTTCTGACCTATCCAGGCCTCTACTTCCTTTCTGTCAAACAATAAGCGTTCATTGTCCTTCTCGACGGGAATCTTTCCGTTATCCACCCATTCCATTATTTTATCTTCCTCAACTGACAGATAATCTGAGAGTTCGGAAATATTTAATTTCTCTCCCTTCATCCTGCATTTGCCGTTAAAAACTGCCCCCTCCTCAATAGATATACGGGGAGCATCAATATCCGCACTAACATTAGCCG
The DNA here is from genome assembly GCA_002049895.1 of Candidatus Omnitrophica bacterium 4484_171. Classification (GTDB taxonomy): domain Bacteria; phylum Omnitrophota; class Gorgyraeia; order Duberdicusellales; family 4484-171; genus 4484-171. Next base: position 3,586 of record MVCW01000016.1, on the reverse strand, counting down.
ATGAGGTTAAAGATACAAGATACAAAGCCCTGATTTTTCCTTTTACATACCCTGATATTATAATACTCTCACCGTCTATATCTGCCAGTACAGAAGCTTTAGTGCCAATGGTCAATGTCCCCTTGGTTTTTAAATTACCCTCGAAACGTCCGTTTATCCTTAAATTAACCGGGTCAGAAAAAACAAGGCTGCCCTGCATGGCAGCATTAACATCTAATACCTTATCCTCTGTCTCTTTTCGCCTAACCATTTCATCCACCCCCTTTATGATATGCCTCATCAAGAGGTAATCATTGATTACAAACAATAATTATTAAGTATCGAAATTGACAATAACTCGTTATTGTCTTGTTAATTTACTATCCGCTTTCTTTAGAAAGTAAAGAGTGAGGAAAACAATTATCGTTGCGGCAGTTGCCGCCGAAAAATAACCGCACCCTACAGCCATGCCAATACCCGCGCTAACCCATACGCTTGCCGCTGTGGTAAGACCGTAACTCCCCTCCGGACTCCTTATAATCGCCCCTGCTCCTAAAAATCCAACTCCTGTAACTACACCTGCTGCTATACGCGCAGGGTCAATAGAAGCCTGATTGCTATATTGATTATATATATATATCGAGACCAACGTAATAAGTGCTGACCCTACACAAACAAGTATATGCGTACGCAGGCCGGCACTCCTGCCTTTTTTCTCTCTTTCTAAACCTATTATACCGCCCAAAAAGAAAGCCAGAACCAACCTTATTATTGTACCAGCTGCGCTCAACATTTTTCTCTTTTATTTTAACCCCAAAAAACAACCTTTGCCAGTTTTATATTCGATGCTGTTCAATTCGAAAATGCCCCAATATTAAGGCTGCTAGGTATCTTTTTGATATTATATAAATAAAAACCCAAACCCGCAACCATCGCTGCATTATCCGAACAGAATCTCTTAGGCGGAAGAAAAAGCCGGATATTATTGTTATTGCACGCCTGCTTCAATAAAGCTCTTAAGCGGGTATTGGAAATAACTCCCCCTCCGCATACTATAGTTCTTAAATTGTATTTTTTAGCTGATATAACTGCGTTCTCCACGATTGCTGAGACAACGCTTTCTTCGAATGAAGAAAGCAGCTTCACTTTCACATCGTAAGAAAACACATTTTTATTTTCTAATTCATGTTTCTTGTATATAAGCGCTGTTTTTATACCGCTAAAGCTGAAATCCGAAGCAGGCCTGCCGCATTTGAAGCTAAAACTCTTTCTGTACTTATATTTGAATATTTTATCTATATACACCCCGCCGGGATACCCAAGGCCAAACGCACGGGCGACTTTATCAAAAACTTCCCCGGCGGCATCATCTCTTGTTTTACCTATAGATCTCACCCTGTCAAAATCCCTGACAACAAATAACTCTGTATGACCCCCTGAAACGACAAGGCCCAAGAAAGGAAAAGGTATCCTTGCATTATTGCTCAAAAACGGCGCAAAAAGATGAGCATGAAGATGATTAATTCCTACCAACGGTTTATTTAACGCAACAGTAAGAGCTTTAGAAAAATTAATACCTACAACTAACGCTCCAACAAGGCCGGGTTTACAGGTAACGCTTATCGCTGATATTTCACTCAAACGCAAGTTCGCCCTGACAACTGACTCCTTAAAAACCTTATCAATAACCTTCGCATGGTTCCTCGTTGCTATCTCGGGAATAATTCCGCCGTATCTTTTATGAAATCTCAGCGAAGAAACAATTACATTGGAAAGAACATTTCTCCCCCTCACAATAGCACAACCCGTTTCGTCACAAGACGTCTCTATACCCAGGACATACATTATCAATTATGTGCTAAATATACAAATTTCAGGCTTCAGTCCGCAGGCTACGCATTTTGCGGCTTACAGCTTGAAGCCTGCAGCTTATTCACATTATTTTGTATTTGAAGACAAAACAAGCAGCCCTCTCACCAAATCCAAAGCTCTCAATATCTGGTAGTCTTTGGTATAATTAAATTTCTTTTTGCCTTTAACAGCCTCAAAAACATCTTCCTCTTTCTTTTCTACTTTCTCCTTTGTAACTTTAATATCCGGCTGTATGCCCTTCTCATGAATACTATGGCCCAGAGGCGTATAATACTTCGCGGTGGTAAGCCGAAGAGCAGAACCGTCAGAAAGCGGAATAATAGTCTGTACGCAGGCTTTACCAAAACTTTTATCTCCAAGGAGTATTGCGCGTTTATCCTCTCTTAACCCGGCAGCTACTATTTCACTTCCCGAAGCGCTTCCTCTGTTTATCATTATCACCATCGGCATATTCAAGAATTTATCTTTCATAGGCAAAGATGTATATCTTACTTCTTTTCCGGTACGTGTTTTAGTGTAAACTATCAACTTCCCATCTTTTAGGAATTCACTCGCCACCTCAACCGCTGAGTTAAGAAGCCCTCCGGGATTATTTCTCAAATCCAGAATAAGTGCCTTCATCCCCTCTCTCTTGAGTTTAACTAACGCCTTATTCAGATCCTTGGCGGTATTCTCCCTGAATTCTGTAAGACGAATGTAGCCCACACCGTCCTCTAAAATAACCGCTCTCTTTATGTCTTTTATTCTTATAATGCCCCGCGTGACTGTAACTTCATTTATTTCCCTGCTTTTTTCTCTTAATACCGTTAGTTTCACTTTCGTCCCGGGTTTACCTCTCAATTTCTTTACCGCTCCGTTCAACGTAATCTCTTTGGTAAGCTTACCGTCAATCTTAACAATTATATCCCCTGCCTTAAGGCCTGCCTTCCACGCCGGCGTGTCTTCTATGGGAGAGACTATCGTTAAAAGGCCGTTTCTCATTGTAATTTCAATACCTAAGCCTCCAAATTTACCTTCGGTTTCTACAAGGAGTTCTTTATAGCCATCGGGGTCAAGAAACTGACTGTAGGGGTCTAAAGAAAACAACAGCCCGTTGAGAGAACCGTAAATTAAATCTTTCGGCGGCACTTCCTCTACATATTTTTTCTGAATAACTGCCAGCGCTTCGCCGAACAAATCAAGTTTCTTATAAATATCATCTTTTTTTACACTATTATCTTTTGCATTGTTCCTGCCAACGGCGAAAACTGCGCTGTTTAACGACAAAGAGAGAATACATATCAGTATAATATATAAAACTTTTCTCTTCATACTACATCCTCCTCGTATAATATGTTTCCGTTAATAATATTAATAGTTCTTTATCATTAAGAGAGATCCTTGTATTATACTTATCTTTTGTGAAATATGCCCCGACGTATCGTCGGGACGAAATTTATAGAAATACGTCGAAATTTATCATCACAATTAATTCAAGCTGAGCGAATTTCTATTAATTTCATGAGCGTAAGCGAGCAAGTTTCTATGAATATCTTCTTCAGCATCTCTTCCAATTTCGTGAGTCCGCAGGACATATTTCTATGAATATCTCCTTTTGAAATTATTCCAATTCCGTTCGCGCAGCGAACATATTTCTTTATTTTTCTCTCCATCTTACTCCTTCTTCTACGTCCTTACGTCTTCACGTCCTACGTCTAACATTCTGTGATAATCTGCCTGCCCCGTTGTCCGCAGG
>MVCW01000015.1 GCA_002049895.1 Candidatus Omnitrophica bacterium 4484_171 | reverse complement strand
GGTTTTGGGGTGGTGATTTTGTCTAAATTTGTCCCTACATCTTATTTTGGTTTACTCAGTACATTGTTGATATTCAATGCCTTATGGGCGGATTTGATAGTTTTGCCGGCAGTGATTTTACAGGTCAAACCAAAATTTTGAGCCAATATGAGTGATTTTTCTTCTATTGTCAATAATGCGGATGTTTACTACCGGGAGGCTTTCCAGAGGAACATAGGGCTTATTAGCAAAGAAGAGCAGGATAAACTGCGCCGTTGTCGCGTAGCCATTGCCGGGGTAGGAGGGGTAGGCGGGTTTCATTTAATTAACCTAGTGCGGATGGGAGTGGGCAAGTTTACTATCGCCGATATGGATTCTTATGAACCTCCGAACATTCAAAGACAGTGCGGAGCGTTTGTTAATACATTGGGGAAAAACAAAGCTGAAACTATGGCAGAGATGGCGTTATCAATAAATCCTTATCTTGATATTAAGGTGTTTTCTGAAAGCGTATCCGAAGATAATATCAATGGATTTTTGTCGGAAGCGGATATTTTCCTTGACGGCATTGATTTTTTCTCCATAGAAGCAAGGCGGGTTATTTTTAGAAAGGTTCAGGAAAAAGGCATATATGCTGTTACTGCCGGGCCCTTAGGCTTTGGCAGCGCGATGCTCATCTTTTCGCCTAAAGGTATGGGATTCGATGAGTATTTTGATATTAATGATTCAATGCCGTACCTTGAGAAAATTGTTGCGTTTGGAGTCGGGTTGGCTCCTGCCGCCCTGCATTTAAGCTATCTTAACTTAGATTCTGTTGATTTGAAATCTAAAAAAGGGCCTTCTTTGGTTTCAGCCTGCAATTTATGCAGCGCGATTGCCACTACAGAGGTTCTTAATATTCTATTAGAGAGAAAAAAATCATTATCTGTGCCGCACTATTTTCAATTTGACCCTTATGGGAAAAAGATGAAAGCAGGATATCTAACGTGGGGCAACAGGCATCCTTTCCAGAGGATAAAACGCTGGTATCTGTTGAGAAAATTTTCCCGCTAAAATAATTTTTAAGTATCAAATAAGTTTGTTCAAAACAAAACCTCTAATATTTGAATTGGTGGGAGGAGAAAAGATGATAAAGAGATGGTGCAGAATCGTTATAAGCGGTGTAATATTAGTTTCTTCAGTATTGGTTTACAATATTTTTGCGCAAGAGCATTCAGCAAAAGCAATTATGGATAAAGTTTTTACAAGATACGACGGAGATGATTCTTATTCCGAGGTAGAGATGGTGCTTTTAGATAAAAAAGGGTATGAGCGCAAAAGGCAGCTTGAAATTTATACAAAAGATTACGGAAAACTTATAAAGACGTATATTAAGTTTACCGAGCCCGCGGATATTAGAGGGACGGCTTTTCTTTCTATAGAAAACGAGGGTAAAGATAATACGCAGTACCTTTATCTTCCGGCATTGGGCCGCGCGCGCAGAATTGTGAGCAGTCAAAAGAAATTGCGTTTTGTGAATACAGATTATACCTATGAAGATATGCAGCGCCGCCGCCCCGAGGATGATAAACATATGTTTTTAAGAGAAGAGGCATGCGGTCAGGGAGAAACGTGTGCGGTGATTGAAAGCGTGCCCAAGAATAATTCCCAGTACACAAAACGCATAAACTGGGTGGATAGGAATAAAGAGCTCATTCTGCGTACTGATTTTTACGGAAGAAACGGGCGTATGATTAAGCGTTTCAAAGTATTATCAATGAAGAAAATAGATAACATCTGGACGGCAGTTGATGTGATTATGGAAGATTTCACTAACAATCATAAGACGGAACTTAAAATTGAGAGTATCAGCTATAATCAGGGGATAAGCGATGAGATGTTTAGCCTGCGCGTGCTGGAAAAAGATTAATGTATATTTTTTGATTGTTATGTTTTTGTTTTTTGTGCCGGCATCCGGGGCAAAGGGAGAAAGTACTATTCAAAGCGGCGGCGAAGTTAATATTAGGCTGTTTCAGGATACGAAAGAAGATACAGCCTATGAGGATCACGAACAGGTACGGACGCAGTTTGATGTATGGACGAAGTTTAAGAAAAATGGATTTAGTGCTTATGTCAGCGGAAGGACAGAAGGGGAATGGCTTATTGGAGACGATACTCAAAAGGATGTCGATGTTACCTTGCGGCAGGCGTATATAAGCGCTGATTCAGACCGATGGGCGCTTAGTTTAGGAAAACAAGTTGTTACATGGGGCAAGTTAGACAATGTTATCGTTGTTGACCGCATCAATCCTCAGGATTTTCGTTGGTTTGTCATGGACGATAAGCAGGAAAGAAAAGACCCGGTATGGATGATGCAGGCACATTATTTTGGTGATAATTATGATGCGGAGTTGTTATATATACCGTTTTTCAGGGCTTCGAAAATTGATTTTTTTGGTTCAGACTGGGCTGTTTTTGACCACTTGAAAGAAGCAGTAGAAAAAGGAAACTACTCCGCGTCAGCTAAGAGTATAATCAGCGGGGTGAGGATTAAGGATAAAGATAAATTGACGCAAGATACTTTTGCCAATGGGGAGTGGGGGATAAGGTTTAGAAATAGAATAGGCAATGTTGACTGCGCGTTTTACTATATGTATATACATAGCCGCGTACCTGTCTTGAGAGAAAAGACATCAAAAGGAAATACCCTTAAGAGATTTCTTTATACGCCGTCCGTAAACAGTCTTAATGAACTGGCGGCTTTGAATCCTGCCAATGAAGATCTTGTTCTGGAAAAAGAATACCCAGGAATGAATGTGATAGGAGGAGATTTTGAGACTATTATTATAGGAGAGTATGGTTTAAGAGGCGAATATGGGTTATTTCTGGGTGCGCCTTATTTGAGGAGTGATTTTTCTTATGTGGAGAAAGATAGGCTTTCTTTCGGGCTTGGCATTGACCATACAACAGCTCAAGACTGGTATTATAATCTTCAGTTTATAGAGGATATAATCTTAGATTATGAAGAATTATTTGCTCAGGAAGAGTACTCTCACGAGATAACTTTTAATCTTAAGAAAGACTTCTTAAGGGGTAATTTACTTTTCGCTTTGGATTGTGCTTACAGCTTATCTTATGGGGACAGTATGTTTAATCCGGAGGTGCGGTATAAGTTTAATGGAGGAGTTGAAGCCGCTCTGGGTGGTTTTATCTTTGAAGGAGACTCTACAACATTGTTCGGAAGGTACAATGCCAAGGACCTTGTGTATATGGAGATGAAATATAGATTTTGATATAAATTACCAGGTATTGTACCGCGTCGTGCGTACCGCGTATTGTGTATGAGAACAACTCGTTGAATTTGCTGAACTTATTTTACGCGGCACGAATGTACTGCATGACTATATTATTATTTTTGAAAAATCGTAATTAGGATAGCAGGTTTTAATATATTCTAAGTCTTTTGGGTCGATAGTTCTTAAAATATCGGTTTTTTCTGCAAAGAAGTATCTTAGATCAGCGGGAGTAAGTACAAATTTATGCATAAATTTATCATCTGGTGTTCTTTCTCTATAAAACATTTTATACAAGTCTTCCCTCTTTTGTTTTTCCTGTTTTCCTTTGGCAGACCTTAAGTCACAGTACATAGCTATGGCGGGAGCTCCGTTAACCTGAGAGTATACCTTCAAATTTCCCAAATCTTTGAATGATAAAAAATCATATACAAGCTTATGCTTGGGGTGAATGGTTATGCATATAAAGTCCAACGCAAGAAAGTTATCCGCGTAATCAAATATGAGCTTGAAAAGATAGAAAATAAAGAACATTTTCTTAGAATTTGACATTATTGATGTGCCGGCTTTGAAAAGGTCCGTATCGCTTGCCAGCATTGATATCTCGCATAATTTCTTATTATTGTTTCTGAACTGTGCTAATTCATTACGATATATTTTATCCATCGGCAAACCTAAAGGAGAATCTTCTATGAGAGTAGCGGTAGCGATTACCTCATTTTCTACTATAGCTATGAAAGTAGTTGTCTGGGGAATGATATTGTATATAGAAACCCTTATTTTAGAGGAAGTCTCATTTGTGTAGCCTCTTTTTAAATATTCCTTATATACAAGATGATAAGCTTTTTCTAGTTCTTCTCTTGTCTGCGCGACCCTATAATCTATTAATCTTAAGAAATTTTTTAGGTCTGTTGAAGAATGAGTTTCAGTAATTTTCATAGGTTTGTTTTTAAGGTTCGGTTCCTATTCTGTTGAGCTGCTCGATAAGGATATTCTTGCCAATGTATTTTATAAATTTTCTTCTGTCCCGGGGGTGCATTTTAGAAAATTCAATTCCTATGCTATAACCGGAGAGATTAGGAGATTTTTCTCTGCACCAGACAATTTTCCCTTTAACGGTTATAGGTTGAGGTTCATGAGGAAGTTCTATTTTAAGATTGATTTCCGTATCTTTCTTAAGTTTTATCTTGCTGTTCAATTTTAACCCGTCTCCTCCTATATTCTCTACAAGAAGGGGGCCTGTCCATTCCGAAGATGAAGGTAACTTATAAAATATCCTCAGTGATAGATTGAGGCGGTCACTTTTTCTTTTATCCTGAGATACTAAAGATTTAATCTTATCTAATTTCATAATTAATCTATTGTGTAATAAGGCTTGTTTAAGTTTAAAACATCTACGCCTTTATTATTTACTATTTTATTGTAAATGTCAATGTTATTATAAAAAATGGTTTTTTGCCGTCCGGGGGTATTAATTGCCTTATTGAATTATGTGCTAAATTATTGTGCGTCCGGAAATAACGGGGCATGTCGTATTCTTGAGTTTGGTATAGATAGTAATCGAGGCTTTATACATTCGCGCCGCAAAAACTCCAAGCTTTCTCCGATGGAATAATCGGGGCAAGCAGACAGGGGATTGTATAGGCGGTGCTCAGTATATTCCGCTTGAGGAACCCTCAGGCTTAGCCCGGGCGGGCTCTATTTGGCTGATTTTACATGTGTGCGCCTAAGAAATTTATTTTTACTTGTTTTGAAAGCGGTAATTTCTGGCAATTTTGCCGCTTTGGCTTTGTACAGTTTGTTTATCTTTCTAAAATCGCGCCTTTCGTATATTGGATTGTATATTTTTAATAGTTTTCTAACAGGGGGTGTTTAACGTATAAGAAATTATCTGCTTTATAATTATGAGGTGTTTATAAAACGCGTGTTTAACTATTTTTTGCGAGCTCAATCATTATTTTCCTGAGGTTGTTCGCGATATTTTGATAAATATCAATATTTTCATCTTTTTCTCTGGCGAGTTTATCAACGGTTATTTTTTTGCCGAAAGTTACAGTTACTTTTGCCGGCCGGGGGAGAATTCTGTGTCGCGGCCACGCCTTGAATGCCCCCTTTATATAAACCGGGACAATAGGTATATTCAGTTCTTTTGCGATGATGCCGATGCCTTTCTTGAAATTCTTTATTGTGCCGTCAGGGGAGCGGACGCCTTCGGGAAACATACAGAGAATTTTCTCGTTGCGCAGGATATACGCGCAGGCCTGCATTGTTTCAACTAAATGCATAACAGGGTCAATAGACACAAAACGAAATAGTTTTGTAGCCCAGCGGATATAAGGGCGCTCGAAATATCCGCTGTATCCCAGGAAGTAAACCCTGTTTATTACAGACGGCCACAACGCCCCGGCGATAATTATTCCGTCTAAGAAGCTGGTGTGGTTAGGAGATAATATATACGGAGTGTCTTTTGGGATATTATATTTATTTTTTACCCGAAGCGCGAAAATAACCCGGCATAAGAAGGCGACTGCTGCGCCTGTAAAGAAATTAATTATTTTCTCAAGCGCATTCTGGTGTATGCGTATTGATTTTATAATGCTGACAGGCGTTTCGTTATACAGGATATCTTGCCATTGAGTTGAAGTTGCCCCGGGCGGGGGTTTGCGCCTTGATGAAATTAAGTATAATTTCATAAGGGCGTCACGCACAGTAAAAATGTCCAGAGCGTCTTCGTCGTTTATCCTTATACCCGTAACTTTTTGAAAACCTAACAAGAGTCCTATTTGTTCAAGAGAGTCGAGCCCTAAATCCAGTTCAAGGTGGTCGTCTAGGTGGACAGGCCTGCCTACGCTTTCTTTAAGATAATTCATCGCCTTGCGGCAAATAGGAGAATTCAGAAGGTATTTATCGTCGGATTTAATATGGGTTGTTTTTTCTGCAGTGACGAAAGACGAATATTCTTGTTCTATTTTGTAACGTTTTATTTTCCCTATTTCTGTGCGTGGAAGTTTATTGCTTGTAATTGTATATTTCTTGATTCTTTTATATGAAGGGAGACGGCGCGACAAATTTTCTATTTCAAAACGGATTCTGTCTTTTACCTGCTGAATATGCCTGGTGCGAAACTGCTTATAATCAGGGACAATTACTGCGCTTAAAATATTCTGGTTACCCGATGGGTCTTTAGATAAAAATACGCATATTTCTTCAATATAGACGCTTTTTAAGTAATAATTCTCCAGATCATAAGGGTTTATATTCTTGCCGGAGCTTAAAACAATAATTTCTTTTTTTCTGCCTTCAAGGTAGAGAAAGCCGTTTTTATCCATAAAACCCAGGTCTCCGCTTAAGAACCATCCGTCTTTATACGCTTTAACGGTGAGGTCTTCTTCTTTGTAATAGCCTTTGCTTACATTGTCTCCTTTTATAAATATTTCTCCCTTTCCGCCGTCCTCGGAGTCAATTTTTATCTGTACGTCCGGTATTGGTCTTCCGGCAGAGCCGATTCTGTATTCTCCCGGAGTGTTAAAAGAGACAACTGGAGAGGTTTCTGTTAAGCCGTAGCCTTCAAGTACAGTGAAGCCCCAGCTGTAGAAATCATAAGCAATGTTTCTGTTCAATTTAGCGCCTCCGCTTATCATAAAACGCAGCTTTCTGCCGAAACGGGAGTGTAAATCAACAATTATAAATTTTGCGAGATTAATCCCTGTATATTTCCTCAAAGGCAGCACGGTCTTAAGGAGCAGAATTAATAAAAGCCTCTTTGCGACAAAAAGGCTTTTTATAGTCTTTTTTATTTTCTGGTGAAGAAGGTTGAATATGCGCGGTACGCCCACAAAGATAGTAACGCCGGTTTTTTTCATGCATTCCATAATCTCCTGAAAGTCATAATAAAGAGGGAAGCTTATCCTTGCCCCTGAGAGAAGAGGGAGGAGCATTGTTACCATTAGAGGGTAGGCGTGGTAAAAGGGGAGCAGAGCGATAATGCAGTCATTTTCATTCATAAGCTTCAATTTCTTTAAAGATTCTACATTGGCCAGTATATTCTTATGAGTAAGCATGACGCCTTTTGGCGCCTGTGTTGTGCCTGAAGTGTAAATTATAAGCGCAAGGTCATCGGGTGTTGTTTCTTCTGCGGTGTATTTTTTAGCGGTGTCTATTCCTTTCAGGGTTTGTTCAAAATCAACAGCAAGAGTATTTATGGAAACTGACTCAGCGGCGTGCTTTATGCGTGGGTAGACGTTTATTGAAGTAAGGACAATTTTCGACTCCGAGTGCCTTAGGAATAGTTCTATCTCCTCGTATTCCAGCTTGTGATTCATAGGAACAGCTACCGCGCCTATTCTCATAAGACCTAAGAATGCTATAGGCCATGAAGGGCCGTTGTCTATTACGATCGCGACTTTATCACCTTTTTTGATGTTATTTTCTAACAAAAAAGAGGATAGGCTTTCTATCTGTTTATAGAGGCCTTTATAAGTCAGATGAGCATAATTTTTATCTTTCTTATAGTATATAATATCTTTTGAGGGATATTTGTTGTAAGCGGCGAGGAAGGCCTCGAATATATTTTTATAATCAAGTATCATCAGAAATTATTATACCAGAGAAAACAATAGTGGCAAGGAAACAGAAATTATGATAGCGGTTAGCGGATCGTATATTAAGGTGTAGGTGATAAATATATATACATCGTAGAGTTAAAAGTATACAGACATCGTAGAGTTGATATTGATTGTTACTAACTGTAGTTATATCAGTATCTACGCAGGAACAAGCAGATACGGATGGAAATAGATAGGGGAACACCTGTTTGGAATATTGTGACTCTACGATGTGTGTATATTTTAAAAAGTTAATTTTACTCTACGATGCCTGTATATTTATATGTATTATCTAACGGGTGACGTGGTGGCCTGGTGACTTTGTGACCTGGTGACTTTGTGTCTTTGCCTGTGCCCGCAAGGGTGCCTGTGCCCGCAAGGGTATAGGGTAGAGCATTTTCCCGGTGAAACAAGTAAGATAAATGTCTAAAAATATTAGTTTTATGTCGATAGTGTTTACATATGTAACTCATTGATAATTAGTGTGTTACGTATCATTATAGAGATAGAAAAATCTGCGTGTCCATTTTATTAGACATACCATACTAATTTCTTCTTTATGCCCTTTTTTCTCCGATTCTCCTTTAGTGTTTACTATCTACAAGTCATTGTTACATAATATGTTATATATGACATATATAGCGTTTATTTTTCAGCATTAAAGCCTTTTGGCACGAAATATGCTCTCTTAATTTAACCGTTGAAAGCGTTTTCAATATGAGGGCAGATATATGAATGAAGCTGGGAATGAAATAAGAAAGCTTATGTTCGCCTGGAAAGAATATTTAACCGACAATATAAGTTTTGCAATAAAGAATATCAGGAAACGAAAAGGCAGCCGTTTAATTACAGTCGTACTATTGGCGGCGCTGATGATATGGCTGATAAAAAATAAAGCTTATGCCCAGGGCAGTAATCTTCTGGGAGATGAGTCTTATTATTTTTCTCTCGGCAGAATAATTTCATGGATTATGGGCGGGGGGTTATTGGGGATGATTCTTCGCTTCGCGCGCAGAGAATATGTCAAGATTAAACGTTTTGTTGATTTGGCAGCGTCTTGTGTTCTTTTAATTATATGCGCCCCTCTTTTTGTTATTATCACTCTTTTGGTTAAAATTGATTCCGAAGGACCTGTGTTTTTCAGGCAGGTTAGATTAGGGAGAAACGGGAAAAGGTTCAGAATGTTTAAATTCCGCACTATGCGCGAGAATGCGGAGCTTGAAACCGGCCCTGTATGGGCTGATGACAGCGACCCGCGCGTTACAAAAATAGGATATTTTCTGAGAAAATCCCACCTTGATGAACTGCCACAGCTTATAAATGTTTTTTGCGGTGATATGTCTTTAATAGGGCCGCGGCCAGAGAGGCCTGAGATGACAGACTTAATTACCAATCACGTTCCTGCTTTCAAAGAGAGGTTAAATATCAGGCCCGGGATAACCGGCCTCGCTCAGGTACGCTACAGCTATGGCGCTTCAATAAAAGACGCGGCGAGAAAACTGAAGTACGACATTATTTATATTAAGAGGGCGTGTTTTCTTCTTGATATGCAGATTATTCTCTGGACTGTTGCCAGAGTTGCTACCGGCGAAGGCGCCAGATAAAAACACAGATTATCACTGATAAATAACAGATTAACACAGATATATCATTTTAAAATTATCAATGCCTGTCTGCGTAACGCAAAGCGTTAGTTTGTGATAATCTGTGTAATACAAATAGTTATGAAAGAAGCAATAAAAGTTTACAGGGAAGCTTTTAATATTTTAAAGGAATACCCCCGGGTTATAATTCCTTTTGCCGTAACCGGTATCTGTAATGTTTTAGCTTTGTATATTGTGTATCTTATTCCGCAGAGGCCGTTTGTTTACTTGTTTGGCCCGCCCGTAAAGGCTTTTTGGGGGATGAAATTCCTGCATTATCCTTTTAATTTATATTTGCTGCCCAAGCTTTTTTATTATGCAAGTATATGCGTCGGCGCTACGGTAGGCGCGCTGATGAGCGCTGCGGCAATAGGGATGATAAGGGATTATTACACAAGGAGAAACATCCCGTCATTTCTCCCTAACTTTTCAATTTCCCTGAAGCGTTATTTCGCGCTTTTTGGAATATGGTTCGTTACATTTATTATTTCTTTTTATTCCGTAAAGGCCGTAGGTTATTTTTCTGCCAAGGGTTTTATGCTAAAGATTGTGCCGTATATTATGTACAGTGTCTCCATTATAGTGCAGCTTATTTTTATTTATGCCGTGCCGGCCCTGATTATTGAGAAAAGAAAAATCATGTCTTCGATTGCAAGAGGCGTGGGATTTTTAAGGAAAGCTATTTTGCCTACATTAATATTTGTATTGCTTCCGGCCGCCTTCTATTTGCCGGTATTGGCTTTGAAACATAAAGGAGCTGTTTTAATGGGCCGTCTTTACCCAGAGATTATTATCGCGATAGTAGGATTTGGCATATTGGTATCTTTTGTTATAGATGTTTTAGTTACTATTTTTACAACATTGATATTCTTGGATAATGCGGGAGATAAAAGATGAGGAATATTTTATATTTATTTATAACTGTATCTATAATGTTTTTATATTCGGGATGCAAAGCTCCTTCTCCTGACGGGCCCGCGCAGACTAACTTAAACGGTATTCAGTCAGAGCCTTCAGAGGATCCTCCTATGGATACAGGTGGAGGATATCTTTTAGCCGGTTCTTTCGGGATTGAATCTTTAGGCCCTACAAGTGGGGATTTAGGATTAACAGATGATGGCATGAATTTAGACCCGGTATCGTATGTTCCTGATACTGGTTCGGAAACTCATCTTAATCCTGAACCGAATACCATTCTTATGTTCGTAGTGAGTATTTTGGGATTGTTTGGGTATAGAATTGTAAGAAATAGAAAGTAAATGTTATAGCAAGGGTTTAAAAAGGGGAAATATTATGAAAAGATTAGTATTAGCTGTCGTTTGCGCGTTGTTGTATACGCCTTTGGCAGGAGCTTATGTAATTGATGGTAACGTAAGCGATTGGGGAATCAACCTTAATAACGCTAACAATATGGGGTATTTAGACACTCATCTGCCAAGCGGTGGTTTAGATATAGATGTTGCAACTGAGGATAATACGGATGCATCACAGGGATGGGAGCAGGTTTATCCGGGTTGGAGTAATAAAAATAAGTTTGATGCCGAAGCAATGTATTTTGACAATGATGCTCATAACGCCTATATCGCTATTGTCACAGGGCTTCCTAAGTCAGGGTCTAGCGGCTGGGCTCCCGGCGATATCGGCATAGATGTTAATAGAGACGGTGTATATGAGTTTGGTATAAATACCGCTACCGGCAGGCTTTATGGTTCTCTTGGCGAAACTAATTGGGAAGGAGTATATTACGATGGAGTTAATCATAATCCTGATTATTCCGAAGCCAATCCCTGGAATATTATCGATAGCCCTTCCAAAAGACTGGATTATGTGCCTTTTGTTTATAGTTTGGAACAAAATACTCACTATGTTTTAGAGGTATCTATTCCATTGAGCCTTTTGGGAATAAGCGCCAACGTAGGAGATCCTATAAGTTATCTGAATATACATTGGGCGATGGAATGCGGTAATGATTATCTTAATTTATCCGCTGATGTTAATCCTGTTCCTGAGCCGGCTAGTATTGCGCTTATGCTCATGGGTTTTCTGGGCTTAGCCGGAGTTAAATTCCATAGAGTAAATATATTATGAAAAAAGCTTATTCTTATATTTTAATTGCTTTTGCTTTTATTTTCTTAGCTGCCTGCACAGATACTCACTATCTGGCAGAGAAGCTGTTTTGGCAAGCGGGTAAAAAAACTAAGGAATTGGTAAGTAGAAAATCAGGTAAGTTAACCCCTAAGGATTACGAGAAGATTGTTTCTTATTACAGAGAAGCAATAGAGAAAGTACCGCTCGATCCTTTCGCGGCAAAGGCCCATTTTGCCATTGCCGATTTATTCCTTAGGCAGTCAAAGCCGGATAAAGCGCAGAAAGAGTTTAGGGAAATCATAAACAATTTCTCCTCAAATGGAGAAATAGCATCAAAAGCATATCTGAATATAGGCAGGATATTTGAATACCATGGGAAATGGAACCTTGCCAGAGAAGAGTACGATAAGATTATTGACCTTTATCCTATGACGCGCATAGGGCTCAATATGCCTCTTTATATTATGGCTCACTACAAGGCGTTAAAAGACAAAGATAATGTCGAAGGCGCATACAAAAGTGCTCTGCGTCATTATAACAGTATGATAGAAGAATATACCTCAACTAGTGCCGCCCCGCTCATTAAGGATTATTTATCAAGGTTGTATTTAGAGAAAGGAAAAGCCAGCGACGCAATAGCCGTCTGGGATGATTTAGAAAAAGAGTACTCATCCGGCCCCGTTGCGGCAAAAGCGATTTTGACGAAAGCTTTTATCTATGAGAGGATTGTAAAAGATACGCGGCGGGCTATAGGAGAATATAAGAAATTTATTAAGCGTTATCCGAAAAATAAGATTACTCCGCAGATTAAATTAAAAACAGGTATTCTTTATTATGGTAATTCCGATATTGCTAAAGCAAAAGAAATGTTTAACGAATTGCTGAAAGATTATCCCGATGATGCTAATCTGCGTATTAAGGGGATGCTCGGTCTGGCTTATTGTTACCGCAAAGAGGCAAATACTGCCAGGGTTATAGAAGTTTACCGGAGGATAAAAAAAGAATATCCTAAAAGCAAAGCGGCTCTGGATGTTCCTTTCTTGATTGCGCAGTATTACCAGCAGGAGAAGTATAGCTCCAGGGCAGACAAAGCATTTAGAGAAGCAATCGCTGAGTATAAGAGCAGATTAATAAAAGCCGGCAAGGACAACAGCCCGGGAAAGAGGGCAATAGCGGACCTTCTTGCGCTTTGTTATCTTAAGAATAATGATGTAGATAAAGCGGTTAGTACGTTAAAAGAACTTGCCGATACTTATACTTTGGATCCCGCCTACCTTATTGATCTGGCTTCGCTTTATAGAAACATTAACGCCAAAGATAAAGCAACCGGTGTATACAGGGAATTAATAAAGAGGTTTCCCGATAATAAGATTATATTGAAGTTCGCCAATGCTCAGATTAAAGCGTTGGCACAAAATAAATAGCCTTCATAAGTCAGTTTTGTCCGGGAATCAGCGAATAACAATAGCATACAAGGAGAGCAATATTGCCGGCGAAAGGCGCAATTTCCAGTGCGAAATCTCTAATGAAAACAGTGCTTCTCGGGGCGCTTTTCTTGTTTCTGTTTTATCCTGTCTATAAACATCTTGCCGCCAGATTCAACGCCGCCGATTCTTACTACTCTCATGGTTATCTGATTCCATTCATATGTTTGTATTTGGTGTGGAGAAAACGTTTTATACTTAAGAGCATAAAACCAAAACCGGTTTTTTCAGGAATTTTTGTAATTATATTCGGAATTCTTCTGCATATCGGCGGCACAATTCTTAAGGTAAATTTTGTGTCTTACGCTGCTATTCCTGTTGTGCTTTTAGGTATGTCTTTATATCTTGGAGGCGTAAAGATTACAAAAGAGCTGCTTTTTCCCATTATTTTTCTCGTATTCATGCTGCCCCTGCCGCGGGTGGTGGTAATTGGCATTACATTTAAGCTTAAGATTATGGCCGCTCAGGCAGCGGTTATAATCGC
>MVCW01000093.1 GCA_002049895.1 Candidatus Omnitrophica bacterium 4484_171 | reverse complement strand
CTTTTCGAAAGACATCGGAAGCTTTAGAAGTAAAGTTGAAGGATTTGGTTCATCCGGTAAGAATTGCTTTAACGGGACGCAGAATAGGCCCGGGGCTTTTTGAAACTATAGAAGTGTTGGGTAAAGAAAAAACTTTAAGACGTATAGAGAACCTTCTAAATTACTGGAGGCAGAATAATGATTAGAAAAGTATCTCTCTTCTTTCTTCTGGTAGTTTGCGGCGTAATATTTTCGGGTTGCAATACAGTAAGAGGAGCTTACAACGGCGCCAAACAGGACTGGGAAGCAGCTAAACAGTGGGATAAAAACTTCCGCAAGAATTATTGGTGACTTTCTTCTTCCGCTACTCAAAACCCGCCTTTTCTGAATTCTTTTGCCCGGTGGTGTAACGGTAGCACGACTGGCTCTGAACCAGTTAGTCTTGGTTCGAATCCAGGCCGGGCAGCCAATGAATAGTTTTAAAGCTAAGAAATGTTTTTGCTGCTTTTCCTCTCGGCGTCAAGAGGGCAAAGTTTTCATAACAAAAATCTTGCCTCTCATTATGAGAAACCTTAAAATGATAAGCGGCGTATAGTAAAAGTGTAATGAAGATAGTGAAGCTCAGAGGGAGATTCAGGCCGCGTCCTATTTTTAGAATTTTTGTTCTTTCTTTTTTTACCCTCGCCTTTAATATCTGGGGAAGTTTCTGTTTTGACGGCGTGGATGAAGCAAGCAAGCCGGTAATGGAGGAAGCGCGCCGGCGTATAGAAAGAATCCGTAAAGGCACTTTCAGCATAACCTTTGTAGATGAATCCGGCGCGCCGGTAACGGCTTCGGCCCGGATCAGGCTTGTGCGCCACCAGTTTCAGTTCGGGGCAAATCTTTCGCCTGTGTTAAGGCTTCCCTCCGATCATCCTGCCCGGAGAGTTGCGCTGGAGGTGATTGACGAACTGTTTTCTTTGGTGCGGGTGGGACATTTCTGGTCTATTGAGGAGCCAAAAAGAGGTGGTCCGCTTAACTGGGCTCCTACGGACGAGGAGGTAGAGTGGGCGCTGGCGCATCATAAGCAGATGCGCTACCACTGTGTTATTTACAATATGTACTACGCTGTTCCCAAGTGGTATAAGCAGATTAAATCAGAAGAGGCGTGGTGGCCGCTAATTGAGAAGAGGATTAGGGACGTAGCCTCTAAATACGGCAGGATAATTTATGAATACGACATCATAAACGAAATGATTATGAACCTTAAATGGGCAGACAAACACAACCCTCTTTTCCCCACCCTGGCCGACCCCAAAAACGCCGCAAAGATACTTAACATCGCTGATAAATACCTGCCCCAGGCAAAGCTGGTTATGCTTGAGACACACCTTTGTACATTAAAAAATCCCCATTACCGGAAAGTGTATAAATATTACCGACAGGTAATTGAGGAAGGCGCCCCCGTGGATGTAATAGGTTTTCAGGGCCACTTCTACGGCGGGGGGCGTATGCCTATAAGCAGGGGCCACCCTCAGGCCGGAGAAGGTGCCTTTACTATGAAGGTTATAAGCGACTGTTTGGACAATCTTGCCGCCTTAGGCAAGCCCATACATATTACGGAATATAATCCTCCTTCCCGTATGAAAAAACGCCAAGGGCCGCAGCCCCGCCTCATGGATAAGGAAATAGCCGCCTGGACCGTAAACTATTACACCCTGATTTTTTCTAAGCCATACATCCACCAGCTTACCCGCTGGTTCGTGGTAGACGGCTGCGGTGGCAACGCCATTGACGGAGGGTTAGTAACAGTAGAGGGGAAGAAGAAACCTAACTACTACGCCTTAAAGAAACTGCTTAAGTCTACTTGGAACACAAAATGGCAGGGCAGGCTGGAGGGAGGCAGGGTGAAGCTGCGCGCCTTTTTCGGCGAATATGAGGCGAGCGTGTCCGGCTACCGCCCTGTAAAATTTAACCTCTACTCTCATATGCCGCGCCGTGTGGTAGTGCATTTGACTAAACGCTAAAAAGGAGGAAGGCGTGGGATTTAAATTCAATCTGTGGTGGCCGCTTCTTATGGGAATAGGTTTGTCCTGGATAATCCCTATGTTCGGCGCAAAGAAATTAAATCAGCCTTTGTGGTTCTTTCTGGCTTTCGCCTCTCTGTGGTTTATTGCCTCTTTTGCGATCGTGCCGCTGTACGATGTAGGTATAAAACTGCGCTGCAAAATGGGGCTGAAACGCCTGGCTGACTGGGGCGAGCGGATGAAAGCGCAGATTCTTCCTCCCCTGCGGTGTATGCTTCTGCTTATGGCGGTTATCAGTCTGATAGCAGGGCTGATGAAACCTTAGGTTTCGGGAGGTATCTATAGAAGGGAGCAGAAGCCGGCCGCCCCTTAGGGAATTTTGAGACAGCAGGAGGAAGGTAATGGCAAAACAAAAGATAACCCGCCGGCAGAAAAACATTGCCCGCTTGTTGCAGGAGAGAAGAAAGCGCCTAAAGGCAAAACTTCATATAGTGACAGGAAAGGAGGAGAGAAGATATTAAATTTTTTGAAGCTTTCTCAAGTTTGTTGCAAGGTCTTTATATAAAACACTAACCATCAATAGGTTCTATTAAAATTTTTGTGCACTGGACTAAATTTTGTTGTTCAGGTACCTTTTTACCTGGTACAACTTCAAATGATCAAGACGACCTTTGTCAGATTTGAAGCCATATCTTACTTCCTCCATTTGCCTCCAGGTCCGTATGATATTCTCTGAATTGGTAGTTTTAGGAATCTGCGGATGGCTTAAATAAGCAGTCATATATTTAAAGTAAGAAGAATTTAAGAATTTCATAATGTTGGCAAAATGCCTGGTCTTTAGATGCCAGTTTCCGCTTAACAGTTTGTCTCTTCTAGCGTAAGCTTCTTCTTGGGATTGGGAATCTAAGAAGAAGTCTCTTATTTTTTGCTTCAGGATAAGGATATCTTCAACGATAGTGTTCTTGTAGTGTGATAATATTGTTGATATTGTTTGATGCTGCTGAAAAGACCAATCATCCATATTCTTGAGGATGAGCCAGCGTGTTTCCCGGAGGCCTAAGGTATATAAGGAAATGCTTCTACGTATAAAAAAATTATAATTGCATAACAAGGCATTTCAGCTGATTCTCCTTCGCTCCTTCGGGGCTTCGGCGGGCAGCTATTTTTGTGGTAGATGAAAAAAATAAGAATGATTAAATCAATTTTATCGGTTTTTATTATTACATTATTGACCTCGGGATGTATGCAGGGGCTGCGATGGGCCACGGATAGCGAACTTCAAGATGCGTATAAAAGAGAAGCATACGAATATTGGTCAAAGAAAGAAACTAAATATTTAATTAGGCATTTCAAAGCTAAGGCTGCTCCTAAATCAGATAGTTTTTTCTTTGCAAGACCAGTAAAAGATAGGATTGACTTCAAAGTAATACTTTCTATCCTATCAAACCGCCTTGAAGATGAAGGCGTTTTAGAGTGCCTCGTGGAAACTGCCAAGAATCCACACACTGACTCTAACGCAGGATATATAATACCTGTTATAGCTCTTTACTATGATAAAGGAATTGATGTATCTTCCTATTTTATAGATTTGTATAAAACTCCGGAAGCATATGAATCTCTGCTGAAATATTATATCGTAAAAGTCTTAAATGAGAAAAAAATAAGAATTCCGGAATTAGCCCCCTACATAAAAGAAGAATTAGAAAGAAAAAAAACATCAGTATCTTCGAAAGGCGCAATAAATCTTAGAAGTATCTACGATGACAGTATTGAATATTTAAAGTTTATGGGAGAAACTATTGATTAAATCGACCGTATAATCACTTCATCCAGCGGGCCTAATCCGCCGCCTTTCGGCGTCGGCTTAGGTTGCTGATGCCGATGTTATCAGAGCAATTAATAACAATGGAAGAGTTAATTAATAAATATAAAAAAATGATTAATGAATTGCTGGGAAATCCTAGTTTTGACTTTAATGAAGATTTAACAACAAATCTACCCCAGAAACCAGGAGTATATAGGATTTTCGAGAAGGAAAATCCCGGAAAAGCAATTTATCTTGGGAAAAGCAAAAATTTAAAAAACTGTATTTTTTACGATCATTATAAGGGAGATAAAATTGCATCAACCTTAAAAAGAAAATTAATAGCTGGCATGAATATGTCAGATGAAAAAGAAGCGATGCATTATTTATCTAGTAAATGCTCAGTGCAATTTATAATAATCGAGAATAAACAATTGCAGACAGGGTTTGAGCATTTTGCCATTGCTATACTTGTTCCTAAGTGGAATGATTAACAACTCCCTCTAACAACCCATCCATAGAAACTCCTAAAGATTATCCATAAAACCAAGCCCACCGCGTAGGTGGCCCTGGTTTTGAGATGTTATTGTTTGAATCAATAATGCGCCAGCGCATACCACTTGTTCCGTTAGATGTTTACTATCTAACGGGGCAAAAAGACATGGTTTTCTAACGGGGTTCACCAACATTTGCATCTTATGCGAACTTCGCAGTTTGTGTTATTGTAAACAAAACAGGAGATTCAGCAGGGATTATTTTGACATTGTTGGCGGTATAATGTATATTTAAAATAAGGCTTTGGGAATATAAAGAAGTCCGTGTATTAATTGTTAGACATAAAAAATAATGGATAAAAAAGTATACCTTTATTATATAATTGTGTTCACTGTAGGAATATTCATCGCCATTTATTTTTTCTTTTGGGGATTTAGGCTGAATTTTTCCGGAGTAGGCCCCTGCACATATAATTCTTTCACCTTTTTCTGTATCCTTTATGGAACTTTAGGTGCAATACTTGCTTTTAGTAGTAATAAAAAACAAAATATAATAGCAAGTATTTTGATAAGCATGCCTATGATAGTTTTATTTTATTTCGCTATGTTTTCTGATGTATCTTTAGAGGAACAAATTCCAAGATTTCTTGGCTTAATTTGTCCACTCATATCAGCTCTTGCAGGTGTAACAGGGGGTAATATTATTAGAGATCGATTGTTGTAATTTCAGTAGTGATTAGCGTAGTTTGTCTTATGAGTTGTGCACAAAAATCAGGAGGCAAATTCTCAAGATAAATAGGAAAGTATACTAAGACAGGAATTAACAATATACCATTATGTCCTGATATGGAATCTAATACTATGATAACCTATTCCGGTTCTGAAGGTTGGGTCATTGTGAGCCTCACAGCATATAAGACTGGCGAAGTAGCTAAGAGAAATTACAATAAGGCAGAAGAAACTGGACGTAAAGAGTGTGAAGTAGCAGGTCTTAGTGGTATGTGCAAAACTAGTTTTTTCCTAAATACAGTTAATGTGTCTTTTGGATGAAGGGAAGGAAAAACTCTTAAGGTCATAGCTGTTAGTAAACAAAAAAACAGGCAAATGAAAATATCAATGATATTGAAAAGAAATGTAAAGAAAAATTGCTTTTATTCATTGGCGCATTTAAAGAACGATAAAATGACTATAATTCTATTTACAGCTATATGAAGCTGTATTAACTTAAACACTTAACGATTAAGCATAGGAGTGCAAAATATGGAGAAACGACACAATTCAGATACGAATGATTATTTTAACCAGTTTATGCCTATCTGGAGACAATATATGTTATTTTGGAAAATTGTAGGTTTGGTTTGGATACCTCTCATTTTAATCGCCATTTTCATCCAAACCGCGAGAGAATCACTATTTAAAATTGGACCATTTTTATTCTTTCCAACCCTTATTTGTGCCTTGTATTTTCAGTTGATTAAACTCCGTTGTCCTAAATGCAGATACTTGGTTCAATTTTGGCGAATAGGTAGTGGTCGCTTTATATTAACCGGGCTATGTCCTAGTTGCAATACCCAATTAAAACCAAGATTATTGTCAGAGAAGATGGCTACAATAGTTCCTATTATAATAATTATAATTGTTTTTTTAACTATAATAGTAGCAGCTATCTTAAAAGGACGAACGGGTATAGCGATAGAACATCACCATGTAGATGTTCCATCATGTGGGCAACATTAGATCATATAACAATTCGCTCCAGCGGATTTTCTTTCGCCCCTTCGGGGCTTCGGCGGGCAGCTATTTTTGTGTTAGATGAAAAATAGATAAAAATAAAAAAAGATATTACTTTTAGCGCTAGTGTCGATCCGTGCAAAGAGGGACACGGCGTTGACTTAGCTGCAGAAGGTACAAAATCTAAATTTTTTAAATTTTAGGGCCGTCTTATGCTAAAATTATCTAACTGATAAACAATACGTTTCTATCGAAGAGAGGAAAATAACAAACCTAAATAAA
>MVCW01000092.1 GCA_002049895.1 Candidatus Omnitrophica bacterium 4484_171 | reverse complement strand
CTTCGTCCTTCGGACTACGGCGGGCAAGCTTCGTACTTAAGAGGGCTATTTGTTAGTAACGCTCGGCAAATTAAAGGAGGACGCCGAATAGAAATTGTACTAAAGAGTGCACAGCATTTTCCCCCTAGGTAGCCCCGGCCTTTCCATATTTTCCGGTGGAAAATATGGGGCCGGCCCTATACCCTTGCGGGCACAGGCACCCTTGCGGGCACAAGCGGGCAAATAATGCTGACCGCATTGTTTGGGTTAATTGTGGTTCGTGAATCTTCGCCATATTTTATATTTTTGTAAAATTTACCGACATTTTTAGGATAAATTTTACATTTTCGCTATATACATCTTACGGTTATATTTTATATTATTTTTGGTTTTGTAACTGCGTAATATTCAGTATGTTATGATGAATATAAAATTGCATTTGGCACGTTTTATGCTTACTGTATATTAGGGTAAGGTATTAAGTGTATAAAATATTATTATAGAGGAACTAAGGAGGAGGGTATTAAAAATGGAGGATAAAAGGAAATTCATCAGATGGAACGAACCCAAAGAAAAAAGTGCTATTTCTTGCGCAGAGCTTGAAGGAGAAGTTGATGTTTTGGATATGAGCGCGGGAGGAATGAAGATATTATGTTCCAGGCATCTGGAAGTAGGCACTGTTGTGTATGCGGAATTGAGGATTATACCCCAGATTAAGCCTTTTTTTGTGATAGGGAAAGTTACGCGCAGTACTGCCAGAGATAATGTTTATGATGTGGCTATAAAGTTTGATAAGGTCAGTACAATTAAACCGGCGGCGTAATAATTTCTAATGAATTTTTTTCTGAAGGATTTTCTATAAGTATCTTTCTACCTTTCCTTTTATTTCTTCTAATTCCGGATTGAACGCTGCGGATTTCCTACCGAAGCATACCCCCATAGTTTCATGTAAAGACACAAAATCAAGGTTAACGTGGCGTTGTTTTATGGCTTCCTGGGTATTTATATAACGTATCTTCCTGCCGCTTATACCCGCTATGGTCATTCCGCTAATTCCCTTATCAAGAAGTATAACCGCTGCTGCTCCTGCTTCTTTTCCGAAGTTGACGTCATATGCCGATGAGTGTCCGCAGCGCACAAGATGTCCCGGTCTTACTTCTCTTACTTCGGGTATTTCATAAAGAGCAGGTACGAACATTTTTGCTTCTCTCATAAATTCTTTAATGGCCGGGTCTTTTTTGAAACGCTTGGTAAGTTCCTGGCATACATATTTTCCCGCTCCGGCAAGTTTCTTGTGGCCAAAGGCATCTATTCCTGCCGATTCGTCTATAAGCTCTTCTCCGTTAGCATTTCTTATTCCTTCGGCAACAACAATTAAATATGTACCTGCTTTTATGTCACTCTGCTTTATTCTTCGGGTTAGGCGTTTTTTGACATGTTCATAGAGTATATCAAAATCAATGGGGATTTCAGGTATTAAAATAGCGTCGGCATCTGCGCCTACTCCTCCTCTTAGCGCGGTGTGCCCCGCGTAACGGCCGAATACTTCCATAACAATAATACGATTGTGTGTTTTCCCTGTGGTTTTTAATTCTTCTCCGAAGTTAGCGATACGGTTTATGGTAGAGTCTGCTCCCACAGAATAAGTTTGTAAATCCAAATCCATTGTTTTCGGGGCATGGATGCATTTTATTCCGTGAGCCGTTAGGTCTACCATAACACTTCCTGAATCATCCCCTCCGCTTATTACCAATCCTTCCAGGCTAAATTTCTCGAGGCCGGCTTTGATTCTTTCATATTTGTCAGGGTCTTCAATCTTCTTAATCTTCACCCGTGAATGCCCTGCTTCTGAGCCGGCGAGGTTAGACTCAATGCCGTCAACTCTTTGCGGTGTCAGTTCAACGAGTTCGTCAAATTCAATAAGGTTGTAGAGGCCGGCGTATCCGTTGGGAATTACAAAACATGATATACCTTTTTTATGCGCCATCTGGGCAACGCCTTTTATTACCGCGTTTAACCCTCCGCAGTCTCCGCCGCTTGTAATAATCCCTATTCTTTTCATCTTCACTCCTTTTTGATTCAGCTGTTATTGCTTTTATAAATGAAAATTAGTTTATCACAACTCTAACGAGAATCAATAAAAAGTTTTCTGTTAAAAATATGTTATTACTACGTCAAGATGCTAATTTTTTACAACGTGAGAATGTTAAGTTTTAAACAGAGCATAGTTCATATTCTCTTTGTTTTAACCGGGAAAATGCTTGTACCCTATACCCTTGCGGGCACAAGTACCCTAACGGGCACAGGCGGGCAAATAATGCTGACCGCATTGTTTGGGTTAATAGATGTTTCTCATCATTAAAGCTGCTGCCTGTCTTTTCATATAATACAGGAAATTAACAAAAAGGCTTGACGGGCCTTAGAATATAGGGTATATTCTATAATAGACGGACTGGTCAGTCCATTAAAGGAAGTTTTGAAATGAGGGCAAAAGACAGAAAGAAAATAGAAGCACGTATTGAACAGAGAAAAAACCAGATATTAGACGCAGCAAGCCTTATTTTTTCTAAAGAGGGGTTTGTTAAGGCAAATACAGATGAAATAGCTAAGGCGGCAAATTTAGGTAAAGGCACAATCTACAGGTACTTTAAGAATAAAAGAGACCTTTTCCTTTCAGTGGTAGATAGGGGATTAGATAAACTGAAGGACGCAATCCTGATAGAAGTTGAGAAGACAGATGACCCTTTGAAAAAAATAGAAAGCGCGATAAAAACCTATTTGTCTTTTTTTGAGAAGAATAGTAACTTGATAGGGATTTTGATTCATGAACAGAGCAGTTTTCAAAAAAGAATTGCTAAGCGTTATTTTGAACACTACTACGGCAATGTTGATAGGATAAAGCAAACTTTTAAAGCGGGTATAGAACAGAGTTTGATTAAAGATATGGATATAGATAGTCTCATCAGCGTGTATGCCAGTATACTTAATGGGTTGGTATATATGTGGCAAATCGAAGGCAGAAAGTACCGGCTTATTGACAAAGTGCCTATTGTTACAAAGATATTTCTTACAGGGGTAATTAAGGATGAAAAGAGAAGAAAAGGGTATGAAAAAGCAAAGTAGCCCTGAAAAATTAGGTTTTTTATTGCAAAGAATAATGAAAATTCTTCGTGCCCAGGGAAGAAGGGTTCTCGCGGAAGAGAATCTCACCTTTCCCCAATATTATGCCCTTTCTTTGCTAAACAAGAAAGGTTTTTGGGAGATGAGCGATTTAAAAAAAGAATTACTTATTACCGGCGCGGGCGCTACAGGAATAGCTAATCATTTGATAAAAAAAAGATTAGCGCAGCGTCGGCGTTCAACTGATGACCGCCGTGTCGTAAATATTAGAATCACTGATAAAGGTAAAAAGATTATTGAAAGAGCGTTTCGTCAAAGGCGGGATTATCTTGCGTCTAATTTAAAAAGGATTGATGCGGACAAAAAAAAATTATTGATGAAAGGCCTTGAAATTTTTGCTTCGGTTTTAGAAGAGGATATTTAAATATAAGGTCTAATTGAATGGAGTAAAGTGTATGTTTAGTAAAAAGATTATTTATATCGGTTTAAGTATTTACCTGCTATTATTCTTAAGCGCTATTGGCTTGGCTGCCGAGTCTCAAAAAGAGATTATAGTTTTAAATGAAAAAGAAGCCATAGAAACTGCTTTAAAGAATAATTACGATATCCTTTCTAAAAAAGAAGAGATAAAAGAAGCTTCTGCCCGGCTCCAACAGGCGTGGTCGCAAGTCTTCCCTTATATAAGCGCAAACGCAAATTATACCCGTTATGAAGATCATCCTATGTTTACCTATGAAGACAACCGAGGCTATAGTTTTTCGGCTACTCAGCTTCTCTTTTCTGGCGGAAGAGTGGCAAATACCATAGTTGCGGCCAGGAAAGCCTTAAAAGCAACGCAGGAAGGCGGCAGGGAGCTGGAAAATAAGATTATATATAGCGCAAAGCAATCCTTTTACACCGTCTTATTGGCTAAAGAGTTTGTAAGAATCAGGGAGGAAACTTTAGGGTTAGCCGAAGAAAATTTATCCATAACCAAAGAGCGCTATAAGAAGGGAGAGGCTTCTCATTATGACCTCTTAAGGAGTAAAGTGGAAATAGCAAATATCAAGCCTCAGCTTATAAAAGCAGAGAATTTCTTAAAGACTTCTTTGAATTTCCTTAAGGTTCTGTTGGGAATTGATCCTGCTAAGGAAATTAAAGTAAGGGGAGAATTTAGATTTATTCCCCTGGAGGTTAATGTAAACCGCGAGGTAAATGTTGCTTTAAGAAGAAGGCCGGCATTGAAAGAAATATCTTTACAGGAGAAGGCCGCGAAAGCGCAACTACGTGCTGCTTTTGCCGGGCATTTGCCCCAGGTAAATCTTAACTTTACTGATTATGCCAACCAGAAAGAAGCATTTACTGTAGGCAGAGAAAAATATGATGATTACTGGGTGGCAGTTGTTTCGGTAAGTATGCCTATTTTTGATGGTTTTTTGACGCGCTCGAAAGTGAAGGAAGCGAAAGCAAAGCAAAGAGAATTGAATATTTTGAAAAAGAAATTGCGGGATTCTGTCAAAGTCGAAGTAGAAAATGCGGTTTTGGATTTAGAAGCGGCAAAAAGTACCGTGGAATCTCAAAAAGAAAATGTAGAACGGGCAAGAGAGGCTTATCAGATAATAAAAGAAAGATATGCGCAAGGCCAGGCCAGCCAACTGGATTCATTAGACGCCCGGGTTGCCTTATCAACGGCTCAGGTGAATTTCGCCCAGAGCCTGTATGATTTTATCGTAGCCAATGCTAAATTAAGTTATGTTGTGGGAAAAGGAGAGGAATAAAATGCTAAAAAATCACAAATCACAAATCACAAATCACAAACAAATTCCAAATTCCAATTTTCAAGATTCAGAACAGATTAGTTTCAATCATTGCAATTTTGCCTGCTCCGCAGGGAGCGGAAGGCTTTCCTTCGGAGGTCATTGGAGATTGTTTGTAGTTTGGTGTTTGTACAGGAAATTCTGAAATTTACCGGCGATATAGAGGGGAAAGACCAGGTTCAGGTTTATCCTAAGGTTACAGGAAAATTAATTGAATACAAAGTCCAGGAGGGTAAGCCCATAGAAAAGCAAGATGTTATTGCTTTAATTGACAGGGATGTTACCGGCTTTAAATTTGAGCCCGCGCCTGTGGAGGCGCCTATTTCCGGAGTGGTGGCAAAAACATATTTTGACCAGGGGGATAGCGTGAGTCCACAGATACCCATTGCTGTAGTAGCAGATATGGATGAGGTTAAGGTTAAGATTGAAGTAACAGAGGTTGATTATCCAAAAGTAAAATTAGGCCAAATGGCCAGAATAAAAGTGGATGCTTATCCTGATAAAGAATTTGAAGGTAAACTTTCTAAATTAAGCGCACTGGTTAGTCCTCAGACCCGCACGGCAACAGCGGAAATAACTATCCCTAACCCTGAGCACTTTCTTGTGCCGGGGATGTTTGCCCGCATTAGCTTATTAGCAGGAAAGCATAAAGCCCTTGTTGTCCCTCGTGATGCTATTCTAAGGCTGCCGGGAACAGGGGTGTATTA
>MVCW01000002.1 GCA_002049895.1 Candidatus Omnitrophica bacterium 4484_171 | reverse complement strand
TGCAGGAAAAACCGGCACCGCCCAGAATGCGGGTTTACCTCATGGCTGGTTTGTGGGATTCTTTCCCTATGATAATCCAAAGTATAGTATATGTGTCTTTTTGGAAAACGCAGGTTCAAGCCATAAAGCTCTGGAAGTTGTTTATAAATTCTTAACACAATTGCAAAAAGAGGGCTTAATAGACAGAAGGCAATGATAAAGATAAATGATTCTAAGATATTAGTGTTGTGTTTGCTTATTCTCAATATCATAAGTTTAGCCGCTTTGTACAGCAGCCTCCATCAGGAAGGGGAGTTTATGCACCAGAATATATTCTACAGGCAGATAGTCTGGATAATAATCTTCTGGATTGCAATATATGGTTTTTCTTTTATAAATTACAGGCTCTATTTTGATTCGAGTATAGTTATATACATTATAAGCATTGTTTTGCTTATAGCAGTTAAGCTGTTCGGTAAAGAAGTCATGGGTGCTCAGAGATGGTTCTCTTTCTTCGGTCTTAATTTTCAGCCGTCTGAATTCTCTAAACTCGCTGTGGTTATGCTGTTGGCAAGAATATTTTCTGAAGAAACCACGGGCAGGGTTGTCATTAACAAAGTAGTGGTTTCTTTCTTACTTGTTGTTTTAAGCGGTTTTCTTGTTTTCCGCCAGCCCGATTTAGGCACAGCATCTATCCTTTTCCTCCTTTTTTTTATGGTGGGATTCTCTGTGAGGTCAATAAAGAAAAGATACCTTGTAGCGATAATTATAGCAGGAATTGTTCTTGCGCCTTTGGGGTGGCACAAACTCAGGGATTACCAAAAGAAAAGATTGGCTGTTTTTGTCAATCCCAACGTTGACCCTCTCGGCGCGGGATACACAATTATTCAGTCAAAGATAGCCGTAGGTTCCGGTAAGATTATAGGCAAAGGATTTCTTGCGGGTACGCAGAATCAATTTAATTTTCTTCCCGAAAGGCATACAGATTTTATTTTCACCGTTATAGCTGAAGAATTTGGTTTTCTTGGCTGTTTAGCTCTTTTGTCTATATATTGCATTATCTTGAGAATTATATATAAGAGAATAAAACAGGCCAAAGACAGCTTTGCCCAGTTATTGAGCCTTGGCATATATTCGATATTCTTTCTTCATATTTTTATCAATATCGGTATGACAATGGGTATTATTCCTGTTGTGGGGCTTCCTCTTCTTTTCTTAAGCTACGGCGGGACACACCTTATAATGACCGCTATATTCTTGGGCATATTTTTTAATATTACACGCCAATGTTAGAATGGAACAATTTCAGGAAACCGCAGCGTTATATGGGAAACGAGTGGAATGTTATAAAAAAAAGCCATGACGGCCGCGTAAGAATCTGTTTATGTTATCCTAACCTTTATGAGATAGGAATGAGCAACGTGGGTTTTAGAATAATTTATAGCTGTTTAAACAGTTTTAAAGATGTTGTATGTGAAAGGTCATTTATGCCTGATGAAGACCTTTATGTTTATCTAAGAGAATATAAAAAGAAGTTATTTTCTCTGGAGACCAAAACCGCCCTTTCTGATTTTGAAATAGTGGGGTTTAATTTTGATTACGAACTGAATTTTACAAATTTTCTGGCTATGCTTGATGCTTCGGGTATCCCATTAAAAAGTAAAGAAAGAAAAGACTTGATAGTATTAGGCGGCGGAGTTGCTAATCCTGAGAGTTTATGTGAGTTTGTTGATATCTTCTTCTTGGGAGAATTTGAAGAAAAGGCGGTTTCTTTTGTGGATATTGTCAGACGTTACAAAAATAAGGAGGCAAGACTTAAAGCCCTCTCAGAGGTAGAAGGATTTTATGTACCGTCATTTTACGATGTGTATAGAAAGGGGAGAAGGTATGTCTTTGAAAAGAAGTATAAATACGCAAAACTTCCCATTAATAAAGTTCATGTTAAAGATTTAGATAGTTCATTCTCGCCGGTTGACTGGCTTACGCCTTATACTTCCATTGCTCATGACAGGGCACAGATAGAAATAGCAAGAGGCTGCCCTAACAAATGTTTTTTCTGCCAGGCCCGTTCTGTATATTTCCCTTATAGGGAGAGAAGACCGGATAGAGTCCTTGAGCTGGCGGACAGGATATATGAGAAAAGCGGTTATGAAAATATATCCCTTTTGGCGCTTTCCGCGTCAAATTACTCAAATATTGAAGGCTTAATAAGAGATTTAGCGGATTATTGTTCAGAGAGGACTATAGGGTTGTCTTTGCCGTCGTTAAGAATAGAAGACGTAGTTGATAAGCTTCATAAATATCTTTCTCGCATAAAGAAAGTATCGGCGACGTTTGCCGTTGAGGCTGCCACTCAAAGGCTGCGCAGCGCCATAAATAAACGTATTGATACCAAGAAACTTATGGAAGCCGCAAAGATACTAAGGTCTCTCCACAGCCGCCATATAAAACTCTATTTTATGTATGGGCTTCCTTTTGAAGTTGACGAAGACATCACCGCTATTAAAGGTTTTCTGGAAGAGATTATAAGGGTTTCCCGTCTTAAAGTTAATGTAAGTGTGAATGTTTTTATTCCAAAGCCATTTTCTCATTTTGAGAATATATTGATGAATAGCAAAGAAGAATTAGAGAGGAGAAGGAGGCTTATTCTTAATTCCATACCTAAGAATAGAGGGATAAAGGCTAGTGTTGCTTTGCCGTATAAAAGTATGCTTGAAGCTGTTATATCACGTGCCGGCAGAGAATTATCATCTCTTATTTATGAAGCATATATGCTTGGGGCCCGTTTCGACGCTGACGGGGAGCGTTTTAATAAGCATATATGGGATGAGGCTTTCAAAAGAATGGGTTTTGATGTAAATGAGTATTTATCCGGAGAGACAGATAATTTTCCGTGGTCGCATATACGGGTTATATAGGAATATAGAAGCGGAATACTGCGGATTTAAACGCGGATAGACGCGGGGGAACAATGAATGATATCAAATTTCCTTTAAAAGTAAGATTCTACAAGGGAAATGATATGCGTTATTTTTCCGCGCTTGATTTGGTGAGGGTTTTTGAGCGTGCGCTGCGCAGAACTTCGCTCCCTTTATACTTTACCAAAGGATTCAGCCCCCGCGTGAAAATGAGCTTTAGCCGGGCTTTGAAACTTGGAGTTGAAGGCGAAATAGAAGTTACTTTTTATTTTACCAGAGAAATATCTGCCGATGAATTAAAAGGAAAGCTTTCCTCTCAACTGCCTGATGGATTGATAATGGCAGATTAGGTAAAACACAGATAATGCAATGTAAATGAGACTTACTTGCTGAAACTTCAGCGCAGGCAGGAATTATCAATTAGCATTTTAAAATGCTAATTGATAATTTAAAAATCACAATGAATCTGCGTAAATCTGTTTTTTATCTGAGGTTATCTGTGTAAAAGCCGAAGGCTTTAACGGATAATAAAGCGCACTTTTATGCGGCGTGCCCTAAAAAATTCCTTCGTAAATTTCTTAGCTATAAGATGATTATACTTTTTGCAGGAAAATATATTGATGTAGGCGGTTTTCCAGTTGTCGGAAAAATGCCCGGTTATAGAACTTGTTTCTATAAGCTGAACTAAAGAATATCCTTTTGTGTATTCCTTATTCTTGCCAAAATACGGTATGAGAGTTTTTCCGTATTTTTCCATCTTTATAAGCTCGCAAAGCCTGTCCGTATATTCCTGAAGCTTCCTTTTTGAAGATATAATATTGATATCGCACCCATACAAATCCATAATGAGTTCATAACCATATATTTTATTTCTCATCCTAAAAGCCTCCTTACATAACCAGGAAGCCCCATGCTTCCCGTATGGACCTCTGGGTTGTAGTATTTTGTTCTAAGCCTCAATTTATTTATTCTCTTCTTTATATCTTTAACATTGAGCTTTTTGGGATTTGTACCCTTTGAGGCGATGATGAAGCTAAAGAAACCCCCGATATATGTGGGGATAGCGGCTAATTGCACTTCCACAACAGGAAATATCTTTTTAAGTGTTTTATAACTCGATTTTAGCTCATCTGCCTGCAGAGTAGTCGAACCGCTTTGTCTTATCATGATTCCTTTGCTGGTTAGGATGGAGTTTACCCGGGAGTAAAAACTCTTGGAAAATAATATCTTTGCGGGACCAATGGGGTCAGGAGAATCAACAATTACTATATCGAATCTCTCTTTCGTATTCTTTATGAATTTAGCACCGTCATCAATGACAATATTAAGCCTTTTATCATGGAATGATTTTTGGCATATTTTATCGAGGTATTTCTTTGATATATTAATTACATCTTTGTCTATTTCAACAAGATAAACCTTTTTTATTTTGTATTTAAGCACCTCTCTTAAAGCTCCGCCGTCTCCGCCTCCGATTATAAGTATATTCTTGGGGTTTGGGTGGGTTATCATAGCAGGATGCGTGAGCATCTCATGATATATGAATTCATCTGCTTCGGTGGTTTGTATAGCCCCGTCAAGCGTGAGCATTTTACCGAATCTTGGTGTGGAGTATAGCTGCATATCCTGATATGGAGTCTTTTTTCTATGTATGATTTTTCCTTTGACGCCTATTTTTATGTCAGGGTACAGGCTTTCATAGAACCACATTAAAATACCCCCCTTTTTATTTCCATTATCTGCACTTTAGCCGGTTTGAATTGTTTCTTTAATACCGGTATTGCCTTGTAAGGGTCTACGTCGCCGCAGACAAATATGTCTATCGCCGCGTATTTGTATTCCGGCCATGAATGTATACTTATATGAGATTCCGCTATTATCGCGACACCTGATATGCCCCCCTGGGGGTTAAATTTATGGAGGTCTATTTTAAGGAGTGTTGCGCCGCAGGCTTTTACGCTTTCTTGGAGGGCTTTTTTTATTTTAGGCAGAGAGGATAGACTACTTGCTTTCCATAGTTCCACTATAAGGTGGATTCCAGCATACTTTACATATCCGTTAGTAGAACAAAATTCTTTTTTCATCCCCCCTAGATTGGTATTTCCTCCTATAATACATAAGTTTTCCAAATAATATAATATTTAACCAGAAAAAAATAATTTTGCAAGAAAAAAATTAAAAATATTATTTCTTCTGGTATAATTGATATGGATTTTACCTTTTTCTTGTGCTATGCCCAACCAGCTTAAGGGCTGTTTGTGATGTGTATTCTTGGGATATTGATATTAACATAATATGAATTATCATGATTATATGATAAAAAGGGAAGAGGAATATGAGGCTTTATGCCGGCGCTGCGGAGCATGCTGCGGAGCATATGACGATCCTTGCGTCCATCTTAAGAAAGATAACAACGGCAAGTATTATTGCGATATCTATTCAAATAGATTCGGCCCGAGAGTTACTGTTGGGGGTGATAAATTTGATTGTGTTCCCATAAGAGATATTATTCACCAGCATTGGCCGAAAGATTACCTCTGTGCCTATAAGCGTATATATCGCAATGGCTCCTCCCGGATTGCTCAATACCCGGTATCTGCTCCGGGCGAATGATGTCCGGCCGTCAGGGTTGGCGGGAATGGTATTTAAGATATCTACAATAAGCGTTATTGAGTTGTCGTAAAAGCGATATGGTGAATAGCAGCTGTATAAAAATTTTGCGCATAATAGAGAATCAGGTATCGAAAGTTTCTGTTCCTTATGTCACAATGGTCTCCAACAGAAAGGGAGAGCCTTTTAGAATTCTTGTTTCTTGTATTTTAAGCCTGCGCACCAGAGATGATGTTACAGCTAAAGCAAGCGAATCCCTTTTTAAGATAATAAAAACTCCCTATGATATTTTGAAATTGGATACAGCTGAGATAGCAGAGATTATTTATCCTGTTGGTTTTTACCGTAATAAGGCCAGGGTGCTGCGCGGTATCGCGCAGATTATAGTTGATAAATATAACGGCAGAGTCCCTTCTAATGAAGAAGCGCTGCTATCGTTCAATGGAGTCGGCCCAAAGACTGCTAATCTTGTTTTGGGCTTGGGATTCGGCATACCCGCTATATGCGTTGATACCCATGTGCACAGAATTTCAAACCGCTTAGGATGGGTATCTACAAGGAATCCTTATGATACGGAAAATGCGCTCAAGGGCGTTATTGCAAGAAAGTGGTGGATAAGATTGAATACTATTCTTGCTGCGTTTGGGCAGAACATTTGCCTTCCCATTTCTCCTTGGTGCAGCAGGTGCGAAGTTAGAAGTTACTGCAGGAAAAAAGGAGTTGAGAAGAACCGTTGATTAAATTGGTATTCCGCAGGAAAAGATATTATGAGAATATTCAAAGGGGTTAATCTCGGCGGCTGGCTCATGATGGAGGGCTACCTTCTCGGCGGAAGGAATATAGCAGAAAGTTATTTTAAGAGGCGGTTTAGGTCTGTATATGGGAAAGAAGAATTATATAAGTTTGAGAGGCATTTCCGTAATAATTTTATAGAAGAGAATGATTTTAAGCTTATTGCCGGGCTTGGAGCAGACTGTGTACGTCTGCCGTTTAATTTTCGCATAATAGGAGAGCCTCCTTTTAGCCGTATTAACAGCGGGTTCAGGTATCTGGATAAGGCATTTGATTGGGCTGAGAAGTATAGATTGAAAATCATTCTTGATTTGCATGCCGCCCGCGGTGCTCAAAACAAAGATTGGCATGCTGACAGTATGGGCAGTTCTTACCTGTGGAGCAATTCACGCTATAGAGAAAGAACATATATTCTATGGGAGGCAGTTGCCCAAAGATATAAATACAGAGATGCTTTGCTGGGGTATGATGTATTGAATGAGCCGGTCGTAGGCAAAAAGGACATGAAGATTCTCACAAGATTCTACTCTTCTCTGATAAAGAGAATAAGAGCCGTTGATAAAAAGCACACGATATTTTTGGAGGGAAACTTATGGGCTCAGCGCATAGAGTTTATTGAAGGGCTGCTGGGTGAGGATATAGCAGTGAGCATACACGCTTACCAGCCGCTCGATTATACTTTTAATTTTATTCCTTACCTTAGCTATCCGGGAAGAATTGGCAAAGTTTTGTGGAATAAAAGAAAAGTGTACAATTATCTAAGACCGTATTATGATTTCAGCAGGCGTAATAAAGTAGACATATTCGTGGGTGAATTTGGGGTGAATTTTAGGGGCGGTCATTCAGGCGAGATAAGTTATCTTGGCGATATTCTTGAGGTATTCGATAGCTATCATTTTTCTTATACGTATTGGACATATAAAGCAATCAGCGGATTTGTATTTCCCAATGGAATATATCAGTATATCTCCAATCCTGATTTCTTATCGCGGCAGGGTCCTGTGTTTGGATGGGAGAATTATTTTAAGCTTTGGGGCAGATTTAAGAGCAAGATAATAAAATCATGGCGGACAAGTGAATATACATTTAATAAAGACATCGGGAAGGTTTTAAAAAAATACTTTAATAAGAAAAGTGTTAAAAGCAGTTAGCGGATAGAAAATGGCTCCTAGCTGTTAGTTTTTAGTCCTTGGCGGATAGTATACGGAGGCTGTGCAGGGTATAGAAATAGTACCGCGCAGCGCGTAAATAGAAAATACTGTGCAAGTGTTTTAAGTTAGAAGAGAGAAAACGCAGTACGCAATACGCAATACGATATATGTACTAATTATCTGTGTTAATCTGTGTATTTTGTCTGCGATTATCTGTGTTTTGACAAGGAGGTTTAAATGATTGTTCCCGCGATATTAACGGATAAAAGGAAAGAATTTATGCGTATGCTGAATCTTTGCGGTGAATTTGCAGAGTTTGTTCAGATAGATGTTATGGATGGCAAATTTGTGCCGTCTATGAGTATATCGCCGGATGATTTAGAGGGCCTAAAGAGCCCCCTGCGTTGTGAAGCCCATATTATGGCTGATGACCCCTTGAATTGGGTTATTCCTTTTAAGGATTTCGGGGCTCAGAGAATTGTTTTTCATTTTGAGATAAAAAAAGATAAGAATGAAGTTATACGAAACATTAGAGAGACAGGGTTAAAGGCAGGATTAGCGGTGAATCCCAATACGAAAATAGAAGAATTTTCCTCATTTGTTGATAAGGTTGATAGTATTCTTTTTATGTCGGTTGTCCCCGGATTTTATGGCGCTTCTTTTATACCGGGTGTGCTGGATAAGATTAAAAAATTTAAGGAGCTCTATCCGCACAAGGAAACAGGTATTGACGGAGGAGTAAAGTTGGGCAATATAGAGGATGTTAAGAGAGCAGGGCTAAGTTACATATGCGTGGGCAGTGCGATTCTTAAGGCCCCTTCACCGCAAGAAGCATATAATAGTTTTTTAGAAGAGTATAATAAATAAAGCGCAGAGATCGCGGAGAGCCCGCAGATTACGCAAAAGTTTCTTTTATGCGCTCAGGGGAAAAATAATAGATGAATAAAGCAGTAAAGATAATAGTTTTGGTTGCAGCCGCAGCGTTTCTTCTCTATAATTATTACAGCAGATTTAAGAATAAACCTGTCCGTAGTTTCCCTTTAAATAAAGATATCCTGGTAAGCTCTGAAAACTACAAGACTATTCCTGAAATTGCTTTAATATTTGATGATTTGGGTGAGAGTGTGCGGGTATTACGCAGTATCTACTCTCTTAAAGTGCCATTAAGCGTGGCTGTTATACCCGGCCTTAAGTTCTCAAGGAACGTAGCGTATATATCAAAAAGATGCGGTTACAGTGTTCTTGTACATCTTCCTTTAGAACCAAGAGACAGCAAGAAGCATAAAACAAAGAAATACCAGTTTATAAGCTCATCTTTATCCGGGCGCGACATAAACAAACTTCTTAGGTATTATCTGGATTACCTTAGGATAGTAGTCGGAGTAAATACACATATGGGTTCAAAAGCGACGGAAGATGCTAAGCTGATGAGAGTGGTGCTTGAGGCAGTAAAAGAGAGAGGGCTTATTTTCATTGATAGCAGGACTTCTTTGAACTCGGTAGCGTTTGATTTGGCGCGTAAGATGGGTATTAAAAGTTTCTATAATGAAGGTTTTATAGACAGCTCTTCAGATAAGAATGATATAAAGAATAAAATAAGTGAGTTGGTGGAGAAAGCCAGAAAGAAAGGCAAGATTATTGTTATCGCCCATCCCAGGAAAGAGACGCTCGATGTGTTAAAAGAAGAAATGCCCGGTCTTAAGAAAGAAGTCTCTTTTATAACCGTTGAGGAGTATTTTGGATTATAGAAAATGAATAAAGTTCTGTTACATATATGCTGCGGGGTATGTGCTTTTGCCAGCATAGAGAGGCTTAAGGGCGAAGGTTATACTGTAAAGGGGTTTTTCTATAATCCGAATATCCACCCTTCAGGAGAGTATGAGAAAAGAAGAGAAGTACTTAATATAGTACGTGATTCGACTGGCATAGAAATAATTGAAGGGGGATATGACCCCAGAGAATGGTTCGCCTTATGCGAACACCTTAAAGATGAACCAGAGGGGGGAGCGCGGTGTAGTATATGTTACCGTATGCGCCTTAAAGAAACGTTTTTGTTAAGTAAGAAGCTCAAGTTTGACTATTTTACTACAACTCTTACAATAAGCCCGCATAAGAAGAGCAGAGTAATATTTGATATTGGCAGCCAGATAGGGGGGGATGATTTTTTGGCGATAGATTTTAAGAAAAAAGACGGCTTTAAGAGGACAAATGAGCTTGCCAGGAAATACAATGTTTATCGTCAGAATTACTGCGGGTGCGTTTATAGTTTGAGAAAATAGAAGCGGAAAAACCGCGGAACAAAACGCGGATAAACGCGGAGTTCCGCTCATTTCCGCGTAGATATCCGCGGTAATCCGCTTCTAAGAAATAATGAATAGCTATTATTATTCTTTCAGCCGGTATCTAAAAAACCGTTTTGGCGGCCGCGTGCACCGTCTTAGTTTAGATGGTGGATTCGGGTGTCCCAATATTGACGGGACCTTTAGTAATAAAGGATGTGTATTCTGCAATAACCGCGCGTTTAGTTATTTTTCTCGCCATGATAATATTTCTTTGGAAAAACAGATCGCGAGCAGTATGAGTTATAACCGCCGCCGTTTTGAAGCTCAAAAGTTTATCGCTTATTTCCAAGGGTTTACTTCTACTTACGGCGATAAAGAATTATTAAGCAGGCAGTATAATGTAATACGTAAGTTTGATGATATTGTGGGCATTGCTGTTTCTACACGTCCTGATTGTATTGACGAAGAGAAACTCGGCATTATAGAAAGTTTTACCGATAAATATGAGGTGTATATAGAATACGGTTTACAAAGCGCGCATGATAAGACGCTCAAAGCTATTAACCGTAACCACACATTTGCTGATTTTAAAAAGGCAGTAGATATGACTCATAAAAAGAGAAATATACATATCTCTGCGCATATTATATTGGGCCTTCCGGGAGAATCAAAGGAGGATATGCTTGATACTGCAAAAACTATTTCGGCAATGCCGCTTTGGGGAATAAAGTTCCACTGTTTGCATGTCCTCAGGGATACTACCTTGG
This sequence comes from Candidatus Omnitrophica bacterium 4484_171, assembly GCA_002049895.1. Classification (GTDB taxonomy): domain Bacteria; phylum Omnitrophota; class Gorgyraeia; order Duberdicusellales; family 4484-171; genus 4484-171. Next base: position 24,667 of record MVCW01000002.1, on the reverse strand, counting down.
ATAGAATGTATAATAAAGGCGGAGTCAGGCTTTTGTCTGAAGATGAATATATAGATATTCTGATAAGTTTTCTTGAGGTTATTCCTCCGGACTATGTGATACTGCGGCTGGTTTCCGATGCTGATAAGGATTTACTGGTTGCGCCGGAGTGGATGAGCAGGAAACAGATGGTTTTGAGGAAAATAGAGAACGAATTTAAAATGAGAAAAACCTGTCAGGGCAGATTATATGAAAGTACTTGTTATAAGAGTTAGTAAAGCAAAAGTGAAAGTTGAAAGTAATCCCGCATCTTCTATAGATAATGGTATTGTTGTTTTTGCGGGGTTTTCAAAAGATGATGGTGACTCAGAGTTGACTGCGATGGCAGATAAAATTTCTAATTTGAGAATATTTGAGAATAAAGATGGTAAAATGTGGTATTCAGTCAGGGACAAAAACTACGACATTTTATGCATCCCTAATTTTACCCTCTGTGCTAATGTTTATAAAGGACGCCGCCCGTCTTTTGAGGATGTTATGCCGCCGTCTGAAGCAAAAGATATGTTTGATAAGTTTATTGTTGTTATGCGTTCCAAAGGCATTATTGTCCAGACGGGATTATTCGGCGAACATATGAATATAGACTTAACGATGGACGGCCCGGTGAATATCGTTTTGGAATATAAATATAGAAGCGGATATCCGCGTAGGTATCCGCGGGAATCCGCTTCTAAAGAATGAGGCAATATGCATCCGATACTTTTTAAAATCGGCCCTTTAACTGTTTATACATACGGGACATTTGTATTTATGGGAGTCGCGGCTGCTTATTGGCTTTCTGTCAGGGACGCCGCCCGTCTGGGTCTGGACAAAGATAAGTTTTCTAATCTTTTCTTCTGGACGGTTATTTTTGCATTTTTAGGAGCGCGCCTTCTATACATTATAGTCGAATGGAAGCTGTTTATTGCACATCCTTTCTATGTAGCGTTTTCCCGCAGCGGCTTTGTGTTCTATGGAGGTATAATCGGCGGTTTCATCGCTTCCTGTGTGATTATTAAGAAATATAAGTGGGATTTTCTTAAAGCAGCGGATATAATCTTTTTGTATGTACCCTTAGGGCACGCTTTTGGCAGAATGGGATGTTTCTCTTATGGCTGTTGTTATGGAAAACCCACCAATTCCTGGATAGGGATGTTATTCCCTCCGGCGAGTCCTGCCGGTGCCGCAGGAGTAAAAGTAATTCCAACACAGATTATTTCCGCGTTTTTCCTAATCATTATCTTCTTACTTCTTTTGTATGTAAGAAGGAAAAAGAAATTCGAGGGGCAGGTTTTTATTTCTTATTTTTTCCTATATGGAACGTTTAGGTTTATTATTGAATTTTTTCGCGGTGACCCCAGAGGGTATTTGTGGATATTTTCTACTTCGCAGTGGATATCGATTATTGCCATAATTACGGCAATCATCCTAGGGAATAGAATTTGCCGGATTAAAAAATAACTTTTTATTTGAAACTTATACTCATAAGCATATAATATAGTAATGTCTGAAGTTGATATAGATAATTTTGATACCGAAGTCCTTAAGTCAGAAATTCCCGCGGTTGTTGATTTCTGGGCACCGTGGTGTGTGCCCTGCAAGAAAGTCGAACCTGCCTTGAGAGAATTGTCTCAAACGTTTGAAGGAAAAGTGAAATTTGTCAGAGTTAATATTGAGGAAGCGCAGGAATTGGCATCTTCTTATATGGTTATGAGCATTCCTTCCCTGATTATTTTCAAAGATGGAGTTCCTTACGGGAAGAAAACTGGTTCTATAAGCAAGATGGAGATAGAGAAGTTTATCCTATCTCACATCTCCAGTGGCAATTAGGACTGTCATGGTGAAAATCGCTTTAGCTCAAGATAATTTCTGGGTAGGAGATATAGAAGGTAATTCCCGCCGTATTATAGAGCATATTCAAGAGGCACGGAAGAACAAAGTAGATATAATAGCATTCCCGGAACTCGCGCTCGTCGGTTATCCGCCTCAGGATTTACTTCACAAGAAGTATTTCATAAAGAAGAATAAAGATGCCATCAATAGTATAGCTAAAACGGTAGAAGATATTATTGCTATTGTTGGTTTCGTAAACAGCTCTGATGATAGCGGGGATATTTATAATTCCTATGCTTTTATGCATAAAGGTAAAATATCAGATGTATATAATAAAATCAATCTTCCCAACTACGGCGTTTTTGACGAGAAAAGGTACTTTAAGCCCGGGAGAGACATATCTGTTTATTCTTTCAAGGGCTATTCTTTCTCGGTGAATATATGTGAAGACATATGGAGAAAAGACTATGTTAAGCTTCTTATGGATAAGAATCTGGATTTTATCATAAATGTTTCCGCTTCTCCGTTCCACATGGGTAAACTTTCAACAAGGAAAGAAATTCTTTCCTATACTGCCCGTCAGGCAAAATGTTTTGTTTTTTATTGTAATCTCGTCGGGGGCCAGGACGGCCTTGTTTTCGACGGTAAAAGCATGGTGGTTTCTCCCGAAGGTAAAATAGTAAAGGCCGCGGCAAGGTTCGAGGAAGATTTATTGGTTTCCAATTTCCCCCTTCGTGCAAAAGCCGTGAAAGAAACACAGGAGTCTCAGCCCGAAACTTCTTTTGAGGCGCTTTCCCTGGGCATAAAGGATTATGTAAGGAAAAATGGGTTTAAGAAAGTTGTTGTCGGTGTAAGCGGAGGCATAGATTCGGCGGTTGTAGTATCGTTAGCCGCGTTGTCTTTGGGCAAAGGGAATGTATATGCGCTTATTATGCCGTCACGCTATACCAGTAAAGGTACTTTTCGTGACGCTTTGCGTATATGCAGGAATTTAGGGATAAAATGTTCCATAGTGCCCATTGACAACATATTCAATTCATATATGGATTCGCTTAAAGAGCTATTCAAAGGCTATCCTGCAGATAAAACTGAGGAGAATATTCAGGCTCGTATAAGAGGAAATATCCTTATGGCTTTTTCTAATAAGTTTGGTTATTTGGTTGCTAATACCGGCAATAAAAGCGAGCTTTCCTGCGGCTATTGTACTTTATACGGTGATATGGTAGGAGGGTTTGGGGTATTGAGTGATATACCGAAGACTCTTGTGTATAAACTTGCCAATTACATAAACAGAAAGGTACGCAGGATTATTATACCGCTCTCGGTTATAAAAAGGCCTCCTTCGGCCGAGCTAAGATTTAACCAAAAAGACAGCGATACTCTTCCTTCTTATGATATTCTTGATGATATACTGAGGCTTTATATTGAGGAAGATTTATATCTGGATGATATTGTAAATAGAGGAATCAAGCGGAGCCTTGTTAAGAAAGTTATTAATATGGTGGATAAAAATGAATATAAACGCCGCCAGGCTCCGCCGGGTATAAAGATTACGCCCAAGGCGTTTGGCAGAGACAGGCGCATGCCTATTACTAATAAGTTTTCTCCTTGATTGTAACTTGAGTATGCTTTTAAGTATGGTATAATAGCGGAACGATGTTATTAGAAGATAAAATATACAAAGATTATGTAGGTGCGCTTAAGGCCCGTGATAAGTCAAAGTCAGACTTCTTAAGCTTTATCCGCGCAGAATTGAAAAATAAAGCTATTAGTTTAAAGAAAGAAAAATTGGATGATGCAGAGGTTATTGGCGTATTGAATAAACAAAAAAAGCGTCTTGAGGAGACTAAAGAGAGTATATCTTCTTCCTCAAGAAAAGAATTGATAGAGAACGTTAATAATGAACTCGCGGTATTAGAGAAATATCTTCCTGAACCTTTGGATGATGAAAGCATATTAAAGATAATAGAAGAATCTATTCTTGAGATTGGCGCGTTATCAATAAAAGATATGGGTAAAGTTATGAAACAGGTTCTGGCAAAAACCTCCGGAAAAGCTGATTCCCGCAAAATAAGCGAGATTGTAAGACAAAAACTGTCATCTTTATAATTCTATAATACCGTTTTTCAATTGTCACGCAGAAATCACCGGCGTTCACGCCGGTGATGGATATGAACGATTACCTTAACCCAAATAATACTAACCGCATTATTTGGGTTAAGCAGGAGAGCTAATTTAGGGGTTATTCGTAAATAATGTGGAGTAATTTATGTAAGTTATTAATAAGGATGGAGAAATAAAAAAGCATCGATTACCAAAGAAAACCTGGTATAGTTAGGTTAGTAAAAAGCAACTAACCAGAAGGTAACCGATGCGAATATATAATATCAGAAAAGCACTAAATATACCAGAGATAACAGGGATTTTATCAGAGACAGACAAAGAGATGCACATAAAACCGCAGCCTTACAAAAGGAAGCGGTTTGTGTGTTCAGGATGTGGGCAAGTCCACAAAATTGGTTACCATGAATGGGAAGAGCCGGCAGCAGAAGATTTGCTGATATTTGAAAAGCGGGTATATCTACATGTAATCAAGAGAAAATATAAATATTCCGTAGATAATCGTATTTATATTGGGGAAATTTCCTGGCTGAAGAAATGGGCTAGAGTAACCAGGCGGTTTGTTGAGAAGGTAAACTGATTGACAGCGATAATCACCAATCAAGAGACAGGATGGTTTTTGGGGCTGGATGATGAGGTGATCTATCGGATAGATAAAGAGGTTTTGGATGAGCGATATGCTAGCGATATGCTAAAGAGTTGGCGCCCCCGCCAGCAGCGATAAACTTAAGCATTGATGAAGTAAGCTATCGTAAAGTCATCGTTATTTAACTAACGTGGTAGATACGGACATAAAAGCTGTTATTTGGAATGATAGAGGCAGAAGAAAGGAGGTATTGGCCGGATATTATACTGGTATAGGCGAAGATAATTGTTCAAGAATAGAGTCGGCAGCCTTAGATGGGGCACGCAATTACATAAGCTCTGGTAGTCAATATGCAGTTAACGCTCTGATAGTTTATGACAAGTTCTGTGTGATACAGAAGCTAAACTGGGCAGTAGATATGATTGGGAAACAAGAATTACGTAAGGCAGGGAGGGATGAGAATAAGGAATTAATTGAACTAATGCATTGCCGGCAGAGATTTGTTCTTTTGAGAAGGAAAGATAAGCTTACCCCAAAGCAGGCTTCTCATGCTTCTCATCTAGAGAGGTTGTGTAGGATTAATGAGCCTATCTACAAAGCGATGTTATTAAAAGAGAGCTTTTTAGAGGTTTACGATTATAAAGAAGATCTCGCTAGAGCCGAAGGATATCTTCGAGGCTGAATTAAAGACGCCTTAACCAGTTCCCTAAGCGTGTTTAGAAAGATAGCTGAAAGTTTCCCGGAGAAAATACAGTATATTATCAACTGGTTCAGAAAGAAAATCAGCTCGGCTATATCGGAAGGCATCAACAACAAAATCAAACGTCTCAAACGTATGGCCTATGGGTATAAGGACATAGACTACTTCAAGCTAAAGATTCACCAACACCGTGGATTACTAAATCCCTAGGAGGTACGCACATTAATTACGAAAGAACCGAAATTTTCCCATCTTAAGGTTATTGCCGCCCATTTTGGAGGTTTTAGGATGCGGGATGAAGTAAAAAAACACCTTTTAGGCAAAAATATTTACTTAGATACCGATTTTTTCTTTGATTATCTTCCTAAAGATGAGATTGCACCTTTTATCAGCGGCCGCCCTGAGGATAAAATACTTTTTGGGACGGATTTTCCCCTCATTGACCAGAGAAAAGACATAAATGCGCTGAATAATATCGGTATACCTCGCCGTTTAAAAGAAAATATATTTTCCCGCAACGCCTCTTCTCTTACGAATGTTTAAACATTTATCTGCTTTTGCAGGAAAGAAGAGGTTTCTTATTGATATGCTATTTTTGCCAATTTTTATCTGCATTTACATAGAATAGAGAGGTGATTATATGTTTCTGTTTATACTGCCGGAAGGGTTATTTGGTTGTAAATTTAATTATTTTATGATAATATTGAAACGGTAAATGGCCTATGATATTAAAGCCGTATAGGTTATGAAAAAAAGAAGGAAGTTTATCCGTTTCAATGTCCCTTTGAGGGTAGAGCTGTCGGCAAAGGGCAATATAGCATTATCTTCGCGGGGTCAAGCCTTAGATTTTTCCCGCGAGGGCTTAAGAGTTTCAATTCCTTCCAATGACTCCATTCCTGATAATAGTGTGGAGCTGAAAGTTTTTCTTCCTAACAGATACAGTCCTGTGCTGATTCATGGAAAAATAATCTGGATATCCTCAGGCGATAGAGATGTAGAAATGGGATTAAAGATAAAAGAAATAGACGCTTCGGGCAAGGCCGAAATATTAGATTATATTTATAAAGTATGGAAGGATAAAAAGTCTAATGGGAGAAAAAGATAGAAACCTGAAATTGGGAGAGCTGCTGCTTAACCATGGGATTATAGACAGAAGCCAGCTCTCTGAAGCTTTGGAAGAGCAGAAGAAAAGCAAGAAAAAGCTGGGAGAGGTGTTGATAGAGAAAGGTTTTGTTGCAGAGAGGCAGATAATTGAGGTGTTAGCCCGGCAGTACCTTCTTCCGGTTGTGAATCCGTTAAAAATAGAGATAGAAGAGAATGTTCTCAGAATATTCTCCTATGAACTGCTTAAAAAGTATAATATAGTCCCTGTTAAGATACAGGATGACAACCTCTTTATAATTACAAATGACCCCTTGAATATATCAGCGTTCAGAGAATTGGGGTATATAAGCGGCTGCAGGATAAAACCGATGATGGCGGTTTCTAAGGATATAGGAATTCTGCTCAATAAATACTATGGGCCTATGCATTCAGCTCAGGAGGCTATAAAAGATATTGCTACGGACATTGACACTTCCAGCGCCCAACAAAAAGAGGAGTCTGTGGAAGCTGAAGCCGCCGCGGCAGAGGAAGCGCCGGTAATTAAACTGGTTAATTCTATTGTTGCCGAAGCAATGGAGCAGGGGGTTTCGGATATTCATTTTGAGCCGCAAAAAGAAAATTTACGCGTGCGTTTCCGTATAGACGGTATTCTCTATGAGAAAGTGATTATTCCTAAGAAGCTTCAGCCGGGAGTTACATCGCGTATTAAGATTATTTCCGGAATGGATATCGCCGAAAGGAGGAAACCTCAGGATGGAAGAATAAGTTTGAGGAAAAGAGACCGTGAATTTGACGTGAGAGTTTCTACTCTTCCGGATATATTCGGAGAGAAAGTGGTGTTAAGGCTTCTGGATAAGAAAAATGCAATTATTTCTTTGGAAAAACTGGGGGTGGATGAGAATGAGCTTGATATGATTGAATTCCTTATTCACCAGCCCTATGGGATGATTTTGATTACAGGACCAACAGGCAGCGGAAAGACTACGACTCTTTACTCTATGCTTAATATATTAAATGATTCTTCTCGCAGTATCGTTACCGTAGAGGACCCCGTAGAGTATGAGATGGATGGTGTGAATCAAACTGCTATAAATGTACGTGCGGGTTATACCTTTGCTACGGCTATCAGGCATATTCTAAGGCAGGACCCCGACGTAATAATGATTGGGGAAATAAGAGATTTAGAGACTGCCGAGATTGCTATTCAGGCAGCTTTAACGGGACATTTAGTGCTGTCTACTTTGCATACCAACAGTGCTCCCGGCGCGATTACCAGGCTTTTGGATATGAATGTGGAACCGTTTCTTATTGCTTCTTCCGTAAAAGGGGTTATTGCCCAGCGTCTTGTGAGAAAGTTGTGTCCTTTCTGCAGAAAAGAGAGTGTTGTGTCTGAAGAGATAAAAAATAAAATAGCCCCCTTGATTCCCTCTTCTGCCAATGAGTTAATTTTGGCTAAACCGTCAGGATGCGAGAAATGCCATGGTCTAGGGTACAAAGGCAGAGTAGGCATATTTGAAATTTTAATGGTAGAAGAAGGTATCCAGGAATTAGTTTTAAAAAGAGCCAATGAACCTGAAATTACTGAATTGGCCGTATCCAGAGGGATGAATACATTAAAAGCATCCGGCATCAAGAAAGCTCTGGATAAAGTTACTTCTATGGAAGAAGTAATGAGGGTAACGTTTGTAGAAAGAGTTTATAAGTAATGAATACATTTGTTTACAAAGTAAGAGATTCCTCCGGCAAACCATTTACGGGTGTCATAGAGGCGGATAATGTAAAAGCCGCCAAGGCAAAATTGCGCGTAGGCGGTTATTATGTTGTTACGGTTTCCCCGCAACACCGAAAATCCAAGACTAATATTTCCGGAGTCAGGATAAGACTGGATACTCTTTTAATGTTCACACACCAGCTTAGCGCTATGATTGAATCAGGCCTTCCTATACTCTTGGGGCTGGATATTATTTGGAAGCAGATGACCGACCCCGTGATGCAGCTTATTATCAGCCAGATAAAGAACAGTTTAAACAGCGGGAAGAGCCTGTCTGAGGCTATAAACGAATTTCCCAGGGTTTTTCCTGTTATGTACCGTTCTCTTTTATCCGTGGCCGAGACAGGCGCCGGCCTTGCGCCGATTCTCAAGAAACTTGTAGGATACCTTACTGACCAGCAGCAGTTTGTAGCAAAGATAAAGAGGGCAATTACATATCCTTTAATAGTCGTGGTGTTCGCTATTATAGTGGTAATTCTGATGTTTACCCTGGTTGTTCCTACATTTCAGAAGGTATTTTCAAAAATTAATGTATCTCTTCCTCTTGTTACCCAAATAGTTGTGGATATTTCTCATCTTATGAGGTCTGTATATTTCTGGATAATTGCTGTTGCGTTGGTATCCATTGCGGTCTTTATATATAAAACAATTTCTTCTACTTATTCCGGCCGCCTCGGTATAGACCGTCTGAAGTTAAAACTTCCTATTTTTGGCAGGATTAATTATGTTGCTTCAATGGGAAGATTTGTCCGTTCTTTGGGCCTTCTTCTTAATTCCGGTCTGCCCGTAGTTAAAAGTCTTGAGGTTTCCAAAGCCACAGTTGTAAATAAATATATTGAAGAAGCTGTCGACTTTGTAAAAGTAAAAATTACGGAAGGCGATTCCTTAAGCGATGCTATGGAAAAAGCCAGGGAATTCCCAACGCTTTTAGTTGAGATGGTCGCGGTAGGGGAAAAAAGCGGAACGTTGTCCGATATGCTCGATAAAGTAGCTGTGTATCTGGAAGAAGAGCTGGACGCCCGGCTGGATAAATTCCTGACATATCTTGAGCCGATACTGATAATATTTGTGGGAGGTTTGGTGGCCTTTATTCTTGTTTCTATATATCTTCCGATATTCAGTATATGGCAGGGCATACACGGTTAGATTGTTGTTTTCTTGCAGATTTTATGTTATACTAAAATGGTATAGGGAGTAAAAAAGGAGGTTGGGATGAAAAAGTCTTTTACTTTAATCGAACTTCTGGTAGTTTTAGTTATCATCGGTATATTAGTCGCTCTTATTTTGCCCAATACCTTAAGGGCGATAAGGCAGGCGAATACCAAAACCTGCGCTTCTAATATCCGCACTATCAACACTGCCCTTCAGATGTGCTATTCAGAAAACAGAAGCTGGGCTAACTGTAATGCTTTGGCAAATTTATACCCCTATTATCCTGATGTAGATGGAGACGGGGCCCATACTATTGCGGACCAGCCCGTGTGTCCTTTCGGGGTAGCTTATACTCTTATAGGAGATAACAATAACGGATACCAGGTAGATAAATCCACGCATTTTAGCGCTTGGCCGGATACGCATCTTTAATATTTTATGGCCAGAGGTTTTTTGGGCTTAGTGTTCAGCGCTGATAGCATAATATATGCTTATCTGGAAAGAAAAGCAGGGGTGATTCTTTGCTCTAAAGCTGGTTCCGTGCCTTTTGATGAAGGGGTGCTTTCTTCTTCCTCAGTAAGCGAAAGTGTACACAAAATCATTTCCGAAGAAAAAATATCTCCACTAAAAGCGTTTGTAACCGTTTTTACGCCTGAGACTATTACCCACCAGATTAATCTTCCTAAAATGCCTAGGCAGGAACTGGACGAAGTTATTGCCGGAGAGATAGAGAAGGCGCCGGTTTTTGCTGATAAAGAATTTGATTACATATACCGCGGTTATGCTACTGGTTTAAACCGCCTTGAGATTACTTTTTCCGCTATACGCCGGGATATATTAGATTCTATTGTAAAAGGCGTAGAAGCGGTTAAGCTGTCCCTTGAAAGTTTGGAGATTGCCCCCTTAAATCTTCTTAATATCCTGCCAAACTTGCCCGCGACAGCCAAGGAAGAAGCCTTGCTTGTTTTGGGCCAGCGCCAAAGCTACATTATTGTTTCCGATAAAAAAGAGTGCCGGTTCTTCTACATGATGAGCACGGGGAAAATTGATTTGTATCCCTACAGTGACGGAAAGATAAACAATTCGGCGTTACTGCACTGGGTGGATGAATTAGACCGCATACTCAAGTCTTACGCTATAGAGAATAAAAAAGAAACGATAAAAAAAGTGTGGTTTATTTGGGACAACACAAAAGCTTCCGATTTAGCGGAACTTTTAGACAGCGAGATGAGAGACCACGAAATTAGTGAGTTATCTATTGGTGATATAACCGGTTTCAGGAAGGAATACGATGAGGAATTTAATCCTATATATTTCTTAGGCTGCTGCGGGCCAATTGCTCATATAAAGAAAATTAATAGCATGTTTGCCTTCAGCCATTTTCTAGCTAAAAGCAAGCTGAAAAGTTATCTAAAAAAGGCCGTTTTTGCTTCCGTATTGTATATTGCTTTGATTAGTATTTTTGCGGTAAAGACTTTTATTATCTACAGTGCCAAAGAAAAGAGGCTAACGCAGCAGCTAGGAGAAATTAATGCTCAGAACAATAAATTAAGGCAGGAAACAGCCAGGCTTAAGAAAGAAAGAGATGAGTTCCTTGATATGCGCAGCCGCCTGCTTGAACAGGCGACTTTTGTAAGGAACCTTAACCGCATATCGTGGTCCAGGGTTTTTGGGGAGGTGGCCGCTGAATTACCTGATGAGCTGTCTTTGGCTTCTTTCAAGGTTCCGGAGTCGGGTAAAGTTGAGATAAAAGGCAGTGCTTTCAAAATAGAATCAGTTGCCAAGCTTATGCGCAAGATATACAAATCATCAGTGCTTCAGAATGCCAAATTTGATTTTTTAAGAGAGATAAAAATAGAAGATAGAAATATTTTTAGCTTTGGCATTGTAGCCGATTTAAAACGTAATTCCGATGAAAAAAAGTAAGTTATCTTTTTTTCGGATAAAGATTACAGCACTGGCGGGCTGTGCGGTTATTACAGTAATTTATGGAATTTTGGTGTCTTTGCCTGTGTTTAAGTGTAAAAAGTACCAGAACAGGATTAGCGCGGGCCAATATGAGACAATGCGCTTGAGGAACGATGAAAATAATTATAGAGATTTCATCATAAAATATAGAACACAGAAGAAAGAGCTGGAAGGGATTCTTTTTAACGACAGGGATGTATCTTCATTTTTAGAGGAGATATCTTTGATTGCCAGGAAGTCTCATATAAAGATATCGGAGATGAAAACCCGAAAGTTTAAGAAAGTTGAACCGAAGAATTCTACATCGGGCAATAGTTATTCCGGGAATAAGCCGTCTGGTAACAAAGAAGATAAGCCGCTTTTTCTTGCGGCGATGCCTATAGACATAAGAATAGAGGGAAGATTTTCGTCAATAGTAAATTTTCTGGTTTTCTTAGAAGGATACCGTCAGCTCATTACGTTGAGTAACGTTGAAATAAGAATAAAGAAATATCCTTTATTGAGGTGTAAATTTACCCTAAGGCTTTACAGCCTTAAAAGCGGCAGTGAGCTAAAAGACAGAAGATGATAAAAGTTATTATAATATTTATGGCTGCCGGTGCTGTTTTATCGGCTTCCGGATGCACGAAGATTAAACGTAAGATACAGGCTAATACGCATACCGAGAGCAAGCCCGTTAACACGGTAAAGGAAGTCAGTCTTGCTAAGGCTATACTTCATCCTAGGCCCTATAAATTTACTTTTACCAAAGACCCTTTTATGCCTCTTTTGGGAAAGGTTTTTTATAACAACGGGGAATCCGCTGATATTAATATCGGAACAGAACTGAAATTAATAGGTGTTGTTATACTGGGCGATAATTCTGTTGCCCTGTTAGAGTCGCCTCTTAAGACAGGAGCCTTTAAAGAGGGGGATAGCATAGGAAATTATATAGTGATGAGAATAAATAAAGACAGCGTAGTCTTAGCTAAGGGCAGAAAAAAGATAGTATTAAAAGTGGGAGGTGAAAATGAATAAGAAAATTATTTTATTGGTATTAGTTATGTTTTTAGCCGCAGACTATTCATGGGCAGATAAGGATGATGCCTCTGGTACCGAGGGGCTGATAAAACGCAGCCAGGCAGTAGAGAATGACATAGATAAACTTCTTGAGCAGGCGCACGAGATTTCTTTGAAGGTTTCCCGAAATAGCATTCCCGGAGAAATGTCTGTACCTACAAGAGTGATTACGCCGAGAGATATCGCAAGAAGCCTGATAGCCCCCAAAAACAGGAATAAGAAAATGAATTTAGAATTCCAGAAGGCTAATTTAGAAGATGTTTTAATGAGTATCGGCAAAGCAGGCGGGTTTAATATAGTATTGGACCCCGCCCTTAAAGGCAAAAAGGTAGATATTCATCTTAACAATACCCCCATTGAAGAGGCTCTAAATCTTCTTTACAATGCTTATAGCCTCGGTTCTTATCAGATAGGTAATTCTCTGTTTGTAGCGTCAAAAGCTAAGATAAAATCAGGAACGGTTGTGACCAGAGTTATTAAGTTAAGAAATGTCAGTGTTGATGAAGCCGAGGGCTTAATAGACAAATTGGTTGATACTATAAATAAAAGTTCAGAGATAAACACTTTGGTTATTACGGGTACTCCCCAAGGCGTTAACAAAGCCGAAGAGATTCTATATAATCTTGATAAGCCTCAGCCTCAGGTGATACTGGAGGCAAAGATTATTGAAATAAACAGAGACGCTTTAAGGGAATTAGGCATAGACTGGTCTGATTCCATAACTGCAGCTTTTCAGGAATCAAAACGTCCGCTTGCCCTTAGCGATACGGCATCTAATATGGGCTCGGTTTTCAGGGTATATAAATTATCACGCAGTGCCATTGCTTTTAATACAGTATTAAAGATGCTTGAGACCGAAGATAAAGCAAAAGTGCTTTCTAATCCGCGTGTTGCTACGATTAACAATAAAGAGGCGGAGATTTTCGTTGGGGACGAGGTTCCCTATACAATTACTACGGTAACCGGCGGTGTGGCTTCTACTGAGGTGAGGTTTGTTACGCCGGGCATAAGCCTTAAAATTACCCCTTCGATTATTGACAAAGAATTTGTTGTGATAAAGATAGAGCCGGAGGTTAGTTATATATATGGCTGGCGCGGCCCTAATGATGAATACCCCTGGGTAAAAACAAGAAAAGCTACCGCTTATGTTCGCGTAAACAATAAACAGCCCTTTGTATTGGGAGGCCTTCTTACCAAAGAAGATAAAAATACCTTATATAAGGTTCCCATGCTGGGCAGTGTTCCTCTCTTCGGTAATCTATTTAAATATAACCACCATACCGTGGCTAACTCAGAACTGATTATTACTGTTACTCCCACAGTGGTATCCCGATAACTGTCTGTTTCTGTCCAAATAGCCGCTTTTAAGGCTTTGCTTAAGCTGTATTGTCCTTTTGAAAAATATAATAAAAATATGGTATAAATGAAAGGAAAGGGGGAGGCAGTAGCTTATACCGAGCAATTACTGTTAAAATAAGGCATTATACCAGATTATCCATATAAAGTGTGGTTTGTATAATAAGAAGGAGTGGGAAAGGGAAGGTGTGTATGCTAAAAACAAATTTAAAAAGCATTCATCATTTCTTATATAAAAGAAGCCACAGCATCAAAGTTGCCAGGAGTTTTACTCTTATTGAGGTTCTTGTAAGCGCTGTGCTGATTGCCATTGTAAGTGCAGGCGCTTATTCTTCGTTTGTGGTAGTTTCCCGGGCGGTTGAGGATTCACGCAATAGAAGCATAGCTTATGATTTAGCCGAACGCAGTTTAGAGGAAGTAAGGGCTCAGGCGCATACTGATTTCGATACGCTAGAAAGCCATACATTTTCTGATTTATCTTCCGATTTCCCCGGTTTTACCCGCAGTATTTCCATTAGCCCTGTTGCTGGAAGCAGTGATTTTAAGAAAGCGGATGTGACTGTAAATTGGACAGAAAGAGGCAACGCGCGCGATTATCATTTTGCGCTTTTATTATCAAGGCCGCCTGAGCCTCTTCCGGGAAACATAGAGGGCACAATTACTGATTCTAATAATGGTAGCCCTGTAGCCAACGCCAATGTTACCGCCAGGCATTATAACGATACAACCGGCAGTTTCGATATCTCTTATACCACAGCCAGCGATAGTTCAGGAAAATATACTTTCGCGGAAACAGGCACCGGCGGCACTGTTATTTTTCGTCTTAAACCGGGCCAATGGGAAATTACTGTTACTCATCCGGCATATTACGATTATACTTATAGCGCCGAACACAGCGGCCATTATGTTGATGTATATTCTTCTCAGTCTACAACGGCAGATATTTCTTTAGACCCCCTGCCGACTCCTGCGCATATAAAAGGGAGGTTTATCGGAAGTGTCTTGTCTCAATACGTGTCTCTTTATCGGAAGGGAAGTTACAAGACATATACAGGAAATCCTTTTGATTTTAAAATTGATTTTACTGATACTGACCAGAAATGTTTTACAGTTATAACAGGCCGAGGTACAGATACGCGGTATTACCCCCATATTTATAATCATCACTGTACAAATATTTGTAGTCCTTACGGAACGGCGTATAACTATAGAGGCTGGTCATCGTCCCAAATGAATATTGACGGGAGCGAACGCAATTGCGCAAATCCCTGGCTTGGTTCAAGTGCAGCAGATTATATCTGTGTAAATCCCGGACAGAATCTTGATTTAGGCGATATAAAGCTTGTAACTGTTCCTACGGCTACTTTGAAAATACATCTCATAGACAGCAACAACGCGCCTATTCAAGGCGAAATCCGTATATGGGAAAGAAGAAGCGACCATAATCGGCAAGGTTATCACGGCGGATGGCATTCGACTGACGAAGGAGGCTTTAAGCAGGAAAGTGTTCCCGCCGAGCAGGATATGTTTCCTAATAATACTGGGTATTACATTGTAATAAGGGGCAGGGCAGGTGTACAGCACACGGCATGTTGTGATGATTTAGGACAGCAGACAGTTTATAGTTCTTACTATTATATCGGCTCTCTTCATGAGGGAGATACAAGAGATGTTACTATTAAGCTGCCGGCAGCGAATGACTATACCTGCGGGGACGCAAAAGGCTATGTTAGAGACGGCAAGACATTATCTGGAATAGAGCACGTGGATATATACATATCAGGTTACGGATGGAAGAACTATGCTACAAACAATAGCGGATATTATGAAATTAAATGCAGCGGCGGCAGCGGGTGCGCCATTGTTACAGGAACACGCCGAATTATAGCTAGCAGGGGCGGATATTATCCTTGTGATAGTACATCAAATAACTGGGGGGGGAGCAGCCATTGGTATAATCCCGCTTATGTGCCTGAGGCGCATATTGCGGCAAATGTATCAACTTGGCAGTCTCCGATTTATCTTTGGCCTGAAGGCTATGGAATTATAAAGGGAAGAGTAGTAGACGCATCAGGTGGCAGCCCCATAAGCGGCGCGAAAGTCACTTTGCACCGCTACAGCGGAGGCAGTATTGTTAAATATACAAATGGCAGCGGCAGGTTTACTTTTGATGGTGTTATAGAGACCTGGCCGCCTCCGGGAGTCGTTGGCAATAATTATTACAATCAGACTACAAGAAGGCATTCTGTGACTGTGGAGAAAAGTAATTATGATTCTAAAAGCGTGGGTTCAATAAAACTAAACGCAGGTACGACTACAAACCTTGGAAATATAAAACTTACGACAGGCGGTGGAATGTAAGAATTTACTCAGTATAGTTTGACGTGTGTACTCATAAATTAAGTCCATAGTTGTTTTATCAACTCATAAAGAATGGTGTATCATTTTATAAATAAATATAGAAAGGGGAATAAGGCTTTTACCTTAATAGAGATAATTACCGTAGTTGCTATAATAGGAATAACATCAGCTCTGTTTTATGTGACGTTTTTATTAAACTGGGCGGGGTTTTACAATCAGATTTCCCGCGTTAATTTGTGGCAGGATGCCAATGATATTATAGATGATGTTTCTTCTTGCGGTAAACTGGCTAGAAGCGCGGCTGTTTCATCAAACCATAAGGTTTTAACTTTGAATCTGCCTGATGGCACATCATCTGTGTATTCTATTATTAGCGGTTCGCCATACGGATGGCTGCAAAAAGCCGCAGGCGGCACAACAAAGATTTTATCAAAAAACATAGGGTATACAGACTCTTCGTTTGATGCGACCACATATTCTTTTATTATAAATTTAGCTTTAAAAGACAAGGTTTTCAACCGTAATATAGACGTGAAAACATCAACTGAGATATGCTTTCGCAACCAATAAGGAGAAAGAGCGTGAAGAAAAGTTTTGTTTTGATTGCGAGCGTATTCCTGGCGCTTTTCCTAGGGATAATTTTAAGTGTTTCCTATCTGAGGTCCAATATACAGCTTAAGGCGGTTGATACGCGCATAGCGTCTTTGTACGCGTTTTATGCTGCTGAAGCGGGTATTGAGAATTCTATATCTGAACTAAGAAAAAATGAAAAGTGGCGCACTGGATTTAGCAATATAGCTTTAGTTTGGTCAGACGGCACGACTACAGAGACTGTGGGTCATTATACCTCCAATGTCGCTGACGGACCAGTTTCTGGAAGCTGGCCTACGGTGTGGATAAGGTCTCAAGGGATGTATACAAATCCAAGAGACCCCTCACAGAATATTTCCCGTGTTATATTAGCCCAGGTTGCCATTGAGAATCCCGCGTCTTTTTTTATATCTACTTTGAGCGACATAACAGCGCGAAGCGGAGCCAATTTTACCGGCGATATATTAGCAAGAGATGTTTATTTTAAACCTACTACCGGAAATATAAAAGTAACCGGCGATGTTAATTATATAAGAAACATAGACGGTGAGAGTGACCCAAAAGTAACGATAACCGGCGATGTTAACAATGTTCCTCCCATCACATTTTCCAGCGTTGATAAGCAGTACTATAGCGACGTTGCCTCCACCGGAGGAAGAAAAATTGACGGCAATTTCTCATATTCCGGAGATATAGACAGGTCAGACTTAAGCTCGTCCAATGGTGTTATTTATGTAGACGGTGATGTGCATATATCAGGTAATACTACAGAATCGATGCATATTGTCGCATCAGGCAATATTTATATAGAAGGCGATATTACGTGTAATTCGGGAGTTCAGCTGGGGCTTTCAGCAGCCGGTGACGTCATTATTCCTGATTCGGCCCCGAATAATCTTACTATCAATGCTTTTATCCGTGCTGACGGCGGAGTGCTTGAAGCAAAGGGAAATCCGGGCGACAAAGACACCTTAAACTTTACAGGAGCAATTGCCGTGAGAGGAAAAGATTCCGCTTCGTCAGCAGTGAATCTCAATGCTTATAGCTCGCGAGTGTATAATTACGATGACACTCTAAGCACGAATCTTACAATTCCATATCTAACCTATATTGCCAACATAATAGATTGGAAAGAAATTAAACCTACAGACCCTTTTCCTCCTTCATAATTCATACCCTGAATTATAAAATGTTTGACAACCACCCCATAGGGGAAGTATAATTTTCTTACGGGGGTATAGTATGTGTAAAATCACAAAATGGGAATTAATTTTTGTAAGCGCGGTTGTTTTATGTCCTCTTTCTTCTTATGCCGCGGGTTTAGAGGAAGAGTTTAGAAACAAAATAGACAGTGTAGTCAGTAATGTCTCAAGCGCCAAAGCGGTTATTAAATCTTTACAGAAGAAAGTACAGGATTTAGAAAACGAAAAAGCAAAGTTTATTCTTCAGTTAGAAGAAAATAAAGGATTAATCAGAAAATTAAGAGAAGCGCTTTCTGAAAAATCATCAGTTGTCCATCCTGAGATGAAAGATATATTAGCTAAACTTGAAAGTAAGGTTACTCAGCTTCGTAAGATGCAGGCGGAAATCGTAGAAGAATCAAGGTTAAAAGATAAGGAAATAGATGATTTAAAGGCAAAACTCTCCAAGAGGCTTTCCGCGGAAGGTAAAGTGATTCAGCCAGTTAAAGAAAGAATTGTGTATAAACCGTCTCCGGAACAAAGCCGGAAGATTGAGGAACTTAAAACGCAGTTAGAAGAGAAAGATAAAGAAATAGTTCGTCTTAAAGATGAGTTTTCCGCTAAGGAAACTGATTATGCCGGCCGGGTTAAATTAGCCCGGGTAAAGAAACTTAAAGATAAGATCAGGAATTTTAGCCGTCTAGTGGCATTAAAGAATGAAGAAATAAATGATTTGAAAAGCAAGAAGGCGGAAGAAGAACGCAAGTTGCAGTTGAAGATAGAGAGCTTAATTAAAGCACTGGATGCTAAAGATAGAGAGATTATTAATGCGAAAGTAAGGATAAAAAAAATGTCTGCATCAAACCAGAGCCGTATAATCAAGGAACTTAATGATAAGCTAAAGGAAAAAGATGAAGAGATTGCTTTATGGAAGAAGAAATTGAACCAGCAGTTACAGGGTAACAAAAGTGATGTTGAAGAGTTGAGGCAGCAGATAAGCAAGAAAGATGAGCGTATTGCATATTTAGAAGGCGTTATAAAAAGAACGATTGATAAAATAAAAGCGTTTTCCGCCGTATCCACATTCCATTAATTTCTCCCTCCTCTTTGTGGTATTTACAAAAGCACACTGAGTAAACCTTTATTAGGCAACCTTTTTATTCATCAAAGCGTCAGGATCAACAGGAGGTAATAAAAGAGCTTCTTCCTGTAAGTTGGGGCATTTCTCTTTAGCTAACTGCCAGGGAGTCTTATTTTCTTTGTAAGAATCAGGTCTTTGAAAATTAAAGAATGTTTGATAAGTCAAAGCCTTTTGCATAAAATCAACTCTGTCTTTGAATGTTTCTATTCCCTAGAATTCAAATTCTATCAGATTATGGACAGTTTCGGCATCAGACTGCCGTCTGTGAGCGCCGGGAGGAGAAGTAATTCTTTTAATCTTCCGCGGCCTCCCGGGAAGGGGGATACTATGTCTCTTCCTGTTTCCAACTTTCAGATATACAACAGTTGACCTTCAGAAACCTCAATGGTAAAATAAATATCAATAGATTTTTATAAAAGTTTTATTTTTCTATCGTTAGTTTAATAATTAGTTTTCATAGATAACGTAATGGTACATGCCGATTTTGTCCATCTTCATATCCACACGCAATACAGCCTTTTGGACGGCGCCTGCCACCTGGACAGGCTTGTTGATAAGGCAGTAAAGTTCAAATTGCCCGCTTTAGCCATAACCGACCACGGGAATCTTTACGGAGCGATTAAATTCTATAGCCTCTGTATGGAAAAAGGGGTTAAGCCTATAATCGGGTGCGAGATGTATCTTGCTCCCGATTCGCGTTTCAACAGAGAATATAGAAACTTAGCAGAATCAAATTATCATATTGTCCTTTTGGCAAAGGATGAAGAAGGCTATAAGAACCTGATTAAACTTGCAAGCGCGGCGCATATGGAAGGTTTTTATTATAAACCGCGCATTGATAAAGAACTTCTTTCCCAATACAGCAGGGGGCTTATTGGTTTAAGTGCGTGTTTAAAAGGAGAAATTGCGTCTTCTATTGTAAAAGGAGATGTAAACAAAGCTTATAAATATGCCGATGAGTATATTAATATTTTTGGCAACGGCAATTTCTATCTTGAGATGATGGACAACGGCCTTAAGGAACAAAAGATTGTAAACCGCAATCTTATTAAAATATCGAAAGATTTGAATATTCCCCTGGTTGCCACAAATGATGTCCATTATCTGGGAAAAGATGAAGCATTTGCCCACGAAGTACTTTTGTCCATTCAGACACAGACTACTTTAGATGACCCTAAACGGTTTAGGTTCGGCTCTGACACATTTTATTTCAGAAGCCCGGATGAGATGCGCAGTATTTTTAATGAAGTTCCCGATGCTATTAAGAATACTCTTGATGTTATGCAGAAATGTAATCTTATCTTTGATTTCTCAAAAGTTTATCTTCCTAAATTTCCTCTTCCTCCCGGAGTATTAGAAGATGAATATTTAAAAGAGCTGTGTTATGAGAATATCAAGAAACGATATCCTTCAGCCTCCGGGGATGTTTATGAGAGGCTGGACTACGAGCTGAGGATTATCAAGAAAACAGGGTTTTCCAGTTACTTTCTTATAATATGGGACTTGATTAAATATGCCAAGGATAACGGTATCCCCGTCGGGCCCGGAAGAGGCAGCGCCGCAGGCAGTATCGTAAGCTACATTCTTAACATAACGGATATCGACCCTTTAAGATACAATCTGATTTTTGAAAGATTTTTGAATCCTGAAAGAATAAGCATGCCCGACATAGATATGGATTTTTGTTATGAAAAGAGGCCGCTTGTTCTTGAGTATGTGGCGGGAAGATACGGCAGGGATAGTGTGGCTCAAATAATAACGTTTGGGACTATGCAGGCACGGGCAGTTATAAGAGATGTAGGAAGAGTATTGGGTTTTAGCTATTCTGATGTTGATAAGATTGCAAAGATGGTGCCTGTCTCTGCAGGCGGGCATCATATCGATTTGAAAGAAGCTCTTCGTATAAACCCTGACCTTAAAGGAGTTTATAATTCCGATTCCAATATAAAGCGCTTGATTGATGTTGCGATGCAGCTTGAAGGTTTGTCGCGCCACGCTTCTACTCATGCCGCAGGTGTGGTCATTTCTGACAGGCCCCTTGCGGAGAGAATACCGCTTGTGCGAGGTACAGACGGAGAGACTATTACCGGATTTGATATGGAGTCAGTTGAAAAGACAGGCCTCCTTAAAATGGATTTCTTAGGTTTGAAGACCCTTACAGTTATTGACGAGGCCGTGAAGATAATTAAAAGAACGCGTGGTTTAGATATTAAGATTGACGGGATACCTTTAGGTGATAAAAAGACTTTTGAATTGCTTAAAAGAGGAGATACTGTCGGGGTATTCCAGTTAGAAAGCAGAGGGATGAGGGATTTGCTTAAGAAAATCGTGCCTGAGAAATTTGAAGATTTAATAGCTGTACTTGCCCTTTACCGCCCCGGGCCTTTGGGCAGCGGGATGGTTGACGATTATATTGACAGGAAGCACGGCAAGAAACCGGTTAGGTATGTCCATCCTAAGCTTGAATCTGTTTTGAAGGAGACTTACGGTATAATACTTTACCAGGAACAGACTATGCAGATAGTATCGGCTCTTGCGGGTTTCAGCCTTTCGCAGGCTGACCTTTTGCGTAAAGCAATAGGTAAAAAGATTCCCGAAATAATGCAGGAACAGAGGAGTATTTTTGTTGACGGCTGCAGGAAGAATAATATTCCCGTAAAGATAGCTGACGGTATTTTTGATTTAATAGAATATTTCTCCGGCTATGGGTTTAATAAAAGCCATAGCACTGCCTATGCCATGATTTCCTACAGGACAGCATATTTGAAGGCTAATTTCAGTGTTGAGTTTATGGCTGCCCTTCTTACCAGTGAACGTAATAATACCGATAAGGTGGTGGAATATGTGAATGAGGCTCACATGATGGGAATGAAGGTTCTTCCTCCGGATATAAACGAAAGTTTTACTAATTTTACCGTAACTGCGGATTCTAATATTCGTTTTGGGCTTATGGCGATAAAGAACGTGGGCCGGGCGGCGTTGGAGAGTATTATACAGGTGAGGAAGGAAAGAAAATTTGCGGATTTTTTTGACTTTGCCGAAAGAGTCGATTCCCGGACTGTTAATAAGAAAGTAATTGAAAGTTTAATAAAATCAGGGGCAATGGACAGTTTAGGGCTTAAGAGAGCTCAAATGATAGTTATGCTGGATAAAGTACTCGATAAATCGTCAAGAAAATCAAAAACTTCCTCTAATCAACTTTTACTTTTCGAATCTAAACCGAAAAAAGAGGAGGTGCCTGACATAGAAGAATGGCCGATGAGCGAGATTTTAACTTTTGAGAAGAAGCTTTTGGGCATGTATGTAAGCAGCCATCCTCTCGAGGTTTACAGTAAACTCATGCGGCTTCTTAATATTGATAATATTTCTTCTCTCTACGAGAATGAATTCTCCCGTAATGTTACGGTATTCGGCGTAATAGAAAAGATAAAGCTTACTACAACCAGGAAGAAGAATGAACGCATGGCTATTATAAAAGTAGGAGATAAGGCCTCTTCTATAGAAGCCTTTGTTTTCCCCAGGGTTTACGAAACAAGCGCGGTATACCTATCTGAGTCAAAAGTAATAATGCTAAAAGGCGCTCTGCAGACTAAGGACAGAGTCCCTAAGATTATAGCCAATGAGATTATACCCGCGGATAATATTTTTGCCAAGGCCAAGGAACTTAATATATCTGTGAGTAAAGGAGCGGTTAATATAAGCAGGCTTAAAGATATCTTTACCAGAAATAAAGGCCCCATACCTGTGTATTTCGCGCTCAAAAATTCAAGATTCAAAGGGGTAAAGATAAAAACAGCGCATGATTTCAGCCTTACAATAAACGATTCTCTTCTTAATGACATAGCTTCTGTTGTTGGGCAGGAAAATATTTCTCTCAAGGTATAAAGGCTGCAAGCTCTAAGGCCGCAGAATATAGGCTGTGCCGTAGTCCGAAGGACGAAGGAGGTGCCTGCCCGCCGTAGCTTTAGCGTAGGAGGTGCCTGCCCGCCGTAGTCCGAAGGACGAAGGAGGGTGGCCTTGTGTTCCAGCTTGCTGTAACTCATTGCGTAAGTGAAACTTTCTCTTGACACCTCAAAATTGAGGTGGTATAAATTATGTATGACAAAAAGAGATATTGTTCTAAAAATTAGTAAGAAGACGGGGGAAAAACAGATTGTCGTAAAAGAAGTTGTGCATGAGGTTTTTAATGTTATTTTTGATGCTCTCAAGGCGGGCAAGAAGATAGAGATACGGAACTTCGGTGTTTTTAAGGTAAAAAGGAGAAAGAAAAGAATAGGAAGGAATCCCAAAACAGGCGATGTCGTTCCTGTTCCCGAACGCAACACCGTAACATTTAAGCCCGGCTTAGAGATGAAAAAAGAAATAAAATAACATTCCCCCGGAGCCTGATTATCTTTCTTTTCCATCTTTACAATGAGTAATCTTTTTCATAGCGTTAGGGGCACAAGCGATTTTTACCCTCCTCAGTCAATATTATTTGAAAATATAACAAAAAAGGCAAAGAGGATATTTTCCATTTTCGGCTATGAGCAGCTCATTCTGCCCCATCTGGAAGAAGACGGACTTTTCAAGAAAGGCATAGGAGAAGTTACCGATATTACTCAAAGGCAGATGTTTAAAGTAGCAGGGAAAGATATTGTACTTAGGCCTGAGGGTACGGCACAGATTGCCCGTTCTTATATAGAAAACAGTATTTACAAGCATAGGGATTTTTGTAAATTCTATTATACGGGTTCTATGTTCAGGGGAGAAAGGCCGCAAAAGGGCAGACTGCGGGAATTCCATCATATTGGAGCTGAAGCGATAGGCTCAAACAGCTTTTATCTTGATGCTGAGGTTATTGAAGTAGCGATGCGTATTATAGAAAGTGCCGGCATAGAGGGTGCTGTTTTAAAAATTAATAGCCTAGGATGCGTTAAGGATAAAGATAAGTTATCAAGCCTGATAAAAGAGCAGCTGTCGTTAAAAAGCGGACAGCTTTGTGATGACTGCCGGCGCAGAATTGTTACCAATCCTTTGCGTGTCCTTGATTGCAAGAAAGAAAGATGCAGGGATGCGGTTTCTTCCATAAAAATAGACAATTACCTTTGCGATTCATGTTATGAGCATTTTCATAGTCTGCTTAAGCTGCTTAGTGAAATGGGTATTTCTTATGTGTATGAACCTCTTCTTGTAAGAGGCCTTGATTATTATACAAATACTGTTTTTGAAATAACTTCAAAGCGCCTTGGTTCACAGGACGCAATAGGAGCAGGCGGCCGCTATAACAACCTTATTAAGAGTCTCGGCGGCCCGGATATTGGTGCCGTTGGTTTTGCTCTGGGAGTTGAGCGGATGCTTCTTTTACTGCCGAAACCGGAAGAAAAACCTTCCGCAGATGTACTGGTTGCTTATACTTCAGACTATGTTTATAAAGATGCCTATGATATATTAAGAAAGCTGAGGAATTACGGTGTTTCTTCAGTTATTGATTATAAAAATAAGTCTCTAAAAGCTCAGCTTAAATGGGCGCAGAAGGCAGGAATTCCTTATGTTGTTATAATCGGCGATGAGGAATTAAAGAAAAGTTGTGTTATAATAAGAAATATGAGAGAATCTATCCAGCAAGAGGCAGCTATTGGCGATTTCCCGGAAATTATAAAAAATTTAACACAGGGAAGCAAGGAGTAGGATATGTTGAGGTCATGTACCTGCGCGGATATAAACGAAGAGTTGAAGGGAAAAG
>MVCW01000014.1 GCA_002049895.1 Candidatus Omnitrophica bacterium 4484_171 | reverse complement strand
CTCCTCTCACTCGCATTCTCTCTTAAATATTTAATAACTTTCTCTATAAACGTCTCTCCTGACACATTATCATTTGAGCCTATAACATGCCATTGACTTTGCGGTCCGGTGACCTTGTAACTTTGCTTGCCCTCCGACCTGTCCTCCAAAGCCTTGACGAAGGAGGAAGCTTTAGCGAAGGATGATGGCTTGATGACCTTGTGACCTTGTGACCTGTAGCTTGCAACTTTCATTACTTCTTCCTCTAAATGAAAAATCTTCGCTCTCACTTTCGGAGCGAAGACTTGCGATTCCTCTCATTTTATTCGCCGTTATTTCTCTACGCCAGGAAAAAGAAAATTGCTTTATCCTTTTATCCTCTTCTACCTTCATTTTATCTCTATCCCCTCTTTTTTAATCTCATTAACTAACGGGTCTATATCTTTAAACTCCTTTGGATGATACCCAACAGGTTCAATACGCGGGTCAACTTCTAAAACTTTCTTCCAAAGATAACTTTCATAATAATCTCTTCTTTCTGAAAGTATATTAGAAATAATACAAACATCAATATCGCTGTATTTTTTGAATTTGCCTCTTGCATAAGAACCATAAAGAATCATCTTTTTTACCGGAAATCCATGGTTTTCCAGTAAAGACTTATATTTAAGCAGAATCTTTTTTATTTTTTCTAATTCTTTTTTATTTTTTGGCATAACTCTTTATAAATTAACTTTATCTTTTCTAATCTTTCTTCCGTATATTTTCTATTACACATCTTATAAAACGAAAGTTTATAATCAGGATACCTCGCTCTTATATTAAATTAAATCCTGCGCTTTATCTTTTGAACGCAGGCTTGCGATTCCTCTCATCTTATTCGCCTCTATTTCCCCACGCCAGGAGATAGTGGCATTGCCTGAAGTCTGCATCGTCTCCCAAATAATTTTATTACCGCTTCGAGTCACGGAATAATTGGTAGGATTAAAACCATCCTGGTGAAACCATGCCGATACAAATTTACCGTTAACAAAACTTAAAGTATCAGGAAAACTCTTCCCTTCATTCCGAGAAGTAAATTTCACCGTCCATTCTGTATTATTCAAATCCTTAATTTCCTTTATAACAACAGAGGCCAGAGGAACAGCTTCTTTTCTTGATTCCTTAGGAATACTACGGGGCTGGAAACGTAAATATTTCACAATACCGGCAAGAAATGCCAATAACACTATTACTCCCAAACTTATTCCTATTACATGATTTTTCCTTCGTTTACTATTTTCACTACTAACGCTTTTATTCTTTTGGATCTCCTCTTTTACTCTCCTTTTAAATTCTTTGGAACCCAAGACTCCTCCCCGATGAAGACGTTTACGTAGGTCCAATTCTTTATCTTTGCTCTCTGCCGAAATATTTTTTCGATACCGCTCTATAGAAAGTGCTTCCTCTATCTCTTTGTAATTATAATCCTTTTTACTATATAGGTAAGTGCTGGAATAAGGATAAGCTGAGGCGTTATCGGTAATCTTTAACCTTACAGGATTATTATGAATATGTTTTATAACACTATCCAAATAACCCTCCTTTTCTACAATACAGGCCCTAAACCTTTCCCTAAAAAGATGACCACGCCGGTTATAATAACTGTTAAAATATTTGGAATAGGCAGTATTAAGGCTGTGCATAATATCAGATATTTCAACATCAGGTGATGGTTCAATAAGAAGGTGCAGGTGCTCCGGTAATAAAACATAAGCAAAAAGCTTGAAATTATATTCTTTTCTATATTTCTCTAACAATTCTAAATACATTCTGTAATCTTTTTCTCCTTTAAAAAGTTTTTCATTGTATGCCGCCCGGCAGCTAATATAATAAACTGCGTTTTCAACATAAACTCGCGGTAATCTCGCCATTTTATTATCCTAAGTCTGGCACTTTTAGTATTTTCTTGCCTTATGTCTGGCACTTTTCTAAAAGTGCAAAAAAAATCCAGGCGCAACGCCTGGAAGCATATCTTTAGAAGTTCGGCAACCTGCCTATCCCGACATTACGTCGGAACGCACGGCTTTGCGCCCCCGCGTCCTCCGCGAGTTTGCCTTTATCGCTTCCCCAATTTTCAACTTTCCAATTAAGATATAACATTAAATTCTGTCTATTTCAAGGGCAAGCAGAATAACCCCTCTCAACAGCATAAACTTACACTTATCCTTTTACAAACGGGAAATTAGCCCTCTACTTCTTGTTTGCGATAGCCAAAAGAATAAACGCTATTGCTGTCAACAAACAAATCTGAGTAAAATCCATAAAGTTATCTGCCTTAAGACCGCCTGGCAAGAAATAAAAAGGTTTCAAAGTAACCTTAGAAATTACTCCAAGAATAAAACTTACCCCTGCGACTATTAAACTCATCCACCCCAATACTTTCATCTGGCACCTCCTTTTATACTATTTTTATTATACCTCGTTTATTTTTCTGCCGTCAATACAATTATCCTCTCACATAACATTTACAAAGATTGGATTAGTAATAACAATTAACCCTTGCGAACGGATTTCTATGCGGTAGTAACTTTTCCCTTTCTCCACCAACTTACCTTCATAACTAATATCAAAAGGACTATTTCCTCTAAATGTCCTTATAATTTTACCATCTCGTATAAGTTTTATCTCCAAAGAAGGTGTGTATTCTCTTTCTATAAAATGGCCCTTAATATGAATAATATGGTTTCCTTTAATATTTATAGTATCTCCTAATGTAGCATTGTGGTTTGTTTTGTTATTCTTTATACTGAACTCATCTAAAATAAAGCCGAGTGCTCTTTTTCCTTTCAAAGCATACATTCTACCTCTTCTAAGCGATTCAATGACTTTCTCTTTGTCCAAATTGTTAACCAAAATAGCCGTGGACACTACACGCATTCTATAAGATAAATCACCCTGCTGGTCAAAGGCAAGTGTGCCTACTGCCCAAACAGGATTTTCCCTCTTCCCTTCGCAGTATTCCTTAAGAAGTGCATCCCATATACCGCCGGGCCTGCCTATTTCTTTATATCCGGCCGGGAAAATAGTAAACCCTGTGTAATTACGCGTATAAAGCAAAACCTCGGGATATTTTCTTGTCTCAATCTTAACCTTACCCCTTCTTGAGATATTTTCTGCCTCGGGGTGTGTCCAGAAAACTAACCCTCTCTTTTGATTGACATAATCAATGAAATTCTGATAAGGCAAAATCTTTAAATCTCCATGGTAAGCATCGAATTTAACTTTAAATGGCGGCCAGTTATTTAAAACAAACAAAGCACTTAATACAATAATTATTACCCCCGCAGCTCTTAAGCCTTTTGAATAAGGGGCTAATTCTCTGCCTTGGTTGTCTTTATAGCTATATATTCGTCTTTTAAACAAAGCAAATCCTATAAGCAAAGTAATAAACGGCCAAAACTTGAATATATCTATACCCTCTCTTAAGCCCCTGGGATTTCCTATTACAGGGATATTGTTATAGTCGGAAGATTTATTCAATCCCACAGCAATTAACTGCTTATGCCAGTCGCAGATAGCAAAATTACCTAAAAAAGGAGAGCCGCGCCAGTAATAGAAAGGGGAAGAATCAACACCGGGTATAAAAATCATACCGGGAAACTCTTCTTTTATCTTTCTTATATCATCAAGATAATGTTTTATGCCGTAGCGGGAAATAGAATTATCTTCAACTGTTTTCTTTATGATATTGCGCAATGGCCAAAGCCCGTAACTCCAGCGCATAAATCCTTTATCGGTAAAAATTACGGCTTTTATGCCGTTTTCTTTTGCTGTCTTTGCTATTTCATGCAGAGAATATTTACCGTCGCTTACAGTGGAACTTATCTGAATCGCGGATCTTGCCTGGATAATTCCGGCAGCATAAAGTGACGAGGGTAAAAAGAGTAAAAGGAAAATATATCTTGCCGGCTTAAGCCTCATTTATTGCGGCTTCGCTCCTCTAACCTGTATAAATACCTTAATTTTCTTTCTACGAATCTTATAACAACTATTCCCATAGACAAACCCAGCGCCAGAAGAATAAGCAATATAAGGGCAAATTTATCCGGTATGAGAACAAACAGGAAAGAAAATATACCAAGATACAAAGTAACAAGATAAATAAAAAGCACTATCTGCTTCTGATTGAGGCCGATTATCAGCATTCTGTGGTGGATATGAAACATATCCGCTTTAAATATAGGCTGCTTTCTTATTATGCGCCGTGAAATAGCAATTAAAACATCGCCTATCGGTATAGCTAAAGCCGCGATAGGAGTCAACAATGCCACGGCAGTTGCCGCTTTATGCTGTGAGCCCAACAAAGCTACCGAAGCAAGGACCAAGCCCAAAAGCATACTGCCGGCATCACCCATAAAGATCTTTGCGGGGTAGAAATTAAACTTTAAAAAACCCAAGGCACTACCCGCTAAGGCAGCTAAAATCAGAATATCAACATAATTACCAAGAAAAGAAGACACAAATATAAGTGCGCCTGATGCAATTACTGTTATACCTGATGCTAAACCGTCTAAGCCGTCTATAAGATTCATCGCGTTAACCATACCCACATACCAGAACACAGTAATAAAAACACTTAAATACAGAGGAAGATGGAATTCTCCTCCCACAAAAATATTTGTCACAACCTCCGCCCTGAACCCAAAAATAAACAGAAACAACGCAATGGCAATCTGGCTGCATAATTTAGCCAAAGGGTTAATGTTCTTAATATCATCCCAAAGCCCTAGGGCAACAATTAAAGTAGAAGCAAAGAATAAAGCGTTAAGCTTACTGATAGATTTGTAAAGAATGTCCCTGTCAATATAAATGCCTACCGCTAAAGCCGCAAAAAAAGCAAGGTAAATAGCTGCGCCGCCTAAATAGGGAGTAGGCTCGGTATGAACCATTCTGTCGCCGGGCTGGGCCATTATGTTATTTCTCAAAGCAAACTTCCTTGCTAAAGGCGTAATAACAAAAGAAACAGCCAGCGCGATAATAAAAACAATGATTATACTCACAATATTCACCATCCCGTTACTTGTTTGAAACGTTATTGTGTCAAACGATACACCGTGCTTCTTCCTATTTGTAATTTATCTGCTATTTCTTTATCAGAATACCCGCGTGCCTTAAACTGCTCAACAAGATAAACCAGCGCCTCTCCGCTCTCCAGGCTGCCAAACCTTTTTCTCCCTTTAATTTTACCTAAAGCCTTCTCTATATCAATATAGGAATTTAAATCCTTCTTTCTCCTCCATTTTATATTACCAACATTGTTTTTAAACCACAACATAAAATTATCAAAGGAATCTCTCACCGCATTCAAATTCTGCAAAATGCTTTTTAGTTCGGGTTTACTGTTTTCTTCTACCATCTTTTTATAAGTTTTGCGGGCTTCGGCTTTGCCCCTATCATCTATAATACCAAGAATATAGCTGGCATTGATTAACGGATATTCCACGTTATTTATGTAGGGAGCAAGGGAACACCACCTGCATTCAAGAGGATTTTTATCTATCTTTGCTTTGCGCGTATTGAGATGGATATACAAAGAAGCGGCGATAAGATACGCGTCGTCCTGACACAATGATGCTCTGTAAACACCACAAAACACATGTCCTTTCCTGCCATATTTCTTATTAAAACGCTGAGCATAACTCTGGAAAAGGTGCTTCATACCTCGGTTGAGATTATCTTCTCTGGCCTTAAGGAGAATATGAACATGATCAGGGAGTAAAGCAAAACACAAAATATCAAAAGAGTACTCACAGGAAGTGCTTTCAAGCAGATGTAGAAAGTTTTCATAATCACTATCTTCCACAAACACCAGTTCTCTTCCCGGCGCAACGCTGGGTAATATGATATATAGCGCCTGCTGCGATTATTTTCTTTGTAGTCATTAAAACTTTGTTTCTACTCATTCTTATCCTCTGTTATTCATCCTCTCATCCACTGACACATGATAAGTTTGACACATTATTGTTTGAAACGTTATTGTGTCAAAGAATGATAAAGATTTTGAATATCATTGACCATCGTTTGCGCATTGAAGCGCTCATCTATTCTTTTCCTTGCGCTGCCGCCCATTTTCCTCCTTAGGTTACTATCAGAAAGAAGTTTTATAATTGCCTGTGCCAATTCTTTATGATTCTTTGGCTCAACCAACAATCCGGTTTCCCCGTCATCTACTACGTCAACAATACCGCCCACACGCGTAGCAACAACCGCCTTCCCTAAAACCATAGCCTCTAACAGCACTCTGCCCAGCCCTTCAAAATAAGAAGCCAAAACAGCAATATCAAAAATAGATGTAATCTCAGGAATATCTGTTCTAAAGCCTGTGAAAATAACGTGTTTACTCAAGCCCAAGGAATCTGTAAGCTTTCCCAGCTCTTTACGCAAATACCCTTCTCCCACAAACATAAACTTAACATCTGGAACTTTCTTGATCACATCTTTTGCCGCCAGTAGTATATCGCGGTGGCCTTTGCCTTCCCATAGCTTTGCCACTGCCCCTACAACTAACTCATTAGCTTTTATTCTGAATTCCTCTTTTTTCCTATTGACATCAATATTTATCTTAAAATCGCCAATCTCTATACCGCTGTAAATAGTAATGTACTGATGAGGCGCGCCTATGCCCAAACTTAAACCCCATTCTTTCAAAGGATTGGAAATAACAATCAATTTATCCGCCCAATGCGCGGCAAACCTCTCTAAGAAAATAAAAAGTTTTCTTCTTAGCGGTTTCTCAAAGCTATGAAACGAAAAACCATGAACGGTGTGAATAACAACAGGGGCTCCTGCAATCTTTGCTGCTAATCTTCCGATAAAACCTGCTTTGGAATTATGAGTATGCACAATATCATATTTATTTTTTCTAATTATCGAAATAAGCTCGAAAAGTGCCATAATGTCATTATAAGGACTTACCCTTTGCACAAAATGTCTCACGGGATGAAATATGATATTTTTCTTTAATACTTCACCTATTAAGGCGCCTTTTGGCGCACAGGCAAACTCAACATCATACTTATTCTTATCCAAACCATCCATAGTCAAAAGAACATTTATTCCCGAACCGCTTATAACAGGCAAAGTATGAATATGCAGGACTTTAATCTTTCTCATCTATCACCTGGATTTATATAATATTGTATTTATTTACTAAACTATCGAATAGATCCATTACTTCATTAACACCTATCGCTGACATTTTCTTTTTCTTCAATATAAGCGCTTTCTCGTTATGATAAGGACCAAACTTAGAAGGATTTCCCGGCCCAAAAAGGGCAATCGTTGGTACCTTAAAAACACTTGCGATATGCATAGGTCCGCTGTCTAGGGTTATAAATGCTTTAATCTTTTGCACCAAAGCTATATATTGATTAAGAGTGAGTTTCCCACTTAAATCAATATATCTGTTTTTTGCCAAAGAAAGTATTCCTTTAATTCTTTTCTTATTCTTCATACTTCCCAGAAAGCATATCTTTGCCTTATACTTATCGCTTAACGCATCTGAGAGACGGGCAAATTTTTTCCCCTCCCATAGTTTAGGAGCCTGGGCAGAGTTAGGATTTATACCAATTACCAAGTCATTATTTGTTATGCCAAGCTGGCTGAATAATTTATCTACATAATCATTATCTTCGCTGTCCACCCATAACTCTAATCCCTGATTGTCAGTTGGCACACCGAGCATATTTATAAGTCTTAATTTTCTTGTTACTTCATGCTCTGAATCATCAATATTCTCCTCTAACTTTATATCATAAAATGTTCCCCTTCTATCAGTATCTCTGCCAACACCTTTCTTGGGTCTTATAGTTTTAAAAAGAAGCCTCATTCTTAAACTCCCCCAGAAAGAAGCAATACGGTGGAAATTAATAGCAAGTTCGAATCCCTTTCTACGTAAGGAAATAATTGTTTTCAGCGATTTAGCTGTATCATATAAATTCAATGCATATCTTGAAAAGGTAAAGTTCTCAATCTCAAGAGTAAAAACATCATTTATATAAGGACAATTTCTCAACAGCGGTTTAGCTCTCCTCGCTATTAGAACAGCAATATAACTGTATGGATAATTCTGACGCAAGTTGCGAATCGCCGGTATAGACATCACCACATCTCCTATACCGCCGACTTCAACAATCAATATAGAGGAATTATTACCTATCATTTCATTCTTTAGACAATATTTTATCTACAGCTTCCCTTACCATCTTAACTGTTATAGGTTTAAGTTGTTTATAATCTTTGACTTGACTATATTCAATATCATAATCTTTACTGGATAGCTTTCCTCTAAAAACGATATTTTTCTCACCTTGCGGCCGCCACCGTTCTGGAATTGACGGCCCCAAAAACGAAATGGTAGGTATATCAAACCCACAGGCAATATGCAAAGGGCCTGAGCTATTTCCAATAAAAAGGTTTGCTTTTGCAATTAAAGCCATGGACTCGCCCAAAGACAATCTTCCTGCCATATTAAGAATATTTTTACTATCCCCTGCCCAAGAAACAATCTTTTCTATAAGAGAAGTCTCCCTTTTTGAGCCTACAAAAAATACTGCTGCTTTATAGTTGCTAAGAATGTGCTCGGTTACTTCGGCATATTTTTCTTCTTCCCACCGCAAAGCATCATAATAACCACCGGGATGAATAACTACTTTTATAACAGTTTCGTTTATATTCCTTTCTTTAAAAAACATATGAATGAATTCTTCATTGCTTTTAGATAGAAAAAGCTTTGGTTTATAATCATCTGATTTAATTCCCAGGGGCTCTAAAATACGCATTACTTCCTTGCCATATATTTCCACACCAGGATAAGGCTTGACTTTTATATTATACAGAAAAGCCCTTCCGTAATTGTTTAAACCAACAGTCACCTTCGCTTTGCTAAAACCAAGAATCCAAACAGGAAGAAACATAAAGTTACGCGTGGTTAAATCAATGGCTAAATCAAAACAATATTTTCTTAACATTCTGATAAAAGACACTTTATCTTTTAAAGACACGGCTTTATCATATACCAATAACTCGTCTATATAAGGAGAGGCCTCTACAATATCCTTTGTATAAGAGGTTGCTACCATATATATCTTACTTTCAGGAAAATAGCTTCTTATTTTCCTTATCGCCGGAAGAGACAATACCAAATCGCCTATTCTTTCTAATTTAATAAGAAGAATTGCTTTTGTCTTAGAATTATCTATTTTCTTTCTTCTTATCCAGAACAACAATAGGGAAACGGCGCCAAGAGAAAAACTCGCAAACAAATAATACATCTTTCTTATCGCTGGACGAATCAGGATATAATACATAATTTATATTCTAAGTATCTTGTTGTATATCTCCTCTGTCATCTCTGTATTCTTTCTTACATCAAATAAATTCTCAGCTCTGGCTCTTAATACTGCTTTCTTCTCGTAAATAATAGCTCTATTCTCTGATACCTTTATAATCAAAGAAGCTAAAGCCTTATCGTCACCAACAGGAAAGAAGAACTCATATCCGCCGCCTAAAGCTTCCCTGTTTGATTTTAAATCCGAGGCAATGACCAGCTTGCCCATTGCCATTGCTTCAATAATAATACGGGGTAATCCCTCTCCCTTAATAGAAGGTAAGATTACAATATCAACATTCATCATATCAGGACGAATATCTTTCTTATAATCTCTAAACTCTACCTTAATGCCATCCGCTAAACTTTTAAGTTTATGCGTATAGTTACTGTCTCCTTCCCCCTGTATAATCAGTTTTATCTCTTTATTTGTGTGTTTTACGGCTTTAATCAACACATCTATTCCTTTTCTCTCTTCTATCCTCCCAAAATACCCTATTTTTAGAACATCACTATTAATGATATCTTTTCTATCTGTTGGTGTAAACTCATCTAAATTTACGCTATTATACACAACACCTACTTTATTCTCATTACCTATTCCCTCAAAACGTTCTTTAACTGCCAAGGAAACCGCAATCATATAATCACTAAAGAAATAAAGAATTCTATCCAAGAATAAAGACGAATCTGACACTCTAAGATGCATAACTAAGGGTATCTTAAAAATCTTAGCAGCAATTCCGCAGTAAATGGTCTGACGGGGAGATTCAGTATGGATAATATCGATTCTATTATCTCTAATAACTTTTATAATCTTAAGCAAATCTTTTATAATACCAATGATATTAAACGATTTTATTCTCTCAAAGCCGACTGTAAAAGTCTTTACTCCCAGTCGTTCTACTTCCTTTGATAGTTCTCCTTCATCCGGAACAACTAAAAAGGGGCAAAACCTATCTCTATTAAGGTATTTTATTAAAAGGTAAGTACTACGCTGACCTCCTCCCTGCATTGAAGAAAATGAACTGGTGTATAAAATATTATATTCCCTCTTCATCCCTAATTTTTCTTTGCATCTCCCACAATTTAGCGTAGCTCATGATATAAGCGCAGGCGCTAAGAAATGAAAGCAAAAACCCTTCCCATCCGTCTTTATAACCCCTCTTAAGAAGGAACTTTTGAATAAATATCAGCTTTGGTTTTAAAACGAAATAAAACATAAAGTTTTTTCTGTTAATCCTTATACCTCTTTTGTAGAAATCCCGCGCCGCCAAAGAAGAGTATCTGTTGACATATGTACTGATATAATTTTCTATACTCTTACAGGAACGAGGTATATGTATCAAGGATTCTTTCAACGCACCGGCTTTTCCTTTTAAAATCACCGCCTCATGGACATATCTCTGGTTAAATTTCGCACTTTCTTTCTTAAAAACACGCAAAGCACGGGGCTTATAATCCAGCATCCATTTCCCGAATATAAAATTATTTCTCCTAAGATAATAACCGTCGTAATGCTCTTTGTTTATCTTCTCTATTATTTCTCTCCCCAACTCAGGCGTTACTCTCTCATCAGCATCAATAAACAAAATCCACTCATAGCTTGCCTTATCTAAAGCATATTGTTTCTGGCTGCCAAACCCTTTCATCTCATTAAGATATATCTTTACATTGGGATATTCCCTGCAAATTTCTACTGTTTTATCTGTGCTATAATCGTCAACTACAACTATCTCATCCGCCCATTTTACGCTTTCCACACAGTCACGAATGTTACCCTCTTCATTCTTTGTGATAATAACTACGGAAATTCTTCTCATGATTTCACTGCCTTAACAATCAAACATTCTCCAAACAACAATTCCTTAGACAATAAATACTGCCTTATAGCGCTATTCTTTACTTTAAGAAAAGTCGCCGCGTATATAAAAGGAGTTAACAGCCATAAAATAGCGCCCGCAATTACCCCCTTGGCACAGGCGATGTTTCTGTTATAAGTAACTTTCTCTATTCTTAAGCCTTCCTTATCAAGAATAGAAATCATTTTCGTAAAACTTATAAGATTAATATGCGTCTTGGCATAATATCCTCCTGAAAAAGCGTAATATCCAATTAGAAGATACCTCAGGCGGGAAAACATATTCAAAATATTAGGTGTTGTAATTATTAATTTTCCCCCCTTCTTAAGGACACGTTTAAATTCTCTAATAAGGTGGAAATGATCCTCTATGTGCTCTATGCCTTCCACACAAACAGCATAATCAAAAATTCCATCTTCGTACGGAAGGTCCCTGTTTAAATCTGCCTGTGTATGCTCTATATCGGGAAACTCAAACTTCTCAACGTCTAAATCGATACAAACAGGATTAAATCCAATACTCTTAAGCTCATTGGACAGATATCCCGCTCCTGAAGGAGCATCTAAAATCCTGCCTCTTTTTTCTTCCTTGATCAAAACAATTACTTTTTCATGTACACCTTCTGCTGACTCACATAACATCATGGAACGTCTATTACCTGCCATCTTTATTTCTCCTTTGCTAAGTTGCTGTATAACTCCTCTATACTTCTAACCATTGTTTGCGATGAAAATTTGCGTTGTACTATATCTTTCCCCCGGCGGCCCATAGTAATAGCCTTATCTTTATCATTCATAATTGATAATATCGCTTTTGCTAATCCGTTAGAATCCTTAGGCTCAACTAATAAACCATTTTCGCCGTCCTGTATAACTTCGGGTATACCTCCCACATTAGTTCCTATTACCGGTTTGGCGGCTGCCATTGCTTCAATAAGAGAAATACCTAACCCTTCATATAAAATAGACGGCAATACCACCAAGTCAAAACTGCTAATTAAGTCTTCTATATTAACTACCAGTCCTTTAAAATCAAAAAACTGTTTTACACCAAGTTTCTTTACGTAATCTTCTAAACTTTCGCGCAAAGGGCCGTCGCCGGCTAGGACAAACTTAACCCTGCTGCCGTAATCATCAATAATTTTTCTTGCTGCTTCAATAAGATAACGGTGTCCCTTATGAGGAAAAAATGAACCAATACATCCTATAATAAAAGCATTCTTCTCCGTTTCTGGTTTAATACTATTAAATTTATCCACATCAACCCCATTATAAATTACCTTTACCTTATTAGAGTTTATTTTCTCTGCGTTAACCACAAACTTAGCCACTGCCCGCGAACAGCATACAATCTTATCTGTAAAATAGCCTAATAGCCTATCTATTATCCTTTTCTTTTTTGAATACCACCAGTAATTACTGTGCATATGGCAGATAATCGCCGGTGTCCTCGCTAATATAGCCGCTACTCTTCCCACAGTTGTAGCGGTAAATCCATGTGCATGAACAATATGGATGTTATTTTTCTTCAACTTTCTGATTAATTTAATGTAAAATAAGGGATTGCGGTGCGATTTCATTCCTAGAATCTCAATATCTATGTCTTTATTTTGTAGATCATCAAAAACCGCGCCGCCTTTTGCCAAACACCATACTTTAACATCGAATTTATTCTTGTCCAAATGCGTAACAATCAAAGCAATTATCTTCTCTAACCCGCCCGTTTTCAAATCTTCGACTATGTGCACAGCATTCACTCTATCCATGAGATATTATTTCTTAGCTACACCGATAAGTAATGGAGTCAAAACTTTAGGAGCAACAAACCCCTGGTACCACATAAGTTTTCGCACAACAAAATATATTATACCGGCAACCATTTTATGTATCGCTCTTGTCTCTTTACAAGGAATTATTCGAATATTGCGAAAACCAGCTATCCACAATACTTGATATAGGCTTTTTTCTGTAAAACCAATCTCGTGAGTAAAATCAACATAGCGAAGACGAACAGCAAAAGGATTGCCTAAATTCGGTGTTTTTAAAATAAGCTTACCATCTGTTCTTAACGCTTTGAATGCCAAAGTTAAAAAGGTAATAATTTTATCCTTAGGAAGGTGCTCTATAAGATCATTCGCAGCCATCACATCATAAATATTTTCTTTACTCTGTAAGAAATCAAACACGTCTGATTCTATAACTTTTTCCGATATATTCTTCTTGCAAAACTTTATCTGTTGAGGAGAAATATCAACTCCTATAAAATTGTTATACCCTTTTTTATTTAAATAATAAAGAAAATGCCCTGCGCCGCAACCAATATCAAGAATAGTGGCGTTTTTCTGAGCTGGTAAAAATTCTCTATAATGAGTCTCGTATTCTTTACAATGTGATTCATATTCTCTTTCGGAAAATATATTAGAGTCTTTGAAAATAGAGTCGAAATATTCTTTAAAGTAATCTTTTCTTTCCATTATTTTCTCCTTTTCTTGCAATATTAAATATTTCTTTTACTCTGTGAATATAGGTGTGCTTTTTGATAACTTCTCTATAGCCACATTCTGCAATCGCTCTTCTTTTCTCTGGGCTCTTAAGATAATAATTCAACTTTTCTCTCAAATCATTAATATTGTCAAAAATATCCAAATATCTCCTTGGCTCAAATAATCTAACTACATCCCGCTGGTTATCTGAAAGTAAAAAAGATTTGCATGCCAAAACTTCATACACTCTTGGACTTGCCTGATGACAAATGGTCTTACCATCCTGATAATGAATAGTTAAGGCCATTTTGGAGCTTGAATATATTTTTCTCCATTCCTTATAATCAACTCCTTCTGCTTTTCTTATACATTTCTTTAAAGGAGAATTATTAGAAATTCTATCCCAACCCGGACCCCATACTCCTAAATTGAAATCCGTTATTTTCTCTAATATTTCTAAACGGTTAGGATAATAAGAGCCGACAAAAACAACATCGCTTCTGTAAAACTCTTTCTCCTCTTTGTTCACCTCAACAGGATAAGCATAGCCTGGGTCACAGGCAAAAGGAAGAAAATAAATGTTTTTAATATTGTGTTTATTTAAAATATCAATTGCTTCGCTTCCTCCGCAGAAAACAAAATCATAAAAAGGGGCTGATTCTATTACCGGCTCAAAATTCCTTGGAGGGTCAATTGTCCATAGAATCGTCTTTATTCCTCTTTCTCCAATCTTTTTAACTGTACGGGGTAAGATTCTATGCCCTCCTGCTTCTAAGAAAATATCGGGCTTAAATTTATCTATTGTGCGGATAAGGTTATTATTTATTCTCGATAAATCCCAGCGTATTCTTCCCGGAACAACAAAATCCCTGTCATCAAAGAATAATACTTCACCTTCCTTTCTTAAAGCACTCTCAATATACTCTGTTATCGTAACAAAATGGGGATTCCTGCAAGAAGAAAACAATATTTTCATTTCTTCCTTTTATTAATCATAGTTTTACGCATCTTTAGAAATGAGTAAACGCGCTTACCTACAATTACTTTCAATAAAAGCCGCCATGTAGACATCCAGGATAAACATAAGGGATATGTTTTAGCTGCCTCTATCAAATAATATTTTGTCTTATCTAAATCCGGAAGAAAATTTATGGATAAATGCAATAACCATCTGCATCTAACTCTCGGCTTAATAGGGTAGGAAAACTTCTGACTGTTTTCTTGAATTGCATGCCATATCTTTTCCCTGGTAAATGCCAGTTCTTTTTGTGAACGCGAATGCGCATAACTGCCTGAATGGGTATATTTATAAACTGTAGGGATACTGCTGTAACCAACATTATAGCTCATCGCAATACGAGCTAAATATTCCCTGTCTTCTGCCGGTTCAAGGCCTTCTTTGAATCCCCCCAATTTTATATACACTTCTTTCCTTATAATATACGCTGAACCTGTAACAAAACACCTATCGATACATAAGTCTTTGTAATAAACTCCTTTACCTGTCTTAATCTTGTGCCAAAATAGTCTTTTCCTACCGTCTTCAAATACTTCATAACAATTAGAAAAAGCTACACCCACCTCATAATTATCATCCAAGAACTTAACAAGATTCTCCAAATGATTAGGCAGCCACTCGTCATCGTCATCCAAAAAAGCAAAACGCCCTCCCCTCGCCTCTTCCATACCTAAATTACGGCAAAAACTTCTTTCTTTGTTTGTTTCATTCCTATAATATCTAATAGTTCCTTTATCAATAAATGGTTTGAAACTATCGTTTATTATTTTATATGTATCATCACTTGAGGCATCATCAATGATAATAATTTCATAATTTTTATAGGTCTGGCGCAACACACTCTCTATTGCCCTTTTCAATAAATTACAACGATTATATGTAGCAATTATTACGCTAACCATCTTTACCCACCAGTTTACCCACAGTATATATGAAAGTGCCCTTTTCTTTGAAAATATTTGCCGCACGCAATAAAATAGCTATTATATTGTAGAAAATTACGCGGAAACGGTACAAGAACTTATACAACACCTTAAATAAAATATTCTTATCCCTTTTCTTCTCAAGATAAAGCGTACCAAAATATATACCAGATGCATACATAATCTGCTCTGCTGATATGGGAGAAATAATACTCTTTACCACTTGAAAACCACTTTTCTTTAAATTATTGATTACGCTTTCCCTGCTCCAACGGGTTAAATGGTGCGGCGGATAATCCGCCCAGTGAGCCTGGGGACGAAACCTTTTGCGGTTAGGAACGCTAAAAACGATAAACCCTCCCTTTTTTAATATCTTCCTTAAAGACCTTAGGAAATTGCCCGGCTCTTCTAAATGCTCAAGAAGCTCAAAGAAAATAATAACATCGAACTTCTCGCTCTTATATCCAGCGATAAAATCTTCTATTCTTGTATTATATACTTTCTCTATCCCGAGTTTACTATGGCTAAACTCGACAATATTTTCATTAATGTCTATGGCGGTTACGTCGTAACCTTTATCCTGTAACTTAACCAGGAAAGTATTATACCCACACCCTATGTTGAGAATTTTGCCACGTCCGCCGTTTACACTATCTTTAATAAACTCCTCTTCGTACCACGGGTGATTATCTTTTGGCGCCGCAAGAGGAGTATAAAATACCACTCTTTCGTTCCCGCCTTCATAGGATGAGTAAAAATAACATCGCAATCAACACACCTATAGAATGAATACCCTTCGGTAGTGTATGTATTAATCTTCTCTGTGTTTTGTGAAGAACAAACGGGACAAATCATTTTGCGAATATAATCTCCTTTTCCTTTTTCAATACTTTATAAGATAAAATAACATAAGAAGCAAACCAGACAGGAAAAACACAGAACACAATAATATTATCATGCGGCACAAACATCCTCAAGATAAGGCCTAAGGAGGTAAACCCAAAGGCAATAAAAAAACTCTTAAGTAATCCGACAATCAATATCGTAATGTTGAGCCTCAAAACCTTCCTTGTAAAAAAGAAATAACATATACATATGGCCATTGTAGACAAAACATATCCTAAACTTAAACTATGCATTCCATATCTTTTATAAGAAAATAGCAGGAATAGAAAAAGAACCGCTACGCCTAATACTGCGTTTATGGCTACAACACCCATCCTTTTCTGGGCAATAACAATCATAGAAAGATAATTCTCAAAAGAAAGAATTAGAAAATATACAAGAAGTACATTGACCAACGCGGAAATAATATTTATATCCGATAAACTGAACTTACTTCCCAAGAATAGAACTCTCAAGAAAGACGGTAAGAAAACCGCCACCGAAGAGGCAATCATAAA
>MVCW01000091.1 GCA_002049895.1 Candidatus Omnitrophica bacterium 4484_171 | reverse complement strand
ACCCTAAGGGCAGGCACCTCCTTCGTCCTTCGGACTACGGCGGGCAAGCACCTCCTTCGTCCTTCGGACTACGGCGGGCAAGCTTCGTACTTAAGAGGGTTATCTGTCCGTCCCGCTCGGCAAATTAAAGGAGGGTGCCGAATAGAAATTGTACTAAAAAGTACACAGCATTTTCCCCCTAGGTAACCCCGGCCTTTTACCCTTATACCCTTACGGGCACAGGCACCCTTGCGGGCACAAGCGGGCAAATAATGCTAACCGCATTATTTGGGTTAAGAGAAC
The DNA here is from genome assembly GCA_002049895.1 of Candidatus Omnitrophica bacterium 4484_171. Lineage (GTDB taxonomy): Bacteria > Omnitrophota > Gorgyraeia > Duberdicusellales > 4484-171 > 4484-171. The sequence goes on along the minus strand of MVCW01000091.1, from coordinate 5,038 downwards.
TCAGTCTCAGGTTTTGACAAGTGACATGATAAATAATAGGAGTAAGTCGTAAAGTCTATGAGAAAACCTTTGAGGATAGAATTTAAAAGATATTGCTGAAGCGATAATCATATCGTATAAGTTGTGAAAAACAGTTGACAAAAACTGTCTCAATAGATATGATATTTTAATTTCAAAGAAGGACAAAGGCGTTCTTCTCGTCATGAGGGGAACGCTTTTTTATATATGGACGTTACTTAATAAACAATCTGGCTATTTTTTATCTAAAAAAGGAGGTGTTATGAGCCGCATCACAAAATCAAATGATGCTTTAGGCACAGTTAATCGCGGTGACCCGTGCGAATCAGGACTGTGTACTTTATGCCGCTGCGACTGTCGCGGCAAATGTGAAACATGGCTTTCTTCTTTAAGAGGACGCAAACTGCTTTACCCGCGCGACTATAGCTTTATTACTGCAGGAAGCGCCAATGTAAATCATCTTGGCACCGGCTACAGCTCCATAAGAATTGACGGCTATCTTTATGGAGCAAATAATTTACCTAAAGGCTTAACCGCCTCAGAGGACGACTGTATTTTCCCCAGGGTAAACACAGAAGGCGAGTTTGGCCAGAAGATTAGAACAAAGTTCCGTGTGCCGGTAATGACAGGGGCGTTAGGCTCTACTTTTATTGCAGCTAAATACTGGGAATCATTTGCTGTCGGTGCAGCACTTGTAGGAATTCCCATTGTTGTCGGTGAGAATGTTGTTGGAATTGATAAACAGGCAGTAATTGAAAACGGAAGGATTAAGAAGGCGCCGGAGCTGGACAGAAGGATAGATACATTTCTGCGTTACTATGACGGATACGGGGCAATTATTGTTCAGATGAATGTGGAAGATACCCGCAATGGGGTTGCCGAATATATAATTGAAAAATACGGAGACAAGGTCATTCTGGAATTAAAGTGGGGGCAGGGAGCAAAATGCATCGGCGGTGAAATTCAAGTAACAAACCTAGAGTATGCCCTCTTTTTGAAAAAAAGAGGTTATGTGGTAGACCCGGATCCTGAACTTCCCGAAGTCCAGGAAGCGTTTAAGAAAGGGGCCATAAAGTCAATTGCCCGTCATAGCCGCTTAGGATACACAAGTTTATCGAGCCGTGAAAAAGTAAGAAATGCGTTTATGAAAGAAGTAAAGCGGTTAAGAAAACTTGGTTATAAAAGGATATCCCTTAAAACCGGCTCTTATGGAATGGAAGCTTTAGCAATGGCAATAAAATACGCTACAGAGGCAAAGCTTGATTTGCTTACTATTGACGGTTCAGGAGGAGGAACAGGAATGAGTCCCTGGAATATGATGGAATCCTGGGGAGTCCCATCATTATTGCTTCACGCAAAAGCTTATGAATACGCAAAGATACTTGCCAATAAAGGCAAAAAAGTGGTGGATATGGCCTTTGCTGGCGGTTTAGCAAGGGAAGACCATATATTTAAGGCCCTTTCTTTAGGGGCGCCTTTCACAAAACTGGTATGTATGGGAAGGGCATTGATGATACCAGGATATCTCGGCTCAAACATTGAAGGAGTGCTTCATCCTGAAAGAAAGGCCAGGGTTAACGGTATGTGGGATAAACTTCCGCCTTCAGTTACAGCCTTTGGAACAACGCCGGAAGAAATTTTTGCCGGATACTATGATGTGGAAAAGAAAGTAGGTAAAAAAGAGATGAACAATGTCCCTCTGGGTGCTATTGCCCTTTATACTCTGGCTGATAAGTTGAAAGCAGGCCTGCAGCAGCTTATGGCAGGAGCACGTAAATTCTCTCTTTCAGGAATAGAAAGAGACGATATTTATGCTGCGAACAGAGAGACCCAGAGAGAAACCGGCCTTAAGTTCATTACCGAGAAGGCAGATAACATTGCCAAAAAGATTTTAAGAAGCTAATCAGGTATTTTAAGCCGCAGAAAAAGGCCCCCTTTCTAAAAGAAGGGGGCCTTTTTTTATGATATAATGTTTGTATGAATAAGTTTGTGTTCTGCGGAAAAAGAAAAATAGCAATTAACATTAACCGGGAAAATGCCGCACCCTATACCCTTGCGGGCACAGGCACCCTTGCGGGCACAGGCGGGCAAATAATGCTAACCGCATTATTTGGGTTAAAGGGGGGAAGCAGTATACATTTCCAAGAACAAAGTAAAAGTAACCATAAAAGGTTTTGATAAGCCAATTCGCCTTTCAAAATCGCTTCTTAAAAAAGCCCGAAAACAACCGCAAAAATTAGCCAATACTAATCTTTGGATTTATAAAGACTATATTTATTCTAATAAGCCTAACGTAGGTAATACTCTTTAGTTTCTTTCCCCACATCTCCTCAAACTCTCCTGGACCGAAACCTGTTCTGGTTTAGGGGAAGTGTGTAAGAGAACAGGGGGAATAAAATGAATAAGACGGTTTTAAAAAAGGATATGGGTATTTTGTTTTTTATCAGGCATCTTTCAACCTTCAAATGTCTTAAAATAGAAGGAGGCAGCCTGAACAATAAAAAAATTAACATTTCTATATTGTAACAACACAAGCCTGAAAAAAATATTGACAATTAAGAAAAAACGGCTATTATAATATTCTCTTTTTAAAAAAAGAGAAACCTCGGCAAGGATGCCATATCAAATAAGGTTGTTTCTTATTCCGTACAAAGTGAGTACCAGTCGAAGCCGGCTTGACCTGTTGATTTCCGAAAATCCTTTTAAAACAAAGGGAATGGCAAGAAGGAGGAAAAAGTGAATAACAAGTTCTCCAAAAAAGATGTTTTAAAAATTGTAAAAGAGCGTGATGTAAAGTTCATACGCTTGTGGTTTGCTGATATAACAGGCCAGATGAAAGGTTTTGCGATTACAAAAGAAGAACTTGAAGGGGCTCTTGATGATGGCATGGGATTTGATGGCTCTTCAATAAAAGGATTCGCAAGGATAGATGAGTCAGATATGATTGCTATGCCTGACCCCTCAACGTTTATGCTTCTTCCCTATCGGCCTAAGGAAAAGGCGGTAGCGGGAATGATATGTGATATATTGAACCCGGACCGGACACCTTATCAGGGAGACTCACGCTATGCATTAAAGAAAGCCCTGCAGAATGCAAAAAGTAAGGGTTATGATTTTTATATAGGACCAGAACTTGAATTTTTCATTTTTAAAGATGAGAAATCTACTCAAATTATTGATGAAGGAGGCTATTTTGATATAACTACTCTCGATGCCGGTAATGAAGTAAGGCGAGAGATCATTCTTACCCTGGAACAGATGGGTATTGCAGTCGAATATTCCCACCATGAAGTTGCCCCTTCGCAGCACGAAATCGATCTGCGCTATACTGACGCTCTCACCATGGCGGATACAGTAATGGTCTACCGTATGGTAGTAAAGGAAATCGCCCAGAAACACGGCCTCTATGCCACTTTTATGCCCAAACCAATATTTGGTGTAAATGGGAGCGGGATGCATACCCATCAATCATTGTTTAAAGGAGATACAAACGCGTTTTTTGACGCTAATGACGCGCATTATCTTTCTCCGGAAGCAAAAGCATATATTGCGGGCATATTAAAACATGCTCCCGAAATTACTTTCATCTGTAACCAGTGGGTAAATTCTTACAAAAGGCTTGTTCCCGGATATGAGGCGCCGGTATATATATGCTGGGCACAGCGCAATAGGAGCGCTTTGGTAAGGGTGCCAATGTATAAACCCGGTAAAGAAAAGGCGACACGCATTGAGTTTCGTTCACCAGACCCGGCGTGTAATCCTTATCTTGCTTTTACTTCTATGTTAACCGCAGGATTAAAGGGTATTAAAGAAAATTATACTTTACCTGACCCTTTAGAACGCGATGTCTATAATCTTACTCCTGAAGAGATGAAGAAGTTTAATGTGGAATGTTTGCCGGGAAGCCTAATTGAAGCAATTGAAATAACCAGAAACAGTTCGCTTCTTAAAGAAGCTCTTGGCGAGCATATCTATGAAAATCTTATTATGGCAAAAAGAATTGAATGGGATGAATATAGAAGGAGAGTTCATGAATATGAGATAAATACATACCTGCCTGTTTTATAGGTTGAGAGGCAATTTTATATATGACATAAAAGAACAACAACGAAGTTAAAAAAGGCAAAGGAGCCCTTACTAAGCAAAGAATGCCGGGTAAGGGCTTTTTTTTCAAAAAAATCATGAAAAGAAATATACAAATCCATAAAAGTAGAGGGCTATACGACCCCTGCTTTGAACACGCTTCCTGTGGCGTAGGGTTTCTCTGTAATATTACCGGTAAAAAAACAACAAAATAGTCAGAGATTCTTTTGGCGTTCTTAAGCGCCTTGCACACAGAGGAGCAGTAGGAGCAGACCCAAGAACTGGAGACGGAGCAGGTATACTTTTACAAATCCCTCATGAGTTCTTTCAGATTGCGGCGGATGAGGCTAAAATCAATCTTTCCTCTGATGGAGAATATGGAACGGGCCTTATCTTTCTACCGCGAAACAAAGAGGAACGTATCTTCTGTAGACGAGTATTCGAACGAATAATCAAACAAGAAAGCCAGGTGCTTCTTGGATGGCGAAAAGTTCCTGTGGATAATTCTGATATTGGTGAGGAAACTGGAAAATCCGAACCCGTTATTGAACAGATCTTCATTCAAAAGAACGAGAAAATTACTGACCAGTTATTTTTTGAACGTAAACTTTATGTTATACGTAAACAGATAGAAAGTATTATTCGTTCTTCCCGCATCAAACAGAAAGCATTCTTTTATATAACTAATATTTCCTCCCGGATTTTCCTTTACAAAGGACTTCTTATGCCTCATCAGGTGGAGAACTTCTTTCTGGATTTAAAGAGCAGGGAATTAAGGAGTTCTATTGTTCTTGTACATTCCCGGTACAATACCAATACTTTTCCTGCCTGGGATTTGGCTCAGCCTTTTCGTATGCTCGCCCATAACGGAGAGATTAATACTTTACGCGGCAATATCAACTGGATGCATGCCCGCGAGAGCCTTATGAAGAGTAAA
>MVCW01000090.1 GCA_002049895.1 Candidatus Omnitrophica bacterium 4484_171 | reverse complement strand
CAGCCAAAGGTTGTGTATTTTGTCCGCGCAGCGAACATATTTCGTCCCGATACTTCGGGACACATTTCGTTTATTAAATGAACGTATTTATCTTATTCTCTTCTTTTTCTCTTTCGGCTTATAGAGGAGTTTCCAGGGGTGTTTCTTCAAGTCTTCAAATAAATCGTCGGCTTTCCTGTATAAAGAATCATCGTAAAGCAATTTCCCTACTGTACCCTTCTTACCTTTTATGTCCAAAAGAAGCCCCCTGAATTCACCTGTTGTATCATTTATATTAGATAATAAACTCTTAAATTCACCCGTTATATCATTTATATTAGATAGTGAATTTTCCAAATCTTTCTTTATAGTGCTGTTTTCAACAAAATCCTGCAGTTTAAGCGCGGTATCGTTAATGGAGGTTACGACATCGAACAGCGGAGGAGAGTCAACACCCCTTACTACTGAATCTTCTTTTAAATAATTTTTAACAGGTGTATAAGGAGGCATTATTTCCAAATATTTCTCACCAAAAAACCCAAGGCTGTTAATAAAAAACCTTGAACCAACAGGCACATTGACGCCTTTTTCAACCTTAACATACGCATATACTACAGGCGTACTCTTCTCTGTTTTTATCTCTAGTTTATCAACCTCTCCTACGTCTACGCCGCAGAACCTGACTGGCGAAGCTGATTTCAACCCTTCAACGAACTTGAACTTAACCTTTAATAAATAATACCCTTTAAAAAAACTTACTTCTCTTATAGACATAATGGCGGTAAAAAACAGAATCGCGGCGACCAGAAAGAATATGCCCAGCTTTATTTCTACCAGGTATCTTCTTATATCTAATAGTTTTTTCTTCATCCTAAACCTCCGTCTCTTTTATGGGGCCCTCGGAACTTCCCTTCATAAACTGTATTATTCTCTCGTCTTTTAAGTTTTTAAGCTCCTCCTGAGAACCTTCGAATATTATCTTGCCGCCGAGAAGAAAAGCCAGTCTGTCCGCAAGCTTAAGCCCTACATGTAAATCGTGAGTTACAATTATAGAAGTTGTTGAAAGCTTACGGTGCAGATCTTCTATAAGAGAAGCTATTTTATCCACAGCTATTGGGTCAACTCCTGTTGTAGGTTCATCATATATAACTACTTTGGGATGATAAATTATAGCTCTTGCCACTGCAACGCGTTTTTTCATTCCCCCGCTTAGCTCGTAAGGATACAAGTCTTCTATATCTCTCATTCCAACAAGTTCCAGCGTCTCCCTGACCTTCTCTCTTATTACCTCCCGGCTAAGATTTGAATGCTGGTAAAACATAAACCCTACATTTTCTTCCACAGTAAGGAAATCAAATAAAGCGTTGCCCTGAAAAACCACTCCTATTTTTTTTCTTATCTTGTTAAGCCTTGACTTATCAAGATAAGTTATATCCTCATTGTCTATCAATATCTTTCCGCTGTCAGGTTTAATGAGGCCTATAATGCTCCTTAAAAGCACGGTTTTCCCTGCTCCGCTTCTTCCGATAATTAAGAAAGTTTCTCCGTCGTTTATGGTCAGACGCGCCTTGTCCAGAACTTTCTTTTCTCCGAATGATTTAGAAATATCTATTACTTTAATCATAATATTTCAACATCTTCGATGAACGCACAGAAAAGGTGCGGATTGTATTAAGATTCATGTTCATCTTTCATTCCTCTTGTGTGTTTCTCGATTGTTTTGCGTTCCACGCATGTTATCCGCTTCTATAAGAAACCTATAAAATTTATATAAATATAAAATAAAAGAAAGCGGTCATAATACTGTCGAATATTATAATTAATATAAAAGAACGCACCACGGAGTTAGTAACAACTTTTGCTACATCAGAAGAAGAAAAGGGCCTAAATCCTTCAAAACACGATATAAAGGCTATTATCGCCCCGAAACACACGCTTTTTAGCATCCCGCTTACAATATCCTTGTAAACTAAAGCGTCGAATGTCATCTTAAAATAGAAATGGAAAGGTATGGCAAATTTAGTAGCTCCTACTATATAGCCTCCTATTATTCCCAAGAAATCCGCATAAATGACCAGAATCGGCATAGATACTACAAGGCTTATAAACTTAGGCACAACAAGGTAATTAATAGGTTCAACCCCCATAATATCCAAAGCATCGACCTGCTCGCTGATTTTCATTGCGCCAAGCTGGGCAGTTATCGAGGCCCCGCTGCGCGCGGCGACAATAAGCGCTCCCAAGACAGGCCCAAGCTCTCTCGTTAAAGATAAAGCCACAAGAGAAGCAATATATATTTCAGAAGAAAATATTCTAAGCTGATATGCTGTCTGGAAAGCGATAATTATTCCTACAAAAAACGATATTAAAGAGACCAGCCCAAAGCTGTCTATCCCAATAAACGCAATCTCTCTCACTAAATTCTTAATATTGCGTTTTCCGGAAAACAGCCAGAAGAAAATATCCTTAACAAAAATATTAAGATTTCCTACGTAATTAAAGAAGCTTTCTATTCTTTTTATAATGCCCATTTCTTTTATTATTATTCAAACATGTATAATTCGTATACACAATACACACAAATTAGCACAGATTAAAAACAGATTAACACAGAAAAAGGTCACAAAGTCACCCTCCTTCGTCCTTCGGACTACGGCGGGCAGGCACCTCCTTCGTCCTTCGGACTACGGCGGGCAAGCAAAGTTAGTGATTAAAAACGGCCATCTGCGCTGCCAAACTATTATTCAAACTTCAATTCTTCGTTATGCCGGACAGCCTTTATTTTAACAGCCTCTTCCTTCTTAAGACGCCCAGAAAAAGTACCTTTTATCATATCTTCCGCTAAAGGGTCCTCTAAAAACCTCTGGATAACACGTTTCAGAGGCCTGGCGCCAAAAACAGGGTCAAAACCTTTTTCCACAAACAGGCTCTTTGCCTCAGGCGTAAGTTCAACCTCCATACCCTGTTCTCTCAAACGGTTGTTTACATATTCCATCTCTATATCAATAATTTTCTCAAGGGCATCCTTATCAAGAGGCTTAAAAACAATTATTTCATCCAAGCGGTTTAAGAACTCGGGCTTAAACGTCTTTTTTATCTCCTCCATTAGAAGGCTTTTCATATTATCGTAGCTTATATCTTCTTTAACTGCGGTAAAACCAAGAGAACCGCGTTTCCGGATTATCTCTGCGCCAACATTTGAAGTCATAATTAAAATAGTATTCCTAAAATCAACTTTCCTGCCAAAACTATCAGTAAGACGCCCCTCTTCAAGAATTTGCAACAGCAGGTTGAAAACATCAGGATGCGCTTTTTCTATTTCATCAAGAAGAATAACAGAATAAGGCCTGCGCCTCACTCTTTCAGTAAGCTGCCCGCCTTCTTCATAACCGACATATCCCGGAGGAGCGCCCAAAAGGCGTGAAACATTAAATTTCTCCATATATTCGCTCATGTCAAGCTGAATCAAAGCTTCTTCATTTCCGAACATAAATTCTGCCAACGCCCTCGCCAGAAGTGTCTTACCGACGCCTGTAGGCCCAAGGAAAATAAACGAACCAATTGGGCGGCGCGGTTCTTTTATCCCCGCACGAGCCCTCTTTACAGCGCGCGAAATAGCATCAATCGCTTCGCTCTGGCCTATAACTCTGCTGGATAGTTCTTCTCCTATGCGCAAAAGTTTTTCTGACTCTTTTTCTTCTAACCGGTAAATAGGAATGCCTGTGACCTGCGCCACAAGCTTCGCGATATCCTCACTGGAAACAGTAGGTATAATCTGATCTCTCTTCTTAACCCATTCTCTGCGCAGGTTCTCAAGATTTAACCTAAGTTTTTTCTCTTCGTCACGCAGTTTTGCCGCTGATTCGAAATCCTGCTGCTTAATAAAAGCTTCTTTTTCTTTTACAATCTCACGCAGCCGCTCTTCCAGCTCTTTTATATCATTAGGCACTGTCAATACTGCCAAACGTGACCTTGCTCCGGCTTCGTCTATTAAATCAATAGCCTTATCCGGCAAGAAACGGCCTGAAATATACCTCTCGGAAAGTTTTGCCGCCGCTTGAAGCGCCTCGTCAGTAAACTGTACCCTATGGTGTGCTTCATATTTATCTCTTAATCCTTTTAGTATCTCTATCGTCTCATCGACAGTATTTGGTTCTACAACTATAGCCTGAAATCTTCTCTCCAAAGCAGCATCTTTCTCTATATACTTACGGTACTCATCAAGGGTAGTAGCGCCAATGCATTGTATTTCACCGCGCGAAAGTGAAGGCTTTAAGATATTTGAAGCATCAATTGCCCCCTCAGCTGCACCAGCCCCCACAAGTGTATGGAACTCATCTATAAAAATTATAATATCTTTGGAGCGTTTTATCTCCTCCATAACAGCTTTAATTCTTTCTTCAAATTGGCCGCGGTATTTTGTCCCTGCAATCATTAACGCTAAATCAAGGACAACAATTCTTTTGTCTCTTAAAATCTCAGGGACATTGCCTTTAGTTATGCTTTGGGCAAGACCCTCTACAATAGCTGTCTTACCCACACCCGCTTCCCCTAAGAGAACAGGATTATTCTTTGTCCTGCGGGAAAGTACCTGTGTAACTCTTTCTATCTCAAGACTTCTGCCTATAACAGGGTCTAAACCTCCTTCTTTGGCTAATTTCGTGAGATCTCTTCCGAATGAATCTAACGCAGGGGTCCTTGAATGCGCGGCAGAACTTACACCCGCTGTATGCGAACTTCCAAGCAAAGTAGATATCTCTTCTTTTACCTTGCTTAAATCAACCCCCATACTGAAAAGAATCTGCGATGCCAGCCCTTCGCCTTCGCGGATAAGACCTAAAAGTATATGCTCTGTACCTATATAATTATGCCCTAAAGAGCGGGCATCCTCTGCCGCTAATTCCAACGACTTCTTGGCACGGGGAGTAAAAGGGATATCTCCTAAAACAGAAGAAGCACTGCCTGCCGTAATTAGCTTCTCCGTCTCTTTACGCAGTAAATTAAGACTTATTCCTAAATTCTGAAGCACCGCGCAGGCCACCCCTTCGCCTTCACGAACCAAACCCAAAAGAATATGCTCTGTGCCTATATAATCATGGCTGAACCGCCGCGCTTCTTCTTTTGATAATACTAATACTTTCCTCGCCCTCTCGGTGAATCTGTTAAACATATCTGCCTCCCTTCAAATGTTCTCTAATAATAGACGCTCTTATGTAATCGCGTTCCTCTTCTTTTAAAACCTTATCCTCTATCTTTTGAAGATGAGCAGGCTGTACAATAATAAAAAGGTTATTGATTGTACTCCTGTCAACTTCTTTAATTATACCCAAATCCACACCCACATA
>MVCW01000089.1 GCA_002049895.1 Candidatus Omnitrophica bacterium 4484_171 | reverse complement strand
TTCACCGGCGCGCGCAGTGCTTACGAGCGAGCCTTGAATACAGCCGGGGATCCTGCGGTGTTGAATAAGGTAAAAAATAAGATAGAAACTTTGAATATCGATATATTATTTTCTCCGATAATCGACGATTGCAGTGTAAGATATATTGTTAAACCCAAGGATACTCTTATTAATATAGCACGCAAATTCCATACTACAGTTTTTCTTATTAAAAGAGCCAACGGTTTAAAGAGCGATATTATCCATCCGAAGCAGAAACTTAAAGTCAATACATGCAAATTCTCAATAGCAGTAGATAAATCACAGAATCTGCTGTTTTTAAAGAGGAACGATGAGGTTATAAAAACATATTTAGTTTCGACGGGTAAAAACAACAGTACTCCCGTGGGAAAGTTTAAAGTGGTAAACAAACTTAAGAATCCTGTTTGGTTTAAAGCCGGGGCAGTCGTTTCTCCTGATAGCCCCGATAATGTCCTGGGAACGCGGTGGATAGGTTTAGATGCTAAAGGGTACGGGATTCATGGTAACCGTGATGAGAACGAAATTGGCAAACAGGTTACTCAAGGGTGTATCAGGATGAAAAATAAAGACGTCGAGGAGCTATACGATATTGTTCCCATTGGTACGGAAGTTATTATAGTGGATTAATCTTTGGTTCCAGCCGTTAGGGAAGTTGTAAACCCCGTTAGAGAACTTTGTTCTTTAACGATCCGCGGCGGCGGCTTTAAACCACCGTCGTCTTCAATCGGTAATGATCACCGATTGAAATCGGTGGCTTTCTCTAACGGGGTAAAAAGGAGTATGTATTGTGCAAACGTGGGATTTTGAGAAACCTATAGTAGAATTGGAGAACAGGATAAAGGGGCTGAGGGAGTTTTCTATCGAAAAGCAGGTAGATTTATCTGCGGAGATAAATGATTTGGAAGATAAATTGGGCAGTCTTAAAAAGAAGGTCTAATATGATAATGGATGATTTCGTGGAGCTTTCCGGAGACCGCCTTTATAGAGATGACAAAGCGATGGTTTGCGGCATCAGCGCGGTAAAGATACCAGAGAAAATCTGGAAAGGAATTTTGGCTGTGCTCATCCCGAAGGATACCGTAAAGCAATGAGGGTTATGAAATTGGCAGAGAGATTTAGGCTGCCCATTATTTCTTTTATTGATACGCGTGGAGCATACCCCGGAATAGGCGCTGAAGAAAGAGGCCAGGCGCTCGCTATTGCAGAGAACATTCGGGATATGTTCGGAATTAAGGTTCCGATTGTTATAGTAGTTATCGGAGAAGGCGGCTCAGGCGGAGCTTTAGGAATTGGGGTAGGGGACAGGGTCTTGATTATGCAGTACGCGTATTATTCTGTTATATCTCCGGAAGGGTGCGCGGCGATACTGAGCTTCTTGATGTCCCTGTGGATGAACTGTTGGATAAAAGGTATGAGAAATTCAGGAGTATAGGTGTTTTTTCTGAAGAGTCGTCCTTTGGCGAAAAGAAATGATTCAGAAACTTATTATCCTAGGTTTTCTTAAGAGACATTCCGCTTCAGGATACGACCTTAAGAAATTTATAAAGGAGGATTTGGGTATATTCTCCCAGCTCAATAACCATTCTATATACTATCCTTTAGGGAAAATGGAAAAAGAAGGCTTAATAATTAAGAGGGAGGAAAAAGGCGGAAGCCATGTCAAAAAGTATATGTACAGCATTACGCCTAAAGGAGAAAGGGAATTCTTGAGGCTTGCCAGGGAAGCGCTTGTTTCGCAGCGCAGGCCTTTTATTGAATTAGACATAGCGCTTTATTTTCTTCCGTTTCTTGCCACAAACGATATTATACCTTTTCTTAGGCTGCGTTCGAGATTTATTGATAATGTGAAGCGCTGGCTTACGGCTAAAGAGAAAGAGTTAAAAGGCTATCCGCCCAACCTTACACTATTGCTGAAACATCATCATAAACTGGCCGATGCAGAAAAGGAATTTATAGCCGATATAATAGGAACTATTAAGCGTTCCGGCGGTAAAAAAAGGAGAGCGAATGTTAGCTAAGAAGGTCCTTATCGCTGACGACGAAAGAGATTTTGTTACTTTTCTGAGCGTTGCCTTAAAGAGAGAAGGATTTGATGTCTTTACTGCTTTTGACGGCATAGAAGCTAAGGAAAGAATCGAAGAAGACAGTCCTGATATTGTTATCCTTGATTTGATAATGCCTCATTTAAATGGGTGGGAGGTGTTAAAGTGGATTAAGGAAAAAGAGCGTAGAATACCTGTTATAATTCTTTCCGCAAAGGATGATTTTGACGATATCAAAAACACTTACAATCTTAATGCCGATTATTATATGACTAAGCCGGTAAGTGTAAGAGATATTGTCAAGGGGATAAATACGGTAAGCGCTCCGGGCACTTTTAGAAGCTTATGAAAAGCAATAAGAAAATATCCTCTTTAAGCAATATGAGCCTAAAAAGGAGGCTTTTTGTCGCTTTTATATTTTCTACATTTTTCCCCGTAACCATACTTTTTCAGTATTCAGTAAATTCCTATAAGATGTCTCTATTGGCTCTTTTTGCGGTTGTGTTGGTAATCTTTGTAGGGTGGTGGTTTATATTTGAGGTATTTTCATCGATTATAAGAATTCATAATAGAACCCAGGATGCGTTACAGCACATAGAAGAACGGGGTCAGCCGCAGAACATAGGCGTAAAGAACGAAGTTGAGCGCCTGGATGTAGTGTTTAACATGCTTTCTTCAAAAGTGAAAGAGAGTGTAGAGGAGTTAAAGGCAGTGAATTCAAAGACGGAGGAGTGAAAGGTTGAAAGAAATAATTCAGGCGAAGATAGTGATATCTTTCTTTGGGATAAAAGAAGGGGATGGGCGTCTACAGTTTTATTATGGGATAAGTGAACGCGTTGCGGCATCTCTTCTGAGCGAGGAGAACATAAAAGAATTAATGGAAGTTAAAAGCATTGTGGTGGTAGATAATAAACATAAAGAGAGAGACCCCTCGTTTATTGCCGGTGCGACCGGCATTAAGAATTTTATCATAAATCCTGTATATTTAAGAGAAGAGATTGTAGGGTTTATTATTGCCGGAAACAGTATGGACGGTTTCAGTTTTCCTTATGATATAGGAGATATCTTTAATCTTTTCTCTTACAATATGAGTATTATATGGGAAAGGCAAAGGCTCTATAAGAGAGTTGAAGACTTAGAAATAAATGATCCTTTAACCGGGCTTTATAACGAAGGTTTTTTCATTAATCGCCTGGATGAGGAGATAAAGAGGTCAACAATTTATCAAAGGCCGTGCGGCCTCATAGCCGTAAAAGTAGCTAATTACAACGATTATAAGGAAAATATTGGTTTTATCGAATTAGAAAGGATTTTAAAGAAATGTGTTCAGATATTCAAGGAGAACTTAAGGCCGATAGATATTTTAGGAAGGGTTAAAGAGGATACCTTTGGCGTAATCGTAATCGAACGTAACAGAAGGCAGTCTAACTATGTAGCAGCAAGGCTTAAGGATGCGCTTTATAGTTTTATGGAGGGGAGCCTTTCTTTCGCGCCGGCTATAGAAGTCGCAGTTGCAGAGAGCCCTATTGACGGAGCAAGCGCCGCTAAATTGCTCGAGTGTATTCAGCAGCAGTTTAAAACAAATGAGATTTAGAAGAAAGAAGATAGATAAATTACTGGGGGAGATACTGGTTGAGAAGGATATTATTACTCCCCAGCAGTTAAGAGAAGTACTTGACGCTCAGGCAAAAGAAGACGGCCTTATCGGAGAAATCATTGTTAATAAGAAATTCGCGACTGAGGAAGACATCGCCCAGTGTATATCTTTTCAGTATGGTTTTCCTTTTTTGCCATTGGAGAATTATGATATTCCTATTGAGGTGGCTAAGATTGTTCCAAAAAACGTCGCACAGCATTACTGTCTTGTGCCAATAGATAAAATCGGTGATACTCTTACAGTGGCGATGGCTAATCCTTTAAATATGGAGGCAGCCGAAGATTTAGAAGACCTTACTTCTTTAAATATACAGATTTTTGTAAGCACATCCTCTGATATAAGGGCGGCCATAGAGCGAAGTTACAAGGAATAGTTACTCTAACTTTGCTTTCTAAAAACAAGTCCATGGATAAACACAGAAAAGATTTTACCCGCCTTTTAGTAGAAAAAGGATTAATAAACGAAGAGGAACTTAAAAGTATTCAGGAGCTTCATGCAAGTAAGGGAGGTTCCTTAAGTGAAATACTCGTAAAATCAGGTTATGTAAAAGAAAAGGATTTGGTTATTTTTCTTTCCACTTATCTTTCTATCCCTCCCATAAAAGTTTTGAGTTTAAGAATTCCCCGTGAAGTAATTCAGGTAGTTCCCAAAGCTACGGCAAGAAAATATACCATTCTTCCTGTAGGCAGAATAGGTAATGTTCTTACCGTTGCAGTGTCCGACCCCTTGAACGTTGTTGTTTTTGAAGATTTAGAGAGAATTACCGGCTGTGAAATCAATCCCGTTATCGCTTCTCATTCAGAACTTGAACAGGCGATAGAGGTTTATTACAAAGAATCAGTTACAACCGCGATAGAAGAGATTATTCAGGATTCAGAGTCAGCATCTATAGAAATTATTAAAGAGGAGAAAAAAGAAGTTAAAGATGTGGATATCTTGCGCTCGATAGACGAAGCCCCCGTTATAAAACTTACCAACTATATCATGAGAAAAGCAGTTGAAGAACGGGCTTCTGATATTCTCATTGAGCCCCTGGGGGATGCGTCTCGGGCGCGCTACAGGATAGACGGAGTATTGAGAGAGGCTGATACATTTCCCAAAAAGATGCATGATTTTGTAATTTCACGTCTTAAGGTGATTGCCGGCCTCGACATTACAGAACACAGGCTTCCTCAGGACGGACGTTTTAAGATGAAAATATTGGGTAATGACGTAGACTTTAGGCTTTCTGTGCTGCCTTCCACTTTGGGAGAGAAGGCCGCTTTGAGAGTTCTTGATAAATCATCAGGGCTGTTGGACCTGAGCTTTCTTGGATTTAGTAATGATTTTGTTAAACAGGTTCAGGCAGACGCCCTTTCCTCTTTCGGTATGATTCTTGCCTGCGGACCAACAGGAAGCGGTAAGACCACTACACTTTATTCCATCTTAAGGTATATATATACCCCGCAGAAAAACATTATTACTGTCGAAGACCCCATAGAGTATCAGCTTGAGGGGATAAATCAGGTAAATGTTAATTACGAAGTGGATTTAACGTTTGCCTCGGCCCTGCGCTCTATCTTAAGACAGGACCCGGATATTATCATGGTGGGAGAAATACGTGATTTTGATACTGTAGATATCGCGATAAAAGCGGCTTTGACAGGGCATCTTGTTTTGTCTACTCTTCATACAACCACCGCTCCCGGAGCCGTAACAAGGCTTATAAATATGGGCGTTGAGCCGTTCTTGTTATCTTCTACTCTTATTGGCGTAGTTGCCCAGAGGCTTGTAAGAAAGTTATGTCCCCGATGCAAAGAGAAGGCTAATCTTGATGCGAAAATAAGAGAAAGGTTCAGAATAAAAAAAGATGTAAAAGTTTATAAACCTAAAGGGTGCAAAGCCTGTAATAATCAGGGATATAAAGGGAGAGTCGCTTTAGGGGAGTATTTACATATGGATACAAATCTAAAGAATATGGTAAGTGAGTCCGAAACAGAACACGCTATAAAAAGATATGCCCGGGAGCACGGAATGCGCACGTTAAGAGAGGATGGGATATTAAAAGTAGAAAACGGCATTACGAGCCTGGAAGAAGTGCTTAGGGCTACCGCGGGAGATGAAGATAGAATATAGAGGTAGAATTTGTGAGCTATAAACAATAATATAAATAATAAGTATGGAATCATTAAAAGAAAGATTTATCAAATATCTAATTGAATATAAGAAGCTAAAGGAAGAGGATTTACGCAATATTGCTAAAGATTCGCCTGCATTTAACGATTTTAGGTCAAATTTAATAAAACATAATTTAGTTAAAGAGGAAGATATACTTATCGCGCTATCCCGCGAATATAGAATGCCGTATCTGGATTTGGATAAATACCGTCTCAACAAAGAGAATAAAAATTTGATATCTCAAGATATAGCTTTTCGTTATAAAGTTTTGCCAATTTCTAAAATAGGAGATGTCCTAACGCTTGCTACCTCCAATCCCCTGGATGTTATAGCTATGGACGATTTGAGAATGACAACATCTTTTAAAAGAATTGACCTTGTTTTAGCGAGAGAAGATAAAATAATGAGGTCTTTGCACGATCTGTATACAGAGGCCAATATTACTTCTTTTATTGATGAGCATAAAGAGGAAGGAGACGTTTCTGTAGAGGTAAGAGGCGCCGATGAAGGAAAGGGGCTGGAGAGCCTCGTCAAGGAAAGTAAACTTCCTCCCATAGTGAGGGTAGTTGATTTGGTTGTTTATGAAGCTTTGCGCCGAGGAGCATCCGATATTCATATTGAACCGACGGAATCCGGTTTGGATGTAAGATACAGAATAGACGGGGTTTTGCATAAAGGGTTGAGCTTGCCGCGTAAGAATGAGAATGCCGTACTTGCGAGGCTTAAGATAATGTCTTCTTTAAATATTACTGAGTTCAGGGTTCCCCAGGACGGCCGTTTCAAAGTTAAATTTCAGGGCCGCCAGATTGACTTTCGAGTATCAAGCCTTCCTACGCAGTTCGGCGAGAAAATCGTTTTAAGAATACTTGACAGAGAAAGCCTTTCGGCAGGAGTAAAGAAACTGGGGTTTTCGGAACAGCCCCTTAAATTATTTGAGAGGGCGCTTGAGTCTCCTTTTGGGATAATACTTGTTACAGGCCCAACAGGAAGCGGGAAATCCACCACACTTTATTCGATAATTAACCAGTTAAATACTCCCCAAAGGAGTATTATTACTATTGAAGACCCTGTCGAATATCAGATAGAAGGGATTACTCAAATTCAGGCCAGGCCCGATATTGGGCTTAGTTTTGCATCGGCGCTTAGAAGCGTATTACGGCAGTCTCCCGATATAATTATGGTGGGAGAAATACGTGATGCCGAGACTGCCGATATTGCCATAAAAGCGTCTTTAACCGGAGAGCTGATATTTTCTACTCTCCATACCAATAACTCCGTAGGTGCGATTACAAGGCTTATTGATATGGGCATTGAGCCTTTTTTGGTTTCTTCTTCTTTAATTTCCGCTACTGCCCAGAGGCTTGTAAGAAAACTTTGCCTGAAGTGTAAAGTTAAAGAAAAACCTGATAATGTACTTCTTAAAAGATTGGGTATAAATGTGAAGCTGAAAGAGTTGTTTCATCCCAAAGGGTGCAGTTATTGCCACAATACAGGGTACCGCGGCAGAACTGCGTTGTTGGAAATTTTACTGTTTGATGATACAATTAGAGAAATGGTAGCAAAAAGGTCTTCAGAGGAAGAAATTATAGAATACGCGAAGAAGAAGAAAATATTCTTATCTTTAAAAGAAGACGGATTAACTAAGATTATTGACGGGGTAACAAGCTTAGAGGAAGTGTTAAGAGTCGCAGGATAAAAAATAAGTAATAACAATGGGCATTTTTTCTTATACGCTAAAAGATAAAGAAGGCAAGGTAATAACCGGCCATATAGAGGCTGATAATAAGAATAAAGCTCTTGAGCATCTTCATGCCCAGGGCGGTATAATTCTTTCTCTTAAAGAGACTAAAGCGAGGGGCAAGAAAACAGCTAAGAGCGGCAAAGTCAAGATTGATGAGCTTGTTATATTTTCACGTCAGCTTACCACTTTAATAGAAAGCGGAATACCTATTGTCGGCGCGCTGGATATTCTTCGTGAGCAAACCCAGAACTTATATTTTAAAGGTGTTTTAGCCGCTATTTTGAAGGATTTAAAAGAAGGTTCGTCTTTCGCAAGGTCAATAACGAAATACCCCCGCATTTTCCCCGAGATTTATGTGAGTATGGTGGAAGCCGCTGAAACCTCAGGCAGTCTTCCTCAGATTCTGGACAGGCTTTCGGTATATCTTGAGAAAACAAGTGCTTTAAGAAAGAAAGTCATCTCGAGCCTGATTTATCCCGCGATTATCTTTACGATGGCAATATTAGC
>MVCW01000088.1 GCA_002049895.1 Candidatus Omnitrophica bacterium 4484_171 | reverse complement strand
ACCCTTTGGCGTTTACTGTTTTGTTACCGATACAAACGGCAGGGTATATTACAGCTCTGACAAGAAGATAAAAGGAAGGGTATATAATGACAGAATCACTCAGCATACTTTTAAAGCGAAAAAAAGGCTCATCCAGCGCCGCAAGATCAAGCCGGGAAATTACGTTTACGATTTTTCTATGCCTGTCTACAGTTATAAACATAAAATAGAAGGTGTTATCCACGTAGGAGTATTATCTGACGTCATTGCCCAAGAGAAACACTGGATAATAAGCCGTTTTCTGTTTATAAGTCTGTTCTTCGTCATTTTTGTTGCAGCCGGAGTCTCGATATTTAATAAAATAATTATTATTAATCCCATAAACCGTATTATAAAGGGCTTAGAGAGGTTTTCCCGCGGAGAGTTAGGTTACAGGATAAAATATAAACGGCACGATGAATTCGGCCAGCTTACTTCTTCTTTCAACGAAATGGCCCGGCAGATTGCCCTGTATCAAAAAGAAATCATATCTTCAAAGCAGTATACCGATTCCATAATAGAAAGTATGAGTGATTCTTTGATTGTGATGAGCAGGGAAAAGATTGTAGAAAAAGTTAATAACGCGACGCTCAAACTGCTTGGGTATGAAAGAAAAGAATTGATTAATTCGCCCATCACAAAGGTCATACAAGACGATTTATTTACTCCCCAGATGCTCAAGATGCTGTTAAAAGAGCATTATATCAAAGGTATCAATACAGAGTATGTGAGGAAAGACGGCAAAACCATACCTTTCAGCTTGTCCGTTTCTTTTGTATGGGCCGGCAGCGGGGGCCGGGATGATGATAATTTTAAGATTATAGTGATTGCGCGCGATATGAGAAAAATGTTAAATCTTATCAGCCGTCTTGAGAATACCAATGCCAAGCTTCAGGAAAGTTCCCTGGTTTTAGAAAAAAGAGTCCGCGAGCGCACAAAAGAACTTAAGGATTACCAGGACGGGCTGTTGAATATTTTAGAAGACCTTAAAGATGCAAAGAAAAGCATAGAAACAGACAGAAGAAGCCTTATGGATATTGTGGAAAAAAGCGCCGAAGGTATTGTCGTTGTAGACAAAAACGGGAAAATTCTATTTGTCAACAGCTCCCTGTGCACTATTTTTAGGGCATCACGCGAAGAATTAAAGGGAAGTTTACTGGGAGTGCCTTTGGCGGGTGAAGATGCTGCAGAGGTTGATATATTGCCTTTAGGCGGGGAAGTTCTCAGGAAAGCAGAGATGAGAGTCGTAGAGACCGACTGGCTTGGCGAGAGCGCTTATCTTCTGCTTTTGCACGATATAACGGAGAGAATAAAGTTCACAGAGACGTTAAAGCAGGCGGCGCAGGAATGGCGGAGTACTTTTGACGCTATTGCCGATATGGTTGTACTTTTAGATAAGGAAGGGAGGATAGTGCGTTCTAACGCGGCCGCGGAGAAAATATTGGGGTTATCTTTTGCTGAAATGAAAGGGAAAGTATTTCATGATATTTTTAATCCCGATGTAGAGTTCGACCATAGTATTTTTATGAGAGCGAAAGAAGCCCGCAAGCGCCAGGCCGGAGTATTCCGCAAAGAAGACAGGCGGTTTTCTTTCACCGTTGACCCTGTAATAGACGAACACGGCGGTTTTGCCGGCGCGACGTGTATAGTGGCTGATATTACCGAAGAAGAGAAAGTAAAGGAAGAATTGCGTTCGACAAAATCATTTGTAGAAAGTATTGTGGAAGAAGCCCGTTCTATAATCCATGTTTTAGATAAAGACGGGGTTGTTATAAGCGTTAATCGTTTTGCCGAAGAGCTGCTTGGATATCACCGTGAGGATATCATCGGCAAAAACTGGTTTGATAATTTTGTGTCTGAAGAAGACAAGGAAGAAATGAAAAAGAAATATTCGGAGTGTATTGAAGGCGAAAAGGTGCAGAGTTGTGAGTATTCCGTTGTGAGCCGGGACAATAAAGAGTTTATAATTTCCTGGTATGCTTCGCCGCTTTCCGACAGCGAAGGAAGGACTATCGGCGCGGTGGCTTTAGGTTATGATGTTACCAACAGAAAAGAGATTGAAGAGGCTCAGCGGCTTGCCCAGTTAGGAAAGTTAGTTGCTGATATGGCTCATGAGGTGAACAATCCCCTAATGGTTATTTCAGGGCGCGCCCAGCTTTCTCTTATGGAGGATATACAGAATGAGGAAATAAAGAACAATTTTAACATTATTATAAAAGAGTGCCAGAGAGCAAAGGGTATCATTCAGAGACTGCTTAAGTTTTCCCGGCCCAGCAAGGGCGACATTACAGATATAGACATTAATGCTAATCTGGATGAGGTGATTTCTCTCCTGGAACATCAGTTTTCCCTTTCCAACGTGCAGATTTTAAAAGATTACGGCCAGAATATCCCTGTGGTTAAAGCTGATAGCAAACAGCTTCAGGAAGTTTTTATGAACGTTTTTAATAACGCAAGGGACGCAATGCCGCAAGGCGGCGTGATTGAGGTCAAGACTTATTATGCCGGAGAATATGTTAATGTAGAATTCAAAGACTCAGGCTCAGGTATGGACAAAAAGACACTCAGTAAGGTTTTTGACCCATTCTTTACGACAAAAGAAAAAGGGACGGGGCTTGGTCTTGCGGTGTGTTATAGTATAATAAAAAAGCAGGGCGGGGATATGAAGTTCGAAAGTACTGTAGGAAAGGGCACAACCGCGATAATAAGATTATCCCCCAAAGGAGAAAAAGATGCATAGGATTCTTGTCGTTGATGATGAACGGGAAATTGTCGATATACTGGCTAAGTTCCTTGAGAAGTCAGGATTTGATGTAGTTACCGCCTATGGAGGTAAAGACGGTATTGATATTATACTATCAGATGAAAGAATAGATTTGGCAGTATTAGACATGAAGATGCCGCAGGTAAGCGGCGCGGATGTGCTTGAGGCTATGTATAATGCAGGGAAGGTTATTCCTGTTGTTATCTTGAGCGGCTCTTTGGGGGTGCAGAAGAACATTGAAGTAGTCAGGAAATTAGGTTATAATGAAAATGATATTCTTGTCAAACCGATAAACTTAGGAGATTTGCTTGAGGCAGTGAAGAAGAAACTGCCTTAGAATAATTGGCTGTATGTGGGAGAAAATTCTTGTTGTTGACGACGATATAGACGCAAGAGACAGGTTTTATGAGATATTGTCCCGTCTTTCTTATAATGTAAGCTGTGTCCCTACAGCTTCCGAAGCGCTCGCCAGGCTTCTTGAAGAAAGGTATAACTTGATTATTTTAGACGAGAAAATGCCTAAGGCAGACGGATACGAAACAGCAGAAAGGATACGGCAGTTTGACAAGGAGACAAAGATTGTTATACTTACCGAAGGTGAGCTATCTTCCATAGATAAGGAAAGTGCTTCTTCGCTGGGGGTAAACACGGTTATTAAAAAAGATTTTTCTAATCATTTTATGATAAAAAGTATTCTTGAGGCGTTAAAAAGCGCTAATCCCGGTAATAAAATAGATAGCCGCGGCAGCCTGGAGCGGGTTACAATCATGGTTGTTGACGATAACCCCGATGTAAGAGGAGTTTTAGAGACTTTTTTAAGCAAGAAGGGCCATAGAGTTGTTATCGCTTCATCCGGCGAAGACGCTCTTATGAAGGTGAAAGTTGATAAGCCCGATATAGTTTTCCTGGATTTAAGGATGCCGGGAATGGATGGGCTTATGGTGCTTAAGGCAATAAAGCAGTTTGACGAGACAATAGATGTTGTGATGCTTACTTCTTCTCAGGACTCTTTTATTATGGATGAAGCAAAAAGGCTTGGGGCGTGTGATTATCTGATTAAGCCGTATGACCTTGAGAAGTTAGATACTCTTATAACGTCGCTTTCCGTAAAAGGATGATGAAGCATGGATAAAAAGATTTTAGTCGTTGACGACGAGATAGGTGTTAGAGACCTTCTCTACGATGCTTTTACCAGGGAGGGCTACCGGGTTACGACTATAGGCGCAGCTGGCCAGGCTGTTGAGGCTGTGTCGAAAGAAAAACCGGATTTGGTCTTACTCGACTTTAATATGCCGCAGATGAACGGTATTGAGGTGCTAAAAAGAATAAGGACTTCCGGGGCCAACATAAAAGTGATTATGCTTACTGGTATTGATGATTCCGATTTGGAGAAAGAAGCCCGCCTTAACGGTGCCAGCGGGTTCTTGCGCAAGAGCTTGGGGGTTAAAGTGATTGTAAAAGCGGTCAACGACATATTCAATGTTAAACGTCCATACGGAAATAATAAAATTATGGTTGTTGATGATGATGTATCTGTGTCGAGTTTAATTAAAGATTTCTTCGCAAAAAAAGGGTATGAAGTTATAACCGCCGGTAACGGCCGGGATGCTTTGGATAAACTTAACAAAGAACACCCAATTGTTGTTCTTCTGGATGTACGGCTTCCCGGAATGGACGGCCTTCTTATCTTAAAGCGCATAAGAGAAATAGACAGCAAAGTTGGAGTGATAATGGTTACGGGCATAAAGGATGATGAAATATTCGAGGAAGCGAAAAAATTAGGCGCCTATGAATATATAGTAAAGCCTTTTGATTTAGATTACCTTGAGACGTGTGTGCTTGTCAGAATCTGCCTTGTTTCCGCCCAGTTGCAGTAGCAGTCTCCAGAGACCGGAATGGAAAATAAACCTATAAAAGTTTTGCTTATTGAGGACGACAGCGCAGTCGCCCAGCTGATAAAAGAAATGCTTGATAAACACAGTAAAGGGTCTCTCAACGTGTACTGGGAAGATAATTTAAGAAAAGGAATGGATTATTTAAAGAAGAACAACAGCAGCGTTGTGCTTCTCGATTTATCTTTACCCGACAGTAAGGGGCTTAATACGCTTTCTGCGGTGCATAGAGAAGCTCCTTATATCCCGATAGTAATACTCACAGGGTTAGACGATACGGCGTTGGCCGTGAGGTCGCTTCAGCACGGCGCGCAGGATTATCTTATAAAAAGTGAAGTTACGCCCAATCTTCTTATCCGTGCCATACAATACGCTATAGAACGCAGCCGCATAGAAGAGGCGCTTGCTAAATCCCGCGATGAGTTAGAGGAACGTGTCAGGGAACGCACAGTCGAGCTTTTCGAAGCGAATGAGCATCTTAAGAGCGAGATAGAGGAGCGCAGGAAGAAACAGAGCCAGCTTCAGGAAGCTTACGTCAGTCACAGCTTATTCAGGCGGCGAAAATGCAGGTGGTAGGGGTTATTGCCAGCGGTATAGCTCATGAAGTAAAGAATCCATTGGCTATAATCCTGCAGGGAGCAGAGTTTCTTGATAAAAAAATATACGCAAAGGATACTAATATCAATACGGCTATTGCAAGCATCAAAGAAGCGGTAGAGAGAGCCGACAGGATAATAAAAGGGCTTCTTGATTTCTCTTCTGTTTCCAAACCGGATATGCATAAGGAAGATATTAATTCTTTGATTGATAAATGCGTTTTTCTCCTGAAGCATGAGTTCGACAAACGCCACATAAAGGTAGTTAGGAATTTCAATAATGTCCCTTCTGTGTTTATAGATAAGAATAAAATTGAGCAGGTTTTTGTTAATATATTTATGAATGCCGCTTACGCGATGGATAAAACAGGCGGTGAACTTACTATAACCACGCGGGTTTTAAAGCTTGATGAGCCGGATGCAAGATACCCGGATAAAGAAATGTTCCCGTCTCAGGCAGATACTGTGCTTCTGGCCGAGATTACAGATACCGGCGGCGGAATACCAAAAGACATAATGGAAAGAATATTCGAGCCGTTTTTTACCACAAACCGTTCACGGGGCGGCGCTGGCCTTGGATTGGCAATTGTTAAAAATATAATTGATATGCACAAAGGAATGATTTATATTAGTAATGTAGACAGAAAGGGGGCGAAGGTCAGGATATATTTTAGAATGCATCAATGAAATATCCTGCCATAAATATACAAATTTATGTTTTGAGCTGAATTGTATAGGTAAAATAGGGGGTAGTGTATGGATAAGAAAAGAATACTTATTGTAGACGATGA
>MVCW01000087.1 GCA_002049895.1 Candidatus Omnitrophica bacterium 4484_171 | reverse complement strand
TTAATCCCGTATTTGGCAAAGGCATCCAATAAATCTTCTGAAGGAGGATAATAAGTTCGGACTGTCTTTATTCCTGCATAAGCCATCAGTTTAACACCTTCTTCACCGCCTACGGAAGCAAGGTCAAGAACTAAATCTGTCCTGGTTTTTCCTGCAGGAACGGTGGAAAGAGTAACTCCCACGATTGTCTGAGCAAGTTCCCGATGCGGGGTAAGATTAGCAAGGCCTATTTCTTTATCCGTACCTGTGGAAGTAAGGCTGTATTTTGAGGTAAAAAGAGTTGAGGCATTATGCTCAGCAATATAAACATTTCCTCCGGCAGCTGCTGTTAATACACCATTTCCTAAAGCAACGTCAAGCATCGGAGCACATTTTTCTTCTAAAGTTTCTGCGGTATCGTTAAAACCGCCGATATCGCCATCAGCAGTAAGATTGATATTGCTGGCAGAGATTAGAGTTGATTCGTCTAAGTCATCGAGGATTGAGCCGCCGGCGGTAATAGTAACTGTGCCATTGGGCGTGGTAATAGAGGTAATAGTTAAATCATTACTTCCTTGTTCTATGTAAATATCACCATTTGTTGAGGAAGAATTTATTTCAGCAGATAAGGTATGAATATTTGTTTTTATGGGCTGGTCGGCTGTCCCGATTCCGGAACCGGCCTTAAGGTTGAGGGAAGTGTTGGCGGCACCTTCTGCGGTAGAAATGGTATAAGCACCATTTTGATTGATTATTGCGCCTGTGCCATCATCCCAATCATTGGAGGCTTCACTTTTGTGATCGGCATAGATATTAAGAGTAGCGTTACTTCCTAATGAGATATCTCCTGTGATTGTTAAATCGCCTTCGGTCCAATAAGTCGTAGTAGTGCCTGAACCAAAAATAGCAGGACCCACCGTAGACTCATGGGGATCAAGGATAATTTTTCCTCCTTGATACCCCGGCGGGGCTCTGCCTGACAATATTCCAAAAAATCCTAATTGTTTATAGGCGCTTACTTCAATAAAGCCTGCGTCTCCTTTTACACTGCCGGCTGAAACATCAATTAAGGCATTGTGTAATACTGAGGTATTTCCTCTTAAAGAGTCGATATAAATTCTCCCTCCGTTACCTACAGCAAAAGGGCAGGCGGCAGAGGTTGTGCTATTTTCATCTAAGGTCGTGGAAGCATCTGAGATAATCTCAATCTCGCCGGCATTTCCTTCATTATAGGCATCAGCCATAATTATACCTTTCTGATAAACATTCTCAGCCGTAAAAGCGATATCTCCGCCGTCAGGCTCTTCTTGATTACCGCTGGCGATAATAGCGCCGGCATTAACCGCGTCAGCGCCCTTAATAGCTACAGTAACCTTCCTTGCCTGAATTATGCCGCTTTCAGTATTGATAAACTTTGTCTTTTCCCCATTTACAGCAACCTCTTCACCTTTAATTGTGCCGTTATTAGTTATTTCGGAATTCTTTGCTGCCGCAGTAATTTTCTCACCTTCAATTGTCCCGTCATTGGTTATTTTGGAATTATCGGCTGTTACGGTAATTTCTTTTTCGGCTTTGATAACGCCTTCCTTCTCATTCGTCATATCCGCGTCAGTAAGCTTTACCGCGATGTTCGTTGCTTCTAAGGTTCCGGAATTAACCACGGGCGCGCCTTGAGCTTCTAAAATTATCTCTCCATTTCTTTCGGATAAAGATTTCGCCTCAATAATCCCGGAATTATTTACCGCCTTGTCAAAAACCCCGTTTAGGACTTTGGCGGTTAAAATAACTTTCCCGCCGTCTGCGGAAATTGCCCCGGTATTTTTAACCGCGGAATCTTTGTTCTCTAAATTACACGCAGCGGCTTCATCAATCACTACACTGATTAAACCTTGAGGATCTAAGTTCAAAGTTATAGCTTCACCTGAGGCTAAAGCGGCGCTTCCTAAGTTCGCTTCAATTACTCCGGTATTTTCAACCGAACTGCCAAGTAAAACTATATACCCCCCGGGCGCTGAAATGCGCCCCTGGTTCACAACGCTTGCTCCTTTGCCATAGAAAGTATAACGGCCGGATAGAAAATCATCATTGGATATATTTAAAGTTGAAGCAATCAAGCCGGCAGTATCAACTCTTGAATTCGGGCCGAATAAGATTCCGTTGGGATTGGTTAAGAATATTTTCCCGTTGGCGGTTAAAGTTCCCATAATGCTTGAGGGCTCAATTCCCACAACTCTGTTTAAAGCAATCGAGCTTGATGAAGGCTGGTTAAACCGAACCGCTTCCGGCCGGGCAATAGAGAAGCTATTATAATTAGCAATCATCTTATCGCTGTGGACATTTACGGTAAGAGTATTGCTGTCGCGGTGAAAATCTGCCTGGCCGGCAACCACCCTCTCACCCTGAGGAAGGCTGTAGGCAGAAAAGGAGATAAATAAGAGAAGCGCGCCAGAACATCGGCGCATTAGAGCGCCGGCAGAATTAAATCTTCTCAATCTTTCTTTTCCGCCTGAAGCGGACTTACCTATGGCAAAAATCTGTACAACCATATCTTCAATTCTGAAATTCCTAAACCTAAAAATAACCAATAAAAAATTGGTTTTGCTAAAGAAAAGAATTTGCGGGAGGAAATACTCTTACTATACATATACAAATACAGGCTGTTTCGAAAACGTTTTCAAAAATTCTTCGAAACGGAAACGTAAATATAACATATTTATATACATTTTGTCAAGAAAGCGCTTACATTTTTTTTAAAAAGCAAGAAACATTGAAAACATTACATTTTCACAAAATTATAATTTAGAAAGGATTTACAAAGATAAGACTTCTCCCTCTTTTATAAATTCAACAATTAGCGAAGAGGACTGTCTCCATTCTTCCAAAGATATAGGAACGATATCAAAGGGCAGATTAACTCTTTCTACAAGAAGCCAATTTAGCCCTTTAAGCATCTCTGCTTTCTGAAAGATATCTTTGTCCTCAAAGCTTTCAGAAACTATGCCTACATCTATATCACTATCTTTTGTGTAATTACCTTTCGCATAAGAGCCGAAAATAACTACCCGCTCAACTTTTATCTGACGTCTTTCAAGAAAACCTTTTATTAAATTTACTGCCTCTTCGATTCTTCTTTCAGCCACTCTAACACCTCTTTTGATTTATCAAATATAGCCCTTGTTCTCTCTTTGCCATACTCTTTCAATAACTTCTCCAACTCCGCAGGGTATCGCGTAGGAATACTTACCTCATTAAGATTCTCTAAAAAATCTCTCATCGGTAAAGGCAGTTTTAAATTTACATTTTGAACGAGATATATAAGATTGTGAACTTTAGGCGGATTTTTAAGAAGATTTTTGACATATAAAGCCTTAAGAGCTTTTTCAACTGAAAGGTGGCACATAAATACACAATAAATATACCGTCCGCTTTCCCACATAACTTGAGCTGTTTCTATATCATAATCAGCTTGTTTTATCCACTCTTGTAAATGTTTAATCTTATCCATTCTAAAATTTTTTACTCACGCTTACATAGGTATGAAGGTGATTGCCGTCAGAAGGAGTCTGCCCTATTGGATAAGCACATTCTATCCGGGCCGACAAATCTTCAGGTAAATTAAATCTTAGGCCAAATCCCCAGCCTTTTAAAGTGCGGCATTTTTGCTCTCCGGCTAATTCTTTATTTAACTGGGTGTATCCCCAATCATAGAAAAAGACAATGCGCGTAGCATCATAAAAACTACTCTTAGATAAAGGGACTTTTATCTGTCCGGGTAAAAAATAAAGAGGGAAAGACCATTCAATGCTGGCAGCGTAACCCTTGTCCCCGCTATATTCTGCCGAAGGATATCCGCGCACATTTGCTATTCCGCCTATCTGGAACTGCTCACAAGAAGGCAGAGTATAATTAGAAAATTGAAACTGATTTTTCCACAAGATACTCGAAGAAAAAGGCATTGGTTGAAGACGGTATAAATTTCCGGCAAATTTTAAAAATTTTCCGCCCGCTCCTTCCCTTGTTGCCATAGGGTCCTTTGCCTGAACTCCACCGAAAATTTCAGGAATACCTAAATCTAATTCTGCGGTTAAAATAGTACGGCCCCATTTATCGAGCGTATCTAAATCAAAGCCTGTTTTAAATATTCTTAATTCATCTCTGGATGTCAGCACTTCCGAGGTATAATTACGAATATGCTTGTAATCAAACCCGAGGTTAAGCTCCAAATCAATATTATCTTCTTTAATTAAACTCCGGGTTAAGAACAAACCTCCTAATTGTGACTTACCTCTGATATCTAAATCTTTATATTCTTTGCCTAACTTCGATTTACTCCACAGATAATAAAAACCTGCTTCTAAATCCGGAGACAGGGGGACACTATAGCGCAGATTTCTAAGCTCATAAAGGCCGTCCTGAGCCCTCTGATATTTAAGATAGAGCTTATCATCAAAACCTAAAAGGTTATTATGCTCTAAAGTAAGAGCGTATCTATCCTTTTCAATATAACGGGAGCCAAAGTTATCATATTCAAAACCTATATGGAAAGGAAAGTTATCCTGGACCTGCAGGACAATGTCCGTTGTGCCTGGTTCTTTACCGGGAATTAAAACTGCCTTTGCGGTCCTGTCGGGATGTTCGTTAATATAGGTAAGGGACTTCTGAAGTTTGGAATAATCAAAAGGCTCACCCGGTTTTAGGCATATTTTTTTTTTCAAAAGTGAAGTCTTAAAATAGCGGTTCCCTTCTATCCGCAGCTTGCCAAGTTTTCCCTCAATTATTCTTATTATTAAAACAGCGTCTTTTATTGTCTGGGGAGGAATATATGCCCGGCAGGTAATGTAGCCTTTCTTTCTATATTCGTCAGTTATCAAATCGGCGGCTTTCTGCATATCAGACAGAGATAATTCTTTTCCTTCAAACTGAGAGGTTATCTTTTTAATATCTTCTTCGGATATTAAAGTCGCTCCCTCTACTTTTATTTTTTCAATAAGAATCTTGGGACCGGCTTCTTTAGGGATAATTTCTTCGGGGACTGCCTCTTTAGGCTTAACTCTGGGCTTAGTTATTCTTTCCTGAAGTTTCTTTTTCTTCTCCAGCTCCATTTGCTGCCGGGATATTCCTCCGGCTGTCTGAGAAGAAGGCGGGCTTTGAGAAAATGAAGAAGCGGCAAAAGATACTGAAATCAAAAAAACTAAAACGAATAATATACGCTTTTTTGAGTTCATGAGAGATTTATATTTTACCTTATACTAAAATATGCGTCAAGCTCTTTATTCTTGAGGTAACGCAAGCAAAAATGTGTAAGTTATCATAGTTGAATTTTCTCCAGTTGATTAAATCTCTTAAAAGGATGTTCCTTCCAGTGTTTATTCATGTGATTAAAA
>MVCW01000013.1 GCA_002049895.1 Candidatus Omnitrophica bacterium 4484_171 | reverse complement strand
TGAAAAGCCTTTTTTAAAACATAAGACAATATCTTGTTTTTATGGAAGAAATAAAATTTACCAATCTGCAAAAAGATGCATTAAAAGAGATTGGCAGCATTTGTGCAGGAAATGCCGCCACCGCCCTATCTCAGCTTTTCAATAAAAAACTGGAAATGAATGTTCCTGATATTTTCTTTTTACCCTTAGAAGAAGTGCCTAAAATTGTAGGGGGACAAGATAAATTAGTTACAGGGCTGGTTATAAGAATATTGGGCGACTTTCCGAGCGTAATTCTTCTTATTTTTTCCCAGCAGGATGCTAAAAATTTGGCATCTTTAATGAGCCATGAGCATTCTAACGGAAAGAATGTCATTACGGAATTTGAGCGTTCCGCTTTAAAAGAAATAGGCGTTATACTGGCTAATGCTTACCTGGGGGCTTTATCCGTATTTATCAATTGGGGATTGGTTCCTTGTGTGCCCGAACTTATCGAAGATATGGCAGGTGCAATGTTGGATTATATTCTTATCGAGTTAAGTAGTGTTTCCCGGTACGCCCTTCTTATCAAGTCAGAATTCAAGGAATCTACCACGCGTGTGATGGGGAATTTCTTTTTAATCCCCAACCCTGAGGGGTTAAAAGTCCTCCTTAAGGCCGTTGAATACGATACGTAATATAATCCTTATATTTTATGGATAAAAGTTATTGGGAATTATTTTTTGGCGAATCCGAGGAGTATTTGAGCAGGATTAACCAGTTTCTTGTAGCCTTGGAAAAGGACTCTTCCGATACAGCCGCTATAAACGAGATTTTCCGTCTTATACACACCTTAAAAGGTATGGCTGCGACAATGGGATTTAACGATCTTGCTGAGTTTGCTCACAAAATAGAGGATATCTTTGATAGTTTAAGGTCGGGCCGCAGCAGTGCGGATCCCAATCTTATGGATATCATTTTTTCCTGTGTCGACGCAATAGGCACCATGCTTGAAGATTTACATAATAAAAGAAAATCATCAATTGTTGTATCCGAATATATAAATAGGCTTGAAGATTTTATGTCTGAAGAAGAGCATGCCGAAGGCGGCGGTAATGTCCCCTCCGCTGTTACTAAGCCCGATACTGCAGCAAATATGGATATTACACCTCAGGAAAAAATCAGTATAGAAAGCGCTTTGAAAGACGGTTTTGATATCTTGAAAGTAGATATCCATCTTGCAAAAGACTGCCCGATGAAGGAGGCAAGAGCATTTTTGGTTATTATAAGAGTAAAACAAATAGGCAAGATAATAAAAGCTGTTCCTTCAGAGGAGGATATAAGAGAGGGGAAGTTCGATTTGTCATTTACAATTATATTTGCCACAAAGGAGAGCATCAAAGTTGTTAAAGACGAACTAAACAGAGTATTAGAAATAGAAAGAGTTGATGTGAAAGAGTTTAATTATTCGTTTGATGCAAAAGAAGCGGCCCCAAAGACCGAGGCTTCTTATCTTAAAAAAATACAGAGCATGAGAATTCCCGTAGAACGGTTAGATAAGATTATGAACTTTATGGGAGAACTGTCTATTGCTAAAAGCAGGCTTATGCAGACCGTACAATCAGGAGATTTGGCAAGCATAGAGGAAACTTCTTTTATTATAGACCGTTTAGTTTCCGCTCTTCAGGATGAAACATTACAGATGAGATTACTTCCTATTTCCTATATACTTGACGCTTTTCCCAGAATTGTCAGGGATTTTACTAGAAAGTCAAATAAAGATGTAGACTTAAGAATTATAGGGAGCGAAATAGAATTGGACAGGGTTATTCTTGATGAAATCGGGGATCCTATTATGCATATAGTAAGGAATGCCATAGATCATGGAATAGAGGATATTGATGAACGCAGAAAATCTGGTAAAAATCCAAAAGCCAAATTGCTTATAAAAGTTTCCCGCCAGAAGGGCCATGTGATTATTGAGATAAGCGATGATGGAAGGGGTATAGATTTTGAGGAGTTAAGGCGCAAAGCAATTGAGAAAGGCATGGTAGCAGAGAATGAGCTATTTAATATAGATGAGAAGGCGGCTTTGGATATAATGGCTACGCCGGGGTTTTCTACGAGCAAGGAAATTACTGATATTTCAGGAAGAGGAGTTGGGCTTGATGTGGTAAGGACAAAGCTTGATGCTTTAGGGGGAAGGATTGATCTTGAGACCGAAATAGGTAAAGGGACGAGGTTCTTTCTTACTTTACCGCTTACTTTAGCGATTATAAAAGCAATGCTTGTTAGTGTGGACAATGAGATTTTTGCCGTTCCTCTTATGAATATAAGGGAAAGTGTAAAGATTGATGCCGATACGGTGAAGACAATACAGAATAGAGAAGTAATTAAGGTAAGGAATGAGATAATTCCTCTTATAAGGCTCGATAAAGAGATATGTGCGCATTATAAGAAGGAGTATCCATCTCGTTTATCAGTTGTAGTTGTAGAAGGGCGCATAAAAAGTCTTGGGCTTTTGGTTGATAAAATAGCAGGAGAACAGGATATTGTCGTTAAGCCTCTTGGTTCAATGATACGTAAAGTTAAGGGCATAGCCGGTGCCACCATCCTTGGTGATGGGAAAGTAGCGCTTATTTTAGATGTAGCCAATATAATATGATTGTATTTTGCGTTGAGAGTTATACCTGTGGAAAAACATATTTAAAAAAGCATAAGTAGTTGATTTTTGGCAGTAACTAAGGTAAAATCATTACTTATATGAATTTTATTGGGAAAATATGGTAATAGAGGGGGAAATGATGGAAATTCATAATTATATGGAGGAAGCTGTTAAAGAAGTTCTTGATGGTATTCTTTCTCAGCGTGAAGATGTGTGTAAATGTGATGTATGCAGGTCTGATATGATGGCCTGGGCACTGAACCGTTTGCCGTCTAAATATGTAGCAACACAAAAAGGCAGGGTTTATACGAAATTGGATGAAATCAATATCCAGTTTAAGACAGATATAATAAAAGAAGTAGTAAGGGCTGTTGAATACGTAAAAGATAAACCCAGGCATTAATTATGCGTCCTGCGGAAATGGTGTATAACAAAGAAAAAGGATTGGATGAATTTATTGATTTTGCGAGGGAAGAAAAGGGTTTGGATTTGAGCGTGTACCGTTCTACTTTTGTTAACCGGCGTCTTTTGGTAAGAATGAGTTATTGTAAAGCTGATGCTGTTTCGGATTATATATATGTTTTAAAGAATAATCCTCCAGAATGGGATAATTTCTTGAGGTCTTTAAGTATCAATGTTTCCGAGTTCTTCCGCGATAAAGACGTTTTTAACTTCTTTTACAACAATTGTCTCAAAGAAATAATACGCAGCAAAGAATCAAAGAATCATAGGATGATTAACTTTTGGTCAGCAGGCTGTTCGTATGGGGAAGAGCCGTATACACTTGCTATAATGCTTCTTGAGTCTTTAAAGGAGAGGAGTAAATTTATACCCCGCGTATTGGCTACCGATGCAGATACACAGGCGCTTAGTGTTGCCAAAGAGGGGATGTTTAAAGAAGGTGCTGTAAAGAATGTTTCCTCTTCTCTTTTGCGGAGATATTTTACGAGGACCAGCTTCGGTAAATGGAGTGTTAATGATAGCGTGAAAAGAATTGTACTATTTAAGAAACATAATTTATTTGACAAGCCGTTATTTAACTATATGGATGCTGTCTTCTGCAGGAATGTAAGAATATATTTTGATAAAAAAAAGGCACAGCATGTGTTGATGCATATACATAGTTCTTTAAGGAAGGGAGGATATCTTGTTTTGGGCAAAGTTGAAACTGTGCCTGTTTTCTTAGAAAAATACTTTGTTGTTATAGAAAAGTGTTATAAAATATTCCAAAAGAAGTAAAGGGGGGTAACCATGGCAAAAGTTTTGGTAGTTGATGATGCGCTTTTTATGCGTAAGATGCTTTCCGACATTTTGAAGAAAGAAGGATTCGAGGTTGTAGGCGAGGCTGATAACGGCAAGGATGCTGTTGAGAAGTACAAAGAGCTTAAGCCCGACTTGGTTACGATGGACATCGTAATGCCTAGGATGGAGGAAATCGACGGGATAGCCGCGGTTAGAGAAATCGTAAAAATAGACTCTCAGGCTAAAATTATAATGGTTTCGGCTATGGGCCAGCACGCCCTGGTTGTTGAGGCCATACAGGCAGGGGCAAAGGATTTTATTGTGAAGCCTTTTCAGCCTTCACGGGTAGTAGAGGCTATAAGAAGAGTATTGGGAGAATAACAGTTTATTCATACTACAGATGAATTTAAGCAGAGAGGGAAAGATTATTGAAGTGGGTATGGCAGAGATGAGAATATCGTCTGCTCCTGGTGTTATGGTTACCCGCGGCCTTGGTTCATGCGTGGGAATTATATTGTATGACCCGATAAAGAAAATAGGCGCTTTAGCGCATCCGATGCTTCCCGATATTGATAAAGCCAGAGTAAAATCCAATCCTGCCAAGTTTGTAAACTCAGTTATTGATATGATGGTTAAGGAATTTACCAGTAAAGGGTGCAAGATACATTCCTTAAAGGCTAAGGTTTTCGGCGGAGGGCACATGTTTAGCGCTATACCTTACGATAGTCCTTTTAATATAGGGATAAAGAATGTGAATAAAGTAAAGGAAGCTCTCAATTCTTTGAAGATAAAAATAGTAGTTGAAGATACCGGGGGTAATTACGGAAGGACTATTGAATTCGACCTCTCTACGGGGCTTGTTAAGGTAAGAACTCTTTTCCACGGAGAGAAAAGACTGTGAGAAAAATAAAGATATTTGTGGTGGAAGATTCCATACTTATGCATAAAGTTATTGCTGATATATTTTCTCATGACCCTGTCTTTGAGGTAATAGGCGGTTCATACAAAGGTAAAGATGCTTTAGATAAAATTCCCCGGTTAAAACCCGATATCGTGACGTTAGATGTTAATCTTCCGGATTTATACGGTCTTACTGTGCTTAAGGAAATAATGAGTAAATTCCCTACTCGTGTTGTAATGATTTCTGCTTATACACAAAAGGGGGCAGAAGTTACAATGAAAGCATTGGAGCTTGGAGCTTTGGATTTTATTCCAAAACCTTCGGGGGAAATATCTCTTGATTTGTACAATTTTAAGGAAGAGATTATATCAAAGATGAAAATAGTAGCGGATATTGATATTAATGATTACCTTTCTAATTTTAGGGGTGTTCCTGTTGCCGAAGAGGCTCTGTCAGTTAAAAAGTTAGTAGTCATTGCGGCGTCGACCGGAGGCCCCAAAGCAATCATAGAAATAATGCAGAAGATTCCTTCCAACATAGAAGCATCTTTTTTAATCGTGCAGCATATGCCCAGGGGTTTTACCAGAACTTTTGCCGAGAGGATTTCATGGTACTCTTCCATAAAAACTAAAGAAGCTGAAGACGGTGATATGATATTAAAAGGGGCGGGTTATGTTGCTCCTGGCGGTTTCCATATGGTGGCAGAAGGTATCACAGATGATGCGGGCAGAAGGTTTAGAATACGATTAGATGAAACGCCTCTTGTGAATTATGTAAGGCCTTCCGCTGATGTTACTATGAATTCCGCGGCGGACTTATTCGGAAACAATATAGTAGCGGTTATTTTAACCGGTATGGGTAAAGACGGTTTGGAGGGCGCCAGGTCAATCAAAAACAAAGGAGGCTTTGTTATTGCTCAGGATAAGGCATCTTCTGTTGTCTACGGTATGCCTAGGGCGGTGGCTGATGCCGGCCTGACAGATAGAGTATTAAGCCTTTATGATATACCGAAGGAAATAATAAGGATGGTGGTCTAATGGGCAAAGATGATGTTTCTTTAAGCCAGTTGGATGTCTTAAGAGAAATAGGGACTATCGGGGCGGGACGCGCAGCGACAGCGTTGGCGGATTTACTTAATACAAAGGTAGAAATCACGCTTCCCGAAGTAAAGCTTATTCCTTTAGAGAATCTGGATAAAATACTCGGTGATCCTGAGAAAAGTTTTTTTGTTCTTGATACCGGCATTGAAGGCGATGTGGGAGGCAGGATTTTCTTTCTTTTGCCTCCTTCTGAGGCAAGGGTTTTAGGTGGTGTATTAATAGGAAAGGAGCCCAAAGATGTTGATTTTGAAGATGCGCTTTTTCAATCTTCCCTGAAAGAGGCGGCCAATATCCTTGTCGGTGCATATATGAATGCCCTCAGCGATATTACGGGCTTAAGCATACTTTACGGTGTTCCTTCCCTGGCTCTGGATATGGTGGCGGCACTTCTGGACTTTATATTTATCCAGATTGCTCAGCATTCCGAAGAAGCGTTGTTCCTTAAAACGAATCTTAAAGTTAAAGATATTGATTTTGACGGCCTGTTTCTTTTGTTTCCTGATGCGGAGTCTCTTAAGAAAATATTTTCTACTTTGGGTATAAATTAAGGCTGATTGTATGTAATATACTGGAGTTTATAAAGATAAGTAAAGAAATCTGTCAAAAAAAGCTTGACAGTGCCTTGAAAACAATGATAAAATTTTCACAGTGAGTTTTAGAGGCTCATAATGAAAGGAGATGAGGAATAAGTAAGAGGGTTATTATTTTTGCGGTGAGCATTTTCGTTTAATTTCCTCTTTAATAATTGCCTTCGCAGGCATAAGCGTTAAATGGGGGCGTGTCTGCGGCTGTGCAATGAGTACTTGAAGAACTGGTACAATATGAGCCAGACGGTTAAAGTCAATCCCGCCATTGCTATTAGAACAGCAGGACAAGAAAGTATCTGTTTTCTCCGGAGCCTTAGGTGATTTTCTATTAGACCTTTTGACATCTCAGCACATTGATAAGATAGAATAAATTGCAGCAAAGACAAAAAGGCAGTGAAGGTGTTACATGGATAGGGTTGGTTGATTCATCAGGTAAATACTTTATTTCCACAGACAGCTTTCTTAAAGGAGCAAAGGTGTCTCAGGGAGCCGCCGCTTTAACCGAATCCGATATGAAGGCGTCTAAAGACCGGTTACGTGCACAATACGTATAAACGAGGTTGCCAATGAGATTGCTCAAGTGGTGGGCAGATTCGGGGAACGTTCCCAGGAAATCGGAAGAAGCGTTGAAGTAATTACTAATATTGCCGATTAGACTAATCTCCCGGCACTTAACGCGGCGATTGAAGCGGCGCGCGCGGAAGAGGCAGGATACGGTTTCACGGTAGCAGCTGAGGAGGTAAGAAAACCTGTGGGGAATTCCGCAAAGGCAGCTTCCGAAGAATCAGCCTTTTCAACTGAAGAAGCATTGAACTTGGTTGAAGAAATGACCGCTTCAATGGAGGAAATGGCGGCCAGGAATTGGCAGGAAAATTTAAAGTAAGAGGGTAGTTATGGAGAAAGAATTTAACTCAAAAGAAATACAGTTAGTTGTTTTTAAAATAGGCAAAGAAGAATTCGGTGTGCCTATAAGCGAGGTGAGAGAAATCGTGAGGCTTGTTCC
Source organism: Candidatus Omnitrophica bacterium 4484_171 (assembly GCA_002049895.1). Lineage (GTDB taxonomy): Bacteria > Omnitrophota > Gorgyraeia > Duberdicusellales > 4484-171 > 4484-171. Next base: position 6,822 of record MVCW01000013.1, on the reverse strand, counting down.
AATTACTCCTGTGCCGCGGGCTCCCGATTTCGTTGAAGGAGTAGTTAATTTGAGAGGACAAATATTGGCCATAATCGATTTAGCTAAGAGGTTGAAGATTACACCCAGCCCGCGTTCTGACAGAAGCAGGATTATCGTCGTTGAATTTGAAGGAAACATAATCGGGATGATTGTTGATGAAGTTATGGAAGTTTTTCGGCTTTCTTCGGAGAATATTGATAAGGCGCCGGAGCTTATAACAGCAGAAATACATGAGGAATATCTTAAGGGTGTTGGTAAATTAGGAGACAGGCTGCTTATTCTTATAGACTTAGCCAGGGTATTTTCTCCTGAGGAAGTAGAGGATATCAAGAAGACAAAAGAACAACAGAGTAAAAAGGAGGAATAATGGATGAGAAAAGGCGTTTTGACCGCTGGGGGCTAGGAAGAAGTGCTTATATTGATCTGGAAGGGGAAAAATCAGAGGCCCAGGTAATAGACGTAAGTATAGGAGGAATGCGCATAATTACTGATACTCCTCTGGATAGAGAGAGGGTCGTCAGCAGCGAATTTAAGATTTTGCCAAATGTAGGGCCGTTTTTTGTAAAAGGAAGAATTATCTGGACAATTGCGAAAGAAGGTGCTTTTGAATCTGGTGTTGTTTTTGATAAGGTAAGCACTGTCCCTTTGGGCTGAATTTATAGCTTGATTATTTAATTTGTTTTCTAGTAGTATATTTTGCATAAGAAATATCAATTTTGTTTTCCATTATATCCTTTCTAAATTATATCCTTTCTAAATCCAAGTTTACGTTTGAATTATTATGGTTCTTTCTTATTTAAGGCGGCAAGAAAGAACCTGAGGACAATGATTAAGAAAGATTATAGAGATTTTTTTTGCGCTGTAACGGATTAATCGCCGCAATCATTTCTTTCATTACTGTAATCAAGAAGCATTCTTGTTTTATTCTAACTATTTAAAGCCTATTGCGTTATAGAGATTTTATCACCCTAAACAAGAATAATCCTAAATTTAACGTTTGTGTGATACTATACTTTTGCCTCGGCTGCCTCATGGTTAGTTGGCATATAAGGAACCTAACTATATCAGTTTTTCTTCGGCAATCGATGTTTTTTTATTTCTCCCTCCCTATCAACCAGTTATACAAAATCTTTTACCCTAAAGACGAAAAACCATTATTATATACTCCTGCGTTTTACTACGAGGACAGCCTCATAGCTGCAAAAAATTTAGGTTAAAGGTTTCTTAAAATGTCCCTTAGGATTTATCAAAAATATTCAGTATGAATCGAAAGGAGGTATCAAATCTTTTTGTCTCTTCTGCGGTCCATAATGTAGATGCTTTTAGGGAATGTCTTGCAGTAGGATTTGAGTTCAGTAGCAATCTGAATAATCTGGCCGGAATGTATAATTTTTCTTTCGCGTGTTGTTACAACGCCTATGGATATGGTAATGAAAGGCATTTCACCTACAATGCCTTTTCTGTTTTTAATAACTATATACCCTTTTTTTCTGTCCTCTTCTTTATAGAAAGAAGGTATGCTTATATCAAAATCATATATTATTTTCTTGCAGATATTTTCTATCGATTCAGGCGAGGTTATAAAGATAAAATCATCTCCTCCAATATGGCCTATGAAGTCATTCTCTCCACCAAGTTCTTTTATAGCATTGTAGATAACAGAGGCAGTATGCTGGATAAGCTTATCTCCCCACCCAAATCCATAATAGTCGTTATATTCTTTGAATTTATCCAAATCAGCATAAGCGGCACAGAATGCCTCTTGAGCTGATATGCGCTTGTCGAGTTCTTTCGATATGGAAGCATTTCCAGGAAGCTTAGTGAGGGGGTTGGCGTCAAGGTCTCTCTTTGCTCTCCACAGTGATGCTTTTACGCGCGTAAGCAGTTCATCAGCATGGGGCGGCTTTTCTATATAATCGTCAGCTCCTGCATAAATACCTTTTATTTTTTCAATTGTATGCTGTTTTTCTACAAAGAGTATTATAGGGATATGCCTAAGCATGAAATCGCTGCGGATATTCTTACATAATTCAATACCATTGATATTTTTGTTTCCCATATCAATTAGAATAAGGTCAAAGCTTTTTTCTTCAAGAGCGATAAGAAACGAATCTGCGTCATTGTAGCTATTTACAATGTATCCTTCTCCTTCAAGAAGGCTGTTTATATATTCAAATGACTTTGAGTCAGTGCTTAAAATAAGTATGTTTGCTTCAGCCATATTAGTCTTTATTTATTGCTTCAAGCATCTTTTTGCATATTCTTTTAATCTCTTCTGCCGCATCAGGTGTAAGCACAAGCCAGAAGTTGCCTTTTATACTTTCCTTTTCCTCTTCGAATATGGCTTCTACTACAAGAATGTAGTCTTCCCTTTCGTAGCCAAGAGTCAGCGTATTTATTATTTCCGCAAATGGGGCATTTATAAGCATGGGAAAAGACGGTATTATCAGCTTCTTTATAAAGAAGCTGAGCGAACTTATATAGCTTGAGATGATAATATTGCCGACTTCTTTTATAACCGACATGCCCATTTCTGTAAAAATACTCGCCTTTTTGCTTCCTTCTCTTGACTTATAACACATATCTACCAGCCTGAAAGCGCTTTTTTCTTCTAAGAGGAATACGATTTTTCCCTTAAGCCCGCTTAATATCTGCATTTGCAGAGTTAAAACCATTCCTTCTATATGCATCTTTTTTGTTATTCTTTCACGCGGCAGTATCTCTAAAGAGGGCAGGCGCAGATTTATTTTTCTGCCTAATATTTCAGAAAGCGCTATGCTTCCGTGAGCGGCGGCAGTAGTGCCTACTTCTTTCAAAATATCCATCTCATCTTTCATTTTTTCCTCCTTTTGTAAAGAATAATACCACTTAATTTATTAAGGCGCAAGCGCTTTTTAAACACAGATGAAAAACACAGATTAGCACAGATTAAAAAGCCACAAGGTTACATGTTTTAAGTTGTATAGCTTACAGCTTGCGGCTTAAAACTTGTGTTTTACAGCCTGCAGCTTGCGGCTTTGCGGACTCTTCAAACTTGAATGTGCCCCAAATAATGCGGTTAACATTATTGTGCCTTGACAAAGGTATTAGTATAAGATACATTCTTGATATGAATAAGAATATATATATTGTGGGTTTTATGGGGACGGGCAAAAGTACGGTAGGAAAAATCTTGTCCAGCAGGCTGAAGATGAAGTTTGTTGAGACCGATGATATTATTGAGAAAAAAGAAAATATGAAAATTACCGATATATTTTCTAAAAAAGGGGAGAGGTATTTCAGGGCTGTAGAGAAGAAGGTTCTAAAAGAAATTTCTGCGAGAGACAATTTAATAGTAAGCTGCGGAGGAGGAATAATCATAGACGAAGATAATGTATCAATAATGAAGAATACAGGCGTAATCGTCTGCCTTGAGGCCGATGATAAAACTATATACGAGAGAGTAAAAAAAGACAAATCACGTCCTCTTCTTAATGTTTCAGACCCTGTTAGAAGAATAAGAGAGCTTCTCGAAGCCAGGGCTCCTTTTTATGAGAGGGCCGATATTTTTATTGATACCGCAGGCGTCAGTCCCGGCGGCGTAGCTTCTAGAATAATACATGGTTTAGGGAATGTTTAGAAAATCGTTAGTATTGCTCAATAAAATAAAAAATATCTCCGCCAAAGAGATAAAAAGCCTTTTTGACCACTTTCCTGATATTGACGATACACTAAGGGCCAATAAGCATAAACTTATAGATTCAGGCCTTAAAGATACCACTGCCGATAGGTTTTTATCATTAAGAGACAGCGGATGGATAGATAAAGAATTGCGCCTTATGGATAAAGAGAGAGTAAGCTTGATTGATTACTTAAGCCCCGATTACCCTCTTCTTTTGAAAGAAATAACGTATCCGCCGCTTGTCATTTATGTTAAAGGCGATAAGTCATCTTTGTCAGATTTATGTTTTGGGATTGTCGGATCAAGGCTTGCCAGCTTCTACGGAATAGCTATGGCTGAGAAATTCTCATTTTCTCTTTCCGCTCTTGGCATAGTCATAGTGTCAGGCCTTGCTAAGGGTATAGATTATGCGGCTCACAAGAAGGCCCTTGATGCCGGAAAAACAATAGCAGTATTAGGAAGCGGGATTGCCAATATTTATCCGCATGAGAATAAATATTTAGCGGAAAAGATATCTCATAAGGGAGCGGTAATATCAGAATTCCCTCTGGAAACTTCTCCTTTAAAAGAGAATTTTCCCCGGCGCAATAGAATAATAAGCGGGCTTTCTAAGGGGGTTTTAGTCGTAGAGGCGGCAGCAAGAAGCGGAGCCCTTATTACAGCTCGTTATGCCTTGGAACAAAACAGGGAAGTTTTTGCGCTTCCCGGTAAGATAAATTCTCCTTTAAGCAAGGGGACGCATCTTTTGATTAAAGAAGGGGCTAAACTCGTTGATTCACTTGAGGATATACTTGATGAACTCAATGTAGAGTGGCGCCCCAGGGAACATAGCATTAATTTAGATTCTAAGGAGAAGATTATTTTTGATATAATCGATAGAGAAGGTATTTTCATGGAGGAGATGATTATAAAGAGCGGTTTGACAATGCAGGAAGTAAGCGGAGCTATTCTTGCTTTACAGATTAAGGGTTTGGTAGAGGAGAAAAAACCGTTTTATTTTACACGCAGAATATATGGCTAAATATCTTGTTATAGTAGAGTCACCCACAAAGGCAAAAACAATATCCGGTTTTCTGGGGAAGTCTTACGAAGTATCTTCTTCAATGGGTCATATTGTAGATTTGCCTCCTCATTCTCTGGGAATAAAGATAGAAGAAGGTTTCATTCCAACTTACCGTATTATAGCAGGTAAAAAGAAGATAGCCAGTCTTCTTAAAAATAGAGCGAAAAACAAGGATGTCATTTATTTAGCTACGGACCCCGACAGAGAAGGCGAAGCGATAAGCTGGCACATAAAGAATATTTTAGAAAGAGGGAAGCTTAAATTTCGCCGCGTTGTCTTCCATGAGATTACAGAATCAGCAGTTAAAGAGGCATTTGACAATGCGGCAGATATTGACATCAATAAGGTGAATGCCCAGAAGATACGCAGGATTCTTGACAGGATAGTAGGATATTATCTTTCTCCCCTCCTGTGGAAAAAGGTTCTGCGGGGACTTTCAGCAGGAAGAGTCCAGTCTATAGCTTTAAAATTCATTGTTGAGAGAGAGAAAGAAATAGATAAATTTGTTCCTGTAACTAGGTACGAATTAGAGTCTCTTTTTAGAAAAGGCAATTCCGTTTTTAAAGGACATCTTAAGAAATTCAACAACAAAAAAGCTGTTTTTTCTGATAGAGAAAGTGCTCACAGTGTTTTGGAGATATTAAAAGGCGGAAAGTTCTTTGTAAAGGAAGTTATAAAAAGAGAGGTAAAACGCAAGCCGCCCGCGCCTTTTACTACGTCATTATTGCAGCAGGAATCTTTTAATAAACTGAGGTTCTCTTCAAAGAAGACTATGCTTCTGGCGCAAAAACTCTATGAAGGTATTAGCATCGGCGGCAGGATGGTCGGCCTAATAACCTATATGAGGACTGATTCCTTCCGTATTGCCGATAAAGCCAGGGATGAAGCCAAGCTGTTTATAAAAGATAAATTCGGCAGCAGCTACGTTCGCGGTAAAGATTACAAATATAAAGAGAAGAAATCAGCACAGTTAGCTCATGAAGCGATAAGGCCTGCTCAATTTCATCTTACGCCTGATTCTGTAGGGGAGTATCTTAAACCTGATGAATTGAAACTGTATGAACTTATATGGAAACGTTCTCTGTCTGTATTTATGAAGGAGGCTGTAATAGAGAATTCCAGGGTGTTAATTGAAGGCAGAGGTGCTTTATTTTCTGCTGAGGGCAGAAAAGTTGTCTTTGACGGTTTCCTTAGGGTGCTGGGTTTTGACAAAGATAAAACTTTGCCTTCTCTTTCAAGGCTTGATGAGGTGGAGTTAGAGAATATTGATGTTATAGAGAAAACTACGCGACCTCCTGCCCGTTTCACGGACGCGTCTTTGGTAAAACTAATGGAAGAAAAAGGTATAGGCAGGCCTTCAACCTACGCTCCTACCATTTCTACATTAATATTCAGGAATTATGTTCATAGGGAGAAAGGGTATTTTGTCCCTTCAGATTTAGGCGTAAGGGTGTGTGAGCTTCTGGTAGAGTATTTCAGCGATATTATGAATGAAAGTTTCAGTGCCCGTATAGAGGATAAGCTTGATGATGTTGAAGAGGGGAAAACTGACGGTAAAGAAATACTTGATGAGTTTTATCCTATTTTCAAAAGCAAAGTAGACCACGCTTCAAAACTTATTAAGAAGCATGTTGAATTCGTAGATAAGAAATGTCCTAAATGCGGCAGGCCCCTTATGATTAAGTGGTCACGGCGGGGAAGGTTCTTAAGCTGTTCGGGGTTCCCTGAGTGTAGGTATGCAGAGAGTATTACAACAGGGGTAAAATGCCCTGGATGCAAGGAAGGAGAACTTGTTGAAAGAAGGAACAAAAGAGGGCAGCTTTTTTATGGGTGCAGTAAGTTCCCCAAATGCCATTATACAACAAGGACACTCAGAGGGCAGCTTTTTTATGGGTGCAGTAAGTTCCCCAAATGCCATTATACAACAAGGACACTCCCGGAGAACACAAATGTACACACAGATTAACACAGACAAAACAGATTACCGCAGAAAAAAGGTCACAACGTCACAATGTCATACCCTTACGGGCACAGGCAAAGTCACCCTTACGAAGGAGCACAATCTAAAAGATGATAA
>MVCW01000086.1 GCA_002049895.1 Candidatus Omnitrophica bacterium 4484_171 | reverse complement strand
CAGGCGGCTATTAATCCTTCAGGGACAGTAACCGGTTTTAAGAGAAAAATGGGCACTACCCATAAATATAAGATTTTTGACAAGGAATTTACTCCTCAGCAATTATCCGCGTTTATTCTGCAGAAGATAAAGAAAGACGCGGAAAGCTATCTTGGCGATAAAGTTGAGGAAGTTATAATTACTTGTCCTGCTTATTTTAACGACAACCAGAGACAGGCAACAAAAGACGCAGGGGAAATTGCAGGTTTTAAGGTTCTAAGAATTATTAATGAACCTACAGCCGCTTGTCTTGCTTATGGTCTGGGTAAGGAGGATAAAGAGCAGAAGATTTTAGTTTTTGACTTTGGCGGAGGGACTCTTGATGTAACAATTATGGAAATGGCTCAGGGGGTATTTGAGGTAAAGTCAACATCCGGCGATACGCAGCTTGGCGGACGCGATATGGATGAAGCGCTTATGAATTATATAATAGCCGAGTTTAAGCGTGACAATGGTATAGATTTGAGCAAAGATACAATGGCCTTGCAGAGGCTTCGTGAGGCGGCAGAGAAAGCAAAGATAGAGCTTTCATCAACTATATCAACTGATATCAATCTTCCCTTTATTACTGCCGATGCAAGCGGGCCTAAACATCTTGTTATGAACATCACAAGAGCAAAATTAGAAGAGTTAGTGAGGCCTATTATTGAACGCACGCGTCATTCTATCGAGCAGGCTTTGGGAGATGCCAAACTTACACCTAATGATATTAACCGTATAATTATGGTCGGCGGCCCGACCCGTATGCCTATTGTCCAGCAATTTGTTGAGGATTATGTGGGTAAAAAGATTGAGCGCGGTATTGACCCCATGGAATGCGTAGCTTTTGGCGCGGCAATTCAGGCAGGAATTATTAAGGGAGACGTAAAAGACGTTGTGCTTTTAGATGTTACTCCTCTTTCTTTAGGGATAGAAACCTTAGGAGGGGTATGTACTAAACTGATTGAAAGGAATACCACAATTCCTACAAAGAAATCACAAATTTTTACCACAGCTGAAAACAATCAGACTGCCGTGACTATCAGGGTATTGCAGGGAGAACGTGCCATGGCCAATGATAATACTGAGCTTGGCAGATTTGACCTTGTGGGCATTCCTTCCGCGCCAAGAGGCGTTCCTCAGATAGAGGTTACTTTTGACATTGACGTAAATGGAATTGTCCATGTTTCGGCAAAAGATTTAGGCACAGGCAAAGAGCAATCCATAAGGATAACCGCCCCTCAGAAACTGTCAGAAGAAGAGATTGATAAAATGGTTAAGGACGCTGAGCGTTACGCTGAAGAAGACAAGAAGAAAAAAGAGTTAGCAGAATTGAGAAATAAAGGAGATAATCTTGTTTATACAACGGAGAAATCACTTAAGGATTTTGGCAGTAAAGTCTCAGACAGCGACAAAAAGAATATAGAAGATAAATTGACGCGTTTAAAAGAAGCATTAAAGAAACAGGATATTCAATCAGAGGAACTTCAGAAAGCAATCGATGAGCTGACTCAGGCTTCTTATAAACTTGCTGAAGAAGTGTATAAATCAAGCGCCAGCAAAGGCGCTCAGGGCCCTCAGGGGGCTCAGGCAGGTCCTCAGGGGGCTCAGGCAGATTCTCAAGGGGCTCAAGCCTCATCGGGGGCTCAGGATACAGGAACAAACCAGAAGGGTAATTCGGCCAAAGATGGTGAAGTAATAGACGCTGATTATAAAGAAGAGAAGAAGTAGAATACAAGCCTGCGAGGCCACAATTTTCGCAATCTTAAGACTTCTTGCTTGTGGCCTTGTGGTTTTGTGACCTTGTGACTTTTGATTATGATGGGGACAAAAAGAGACTACTACGATATATTGGGAGTTTCCAAAGGCGCCAGCAGTGATGATATAAAGAAAGCATACCGCAAGCTTGTTATGCAGTATCATCCTGACAGGGTATCTCAGGAGCATAAGAAAGAAGCCGAGGAGAAGTTTAAGGAGATCTCCGAAGCCTATGCTGTCCTTAATGACCCTAAAAAACGTTCTTTGTATGATCAGTATGGACATGCGGGGATAGATTCCCGGTTCAGCACAGAAGACATATTTAGAAGCGCCAATTTCAGTGATATTTTCGGTTCGGGTGGGTTTGGCTCAAGTATATTCGATGATATACTTTCCGGTTTTGGTTTCGATATATTCGGTTCTTCACGCAGAGGCTCATCAGGCAGAGCAAGAGGAGATGATATTCATTATGAGTTTAGCATAAGCCTGGAAGATGCAGCTGTAGGAGGTTCAAAGTCAATAAGTTTTCCCCGTTTTGAGATGTGCCCGGAATGTAAAGGAAGCGGTGCTCAGCCCGGGTCAACAAAAAAAACCTGCCCTACCTGCAGAGGGCGGGGCCAGGTAACAAGCGGTATGGGTTTTATAAGTATTGCTCAAACCTGCCCTACCTGCCGCGGCGAAGGTGTAGTTATAAGCGCCAAGTGTTCTAAATGCAGAGGCCAGGGGGTTGTCCGGGTAAATAAGACAGTTACCGTTAATATACCGGGAGGGGTTGATACTGGTTCTGTTCTGCGTCTGCGTAATGAAGGTAATTTCGGCACAGGAGGATACGGCGATTTTTACCTTCATCTTAATGTTAAAAGGCATCATGTGTTTGAAAGAAGAGGCTCAGATTTAAAATGTAAAGTAAAGATAAGTATGATTAAAGCAGTGCTTGGAGGAGAGATTGAGGTCCCTACTCTTTTGTCAAAAGCAAAGATGAAAATTCCGGCAGGAACTCAGCCCAATACTATTTTCCGCCTGCGCGGCAAGGGATTATCTGATTTGAAGACAAAGAGATTGGGAGACGAACTTGTTGAGGTTGAAGTAGAAATACCGAGAAAGCTATCCGTAAGGGAAAAGAATTTGTTGTTGGAACTTGGCAAATTACGCAGAGAATTGTGAGCCCGCAGATGATTTTTGCGGTGTGTTCATCGGGATCAATTCGATGCTTCGAAAATACTCAGGACTGATCCTGAGTTTTATCGAATGGATCAGTATCGGCCCTGAGCAAAGTCGAATGGAGTTGACTTATCACTTATGTTCACTTACGTTCCATAAGCGATGTGCTCATTGAGGAGAAAATATGCCTACGTATGAATATGAATGTACAAAATGCGGTTATACTTTTGAGGTTTTTCAAAAAGTAGACGATGTGCCGCGCAAAAGATGCCCCAAGTGTCATTCTAAAGTAAGAAGGCTCATAAGCGGGGGGTGCGGTATTATATTTAAAGGAAGCGGGTTCTACGCTACTGATTATAAAAACAACCCGCCTTCAGAAAGCAAAAAAGAAAGCAGCAAAAGAGAAGATAAATCTAAGAGCAGCGATTCCAAGAAACCAACCGATAATAAAAAGTAATGTCTTTAATAAAACCGTTTCGGGCCCTATACTATAATCCCGAGTTAGTTAGAGATTTGTCGAAAGTTGTTTGCCCTCCCTACGACATTACAGATAAGAAAGAAGATAAATTTTTTAAGAAAATGTCTCCTTACAACTTCTGTAATATTCTTAAGGTTGACGACAAACACGACTATAGCTATCTTGCGAATACATTTGAGAGGTGGATTGATAAAAGAGTACTGATTGAAGATGATAAGCCCTGCTTCTACCTTTATGAGCAGAATTTTTATTTTGAGAATAAAATACACAAACGTGTCGGTTTATTAGGTCTTTTAAGGATAGATAAAGAGGGTGTAATTTTCCCTCACGAATATACTTTTGGTACTCCCAGGAAGGACAGGTATTACATTATTAAAAAGTTAAAAGCTAATTTAAGCCCTATATTTGTCATTGTTCCCGGCAGGATAGGCCCATTAAGTTCTTCATATGAAAGTTACAGAAGCAAGAGGCCTATTATAAGTTTTACGGATTTCTCCGGCATAAAAAACAGAGTTTGGCGTATCGACAGCGGCATACGCCTAAGAGGTATAGAAGCATCGTTTAGAAACCGGCATCTTTTTATTGCTGACGGCCATCATCGTTTTGAGGTGGCATATCGTTATTTCAAGGCGGTGGGTGCAGAAGTAAAAGATGCCTGTTATATATTGGCTTATTTTACCGATTCCTACAGCGGCCTGCTTATTCTTCCTACCCATAGAGTGGTCAAGTTAAATATTCCGTTTGATGCGTTTCTAAACAAAATCTCAAAATATTGTGATATTACGGAATGTGATAAGGGAGTTTTTAGACAGTCATTTAATAAAGCAGAGCCCAGGAGGATGATATTTGGTTTATATGACGGGAAAACATTCTATCTTTTACGATTGAAAAGTATTGTTTTTTCAGATAAAATATTTGAAGAAGCCCAAAACGCCGCATATAAGAACCTCGATGTTTATATGCTTCATAAGTTCATACTTCCTAAGGTTAAGAAAAGAGACGATATTGTTTATACTCATTCTATGGATGAGGCAATAAAGATGTCCAAAGGCGGAAGGGTTTCTTTTATTTTACGTCCTACGCCATTGAAAGGTGTATTTAATATGGCGAGAAAAGGACACAGATTGCCTCAGAAATCGACTTATTTTTATCCCAAGCTTTTATCGGGCATAGTAGCAAGGAGGATAGGGCTTTGAGAATATTCAAGAAAAAGATAAAGACTATCGGCGCAAGAGACAAAAGGAAGGGAGTTCCTGACGGGTTATGGAGCAAATGTCCCCGGTGTAATGAGCTCATTTTCAACAAGGTCCTTGAGGAAAACCTTAAAGTATGCAATAAATGCGGTTATCATTTTCCTCTTACGTGCTGGGAGAGAGTCAGAGTTATTACTGATGAGGGGACCTTTATAGAATATTTTTCCAATTTGGAGTCCAATGACCCTCTGAACTTTGAAGGGCCGAAGTCTTATAAGGATAAGATTAAAGAAGCACAGCAAAGTACTTCTCTTAAAGAGGCTGCTATTGCCGGAGAGGCTAAGATAAACGAGAGAAGAGTCGCTTTGGGTGTTACTGACGCACGTTTTATTATGGGGTCTATGGGTTCTGTTGTTGGTGAAAAAATTACCCGTATTGCTGAGTTTGCGGTTGAAAATAAATTTCCCCTTATCATAGTATCAGGTTCAGGAGGAGGCGCGAGGATGTATGAAGGAATGCTTTCTTTAATGCAGATGGCAAAGACAAGCGGTGCTCTACATAGGTTAAAAGAGGCAGGCCTTCCTTATATATCCGTACTTACACATCCTACTATGGCGGGTGTGATGGCTTCTTTCGCAGGGTTAGGAGATATTATCATCGCCGAACCTCACTCTCTTATTGGCTTTACAGGCCCAAGGGTGATTAAGCAGACAATAAAAGAGGATTTGCCTAAAGGATTTCAAACTTCAGAATTCAACTTAGAGCACGGCTTGATAGATATGATAGT
>MVCW01000012.1 GCA_002049895.1 Candidatus Omnitrophica bacterium 4484_171 | reverse complement strand
TCTTTAATAATGATTGTGCCCCTTGCTCCGGCCAGCTCATGCCCCGTCTTTTAAACCAATGGGCTATAAGCTTATCTATGTTCGGCTCTACCGCTGTGGCACTCTCTGTCTTTTTGTCCATACGTACCCGCATTAAACCAAATAATGCGGTTAGCATTGTTTGGGTTAACATCCTGTACATAACGCTGTCACTTTATACTCATTATAAGAAAGTCTTTGCCTCAGACATGTCTCCCAAAAGAATATGCGCATACGCATATTGGATAAAAACAACTATGCTATTTTTTGGAATCGGAGAATGTATAAGTTATAAGCTTGAGGCTTACTTTCTGGCGGGGAAAATATTCTTTATTACGCTCTATCTCTATACTTTCCAATGATACCACCCTTTCCATGGAAATAATCTTCTTAATAAAATCGTATAATTCCATGTAACTTGCAGCAAAGCTCATTTTAAAATGATATGCCGTTATCAACCCTGATTTTGTACTTTCAGGATTATTAAACATGTGCGGATTACGCCTTTTGCGCATAATATTCTTTTTTAAAGCCTTATTATCTTCCCGCGGAGATTTTCCTATTACAAAACTTATGCTTTTTATACCCATACTATTACCAATGGCGGTTAATTCTTTCATGAGCACAAAAATAGACTTTTTATTCTTGGGAATTTTCCTTAATATTTCCTTTTCCTTTTGCTTACTTTCTATAACCTTCCGTTTAATTTTCTTGCTTTTTCTCTCTGCACTCCTCATCTCCTGCAAAATACTCTTTCTGTCAGAAAGTCTCCTTTTTATGATGCTGGTTTCTTTTACTTGATAAATAAATAAACCAATAGAAAATACCGCTGTGGTTAAAAGAATAAAACGAATACTTAAAAATATTTTCTTCATAGTTATATATTAAGTCCGGCCTCTACAGTAAACTCCCGCCATTTAACTGCCGTCAAGTTCACATTATTATCATCGATAACGGGTTTAATTATATCGAGGCTTGGGGTAATAAGTTTAGCATTCTTAAAATAGGGCATTTTTCTTAACTTAGAAACAAACTTTTCCGCAACGCTGTAACTTTTCTCGTAATCACCCAAGATATTAATTTTTAACTCCATAACATAACCTTCAGATTTTGCCTCTGAAGCCGTTCTTGAAGATACCATTCTTCTTGCTGAAGCTTTAGTTTCTCTCTGCTTCTTAGGCTTTCCTATATAAAGATGTGAAAAAAACATCTGGTCTGTTTCTCTTATTGCCAGCGAACTTAAAATAGGAAGGAAATCCTTTCTGCCCTCTATCAATGATTTAATAGCGTTATTCCTGTCTTCAATTGATTTCATTGCCGCCGCAAGGCTCTTCGTCTCTATATGAGACCCCTGAAGCCTTCCAATTTCAAAATTTACCCTCTTCAAAGACCTCCCTGCGTTAATACTTATAATCCAGAAATTAATCCACCCTGTGAGGAAACCGCATATTATAAGAATACATACTGCGCTAAATATAGAGCGTTTTATGGCAATTTCTTCTTTCTTCTTAAATTCAAAAGGAAGGAAATTTATTATCTCTTGTGTCTTAAGCGTAGTACTTAAAGCAAGTCCCATTGCCCCTGAGAAAAGAACGAATTTATCCTTATATCTGTTATCCTCAAAAGAAGACCCCATAAGTTTACTGATATCCATTATCTCAGGAGAAGGAGAAATCCGCGCCCCCACGGTATTTACAAGATTATTTATAAGCGCTCCTCCTCCCAGGAAAAATATTCTCTCAATATTACGCGCCTCATAGCGTTCTTTAAAATATATAAAAGTACGGCGTATCTCCTGAGTTATCCTCTCTAAAAACGGCTCCATAAGCATACGCAGTTCCAAAAGGTTAACATCGCCTTCCGCCTTGCCATCCACTCCCGCTTCATACTTTTGGCGCATTATCTCTTCAGCAATAGCTACTCTATCTTTAGAGCCGAACTGGACATCAGGCAGACCATTTTTTAAAAGAATATCTTGAGCCTGCTGGTAAGGTAATCCCAGGCCGCTTGCTAACCCCTGTATTATATCCTTACAGCCAAAAGAAATGTTTCTGTTAAATATAATATTAATCCCCTTGCTTATAGAAATACTCATTGAACTGTGGCCTATATCTATAAATGCAGCTTCTTTGTCCCTATATTCCGGCTTTCTGGCAAACACACTGCCTAAAGACGCACAAACAGGAGTTATAACAGAAGGATATAAATCAAATTCTTTAAAGAAATCCAATGCCGTAATTACAAATTCCTTCTCTTCTCTTACCACAAGAACTTCATACCGGGGGATGTTTGCTTCTATTATTTCTCCCAGGAATACAGTCTCAAAAATACTGTTAGGGCCAGGCTGAGGTATCATTTTCCTGCGGGCTTCTGTAAGGGCGGCAGCCCCTAACTCTTTCTTGTTCATCCGCGGCAGAACAATCGTGGTTATAACAGGAGAAAAAATAGGGATATTTATAGCTATACGTGATTCTTTGAGGCGGCTTAACGGAATCTTCTTGAAAATCTCCTGGCATAATGCGCGTTTATCGATACCTGTTTCTTTTGCGTTAGACAAAAAAGGCGTAGGGATAAGAAGTGTATTGATTACCGAAAGCTTACCCGCGGCCTCCGCTTCTACTACTTTCGTGTATATACCGCCTATGTCTATCCCTATTATTGTATGTTTCATATTATCAATCTAAAGACTGAGCGAGTTTAAACATCGGCATAAATATAGATATGGCAATAAAACCCACAACGAACCCCATAGTTATAATCATAATCGGCTCAAAAAGAGTAAATATCCTGTTTATTGTGCGCGGTATTTCTTTATCATAAAACTGGCTTACCTTATTAAGGCTATTTGCCAACGTTCCTGACTCTTCGCCTACACCAATCATTCTTATAATCAGAGGAGGAAAATCACCGGTCACCTCTAAACTCGTAGCAATTTTTTCTCCTAAATTTATAGAATCACGCGCCCTTTTCGTGGAAGCTTCAAGCCGCGAATTTCCCATAGCGCTTATGGAAATATCCAATGCGCCTAAAATATTCACTCCTGACTGAAGAGATAAACTCAAAATATGACAAAAACGCGAAAGCGCTATTTTATGAATTAAATCTCCGAAAATAGGCATTTTCAATTTAAGGCTATCAAACATATACTTACCCTGGGGTTTTGAGTATATAATCTTATACCCAACGATAAACAGAACCGGCACAAAAAGTAGCAGAATAAAATAATGTTTAATAAAATCGCTGGCGTTAATAACCATCTGAGTAGTAAACGGCAATTCTGTCCCAACCTGGTTAAACATAGGCTTAAATATAGGTACAACTTTTACCATTAAAAGAGTCACTACTCCCACCATCGCTATAGAAAGAAGTATAGGATAAGTCATGGCTTCTTTTATTTTTGACTTCAAGTCCATCTGCCACTCTAAAAAAACCGAGAGGCTCTCAAGCGCAAACACAAGCTTACCTGTGGCCTCGCCCGCTCCTATAAGCGCGAGATAAAGACTATTGAAGCTCCCCGGGTGCATACTCAATGCTTCTTTTAACGAAGAACCGCTTTCAACCCTATAGCGCAAATCATCAATCAATTTACCCGCATCTTCCTTCTCAGCATTACGTGATAAATCTCTTAAGCCCTCAACAAGAGGAATACCTGCTTCAACCAACGTCGCAAGATGAATGGTAAAAGTAAGAAGGTCTTTACCTTTAATAGAGCCTTCTTTGCCGCCGGCTTTCTTTTCTCTATAGAGACTCGCCTTGGTAAGAAAATAACCCATGTTTCTGATTTTGTTGGCAAGGTCTATCTCGCTTTCGGCAGAAAGAATACCCTTCACAACCTTTCCCCGCTCATCTCTTGCGACATAACTATATCTATCTAAATGCATAACCATTCCCTATTATTGTTAACTGTTAATCTTTATAAGCTTTGATCCATTCCCGACAAATCATCATCTACGCCATCTGGTGGTGATGTATCCGATATCCCATCAATAGTCACAGCAATTTCCCTATGAGCAAGGAGCTTGCCGTCGCTTCCGTCTGAGTTTCTCTCATACACCACGCCTCTTCCTGTAATGTCTCTTTGCGTCCCCGAAATAGAAACAGAAAAATTGTAATAAAAGTTATAATTGTCGCCTGTAATATCCAAATCTGTAAAATCAAGGGAATTGCCGGAAAGGCTGACATTATTCAATACTTCAACCTTTGCCCTTTCAACTCCTGCCTGAGCGATATAAAACGCGATTAGGTTCTGTTTCTGCAAAGAATTTGCCATCATAGTGGGCTCCCACATATGCATAAGGCCCACGCTTATAACCGCTCCTATAAACATAATAAAAATAGCCAGTATCAACGCCTGAGATTTCATATTAAGGGTTTCTTGCTCTTACCTTTGTCCTAAATGTTATACTCCTGTTCCACCGTTTCTCTGAAAGGTCCGGCCTTGGCCTTAGAGTAAGCTCTATCGTAATTAGACCACTGCCGTCATCACTGAAAATCGTGGCACTGTTGTTGAGAGGAATCAAGGCTGTCATATCTATGGGCGTACTCCACCACCATCCCGGTTTTACGCTTCTCCCTAATTTATTAATAAAAGTCCATCCCGACCTTATTCTCTGGTATCTCACATTTTCCAAAGAGCCGTCATTATCAATATCTCCCTGAAATTCTATGCGTTTGCCGTTCCAATAATTAGGCCAGAAACCCGTCGTCTTAATACTGCTGACCGTAGCACATCTCAGCTCATTACTCATAAATTCTAATGCCCATCGGCCTTCGCTTAATACAAGCACATTGGAACCCTGCTTCGAGTAAGACATTTGGGCAGAGATAAAAACCCTTGTCATCACAACCATTATTAAGCCCAATATAATAACACCCACTAACGTCTCAATGAGAGTAAAACTGTTATGCTTTACAGAGACAGATTCTTTCTTTCTAAAACCCATTTGAGATAAAATCAGGCCTTTCCTGAATATCCTCATATCTAAAAATTCGCAACCATGCTTTCTAAGGTAAACGAGCGTTCCCCCTTATGTCCCTGCCAGTACACTGTTACCGACACCTTAGCCAGATTGTTAAAGCCAAGATAGGGACAAGTTACATCAACCTCTCTGTCAAAATCAGAAAAACCTGCCACCTGCGTTCTACATTCATCAGGAGGTACAACACAATTCAAGGGGCAAGGCGCGAGGCACGATGCGGTGGTATCAGGATTGGGAATATTAAACAGAGCGGCATAAGATGAAGTCGAAAGTTCTTCCATTTTCTCCTGCGCGAGAAAATAAGCAATGGTGCGCATTCTAAGTTTTCGGGAGCAGGAATGTCCCTGGTCCAGAACTCTCATCATATATACGCTTACAATAGCGAAAATAGCAACAGCTATAATTATTTCAATAAGGCTAAATCCTCTTATCTTTACCATCGTTATTTTTCCTCAGCCTTTTTACAGGCCCATACTATAGGCTTCAATGCATATATTGTTATCTTTGCCGCCCAGCGCCTTTTACTTATATAATGCGCAATAGGCGGGCTAAAACGGTAGTAGGCTTTAACAAAAAACCTGCTCATTCTGTTAGCAAGCAGGTATTTATCTCTGAATTTACGCAAAATATTCAATTCTTCCCTGCCTTTGTCAGGAAGGATAGTATAAGCTGCAGTTGCTATGAAGCATCCCGGACCGCCTCCAGGGACATGCAAACGCACATAGCCTGTATCCTTAAAAATCTCCAGATTAACCGTTCTAGAACCAAGAGCAAGAATTATATTATCGGAACTGCTTGGGCTTAAAGAAATCCTTCCAAAGGGAGGAGAAAACGTCATGGTATTAGGCGCAGTTGTAATATCTACAAATGAAAGTTTACGCGGTGGTTTAGCCTGATTGCCCGAAGAATCAGTTATGGTATAAGTATCTGTTGAGATATTGAAAGAAACCGTATAATTCTCGTGCTTAGATAAAGCCATTTCCCTCGCCCAGGATATATCAGCAAGTATACTATTCATTTCACTTTTTATGCGCCTGCTGTCTACAAGAGAAAAAGAAAGCATCGTCATACCGGTAAAAGCACCTATTATAGCAAGGACTACAATTAACTCTATTAATGTTACATTCTTCTTTTTCATAAGCATAAATAAACAGTATTATATTACAAATAACACAATCGTTTCTGTAACTTACTCTTTAACAATAACATTTGTCTCTCTACTTATAAGTATAGTTTAAAAATAATTTTATGTCAAACCTGCTTTTAACCTCATTATTAATAGAGCTTTTCTATGCCGATATTATTATAATAATGTTTAAGAATTTCCTTATAGTTGTAACCGTCTTTAGCCATTGCTGCTGCTCCTTGCTGGCACATCCCCTCTCCGTGGCCGAATCCGGCACCCCACAATAAAATAAGCCCCGGCACAATACTTTTTCCGTCCTTTGTATATTTAACCTCTACGATAAAAGCACTGCTTTTTAGGTTATCGAAAAACCGCCTTATTTTTAAATCTCCAGTAAGCACTGTTTTTTTCAGGGCAGTTTCAACAGCCAGCGACTTTATGTGGGCGCATTCGCCTCTTTTAAATACATCTATATCTACCAATTCTTCTACGGGAACGCCGTAAACAATAAGAAAATCCTCGGCGTCATAGACTCTTTGCCAGCGAAAGTTGCTCCTCCGTTTGACAGGAGAACAAAAAGATTCAGGATAACTTTTAAACCACCTTTCTAAATGCCAAGGGCTGGGATTAAACATACTGCCGTTCTTATTATCCAGTTTGTTTACTAAATAATCCCTTTTACCGAAAGCATCGCTTCTTAGGCAGCCGCCGCAATTAGAATGGTAAAAAGCTTCAATCAGCCCGCCGTCATATACCATAACTTCTCCCCGCGTTGCATCAACTGCTTTATTTATAGAAGCATATTCTTTCATCCCTTTATATACCTGACAATGCACACCGCTGCAGAAATCGAATCCATCTTTTTTATGACGGCCCAAATTTTTAAAAATAAGCGTGCGGGCTGCTACAGCCTGGGCTTTTAAGGCCTCCGGGTCACTTGAGGGATAAATCTCGGCTGGCAGCACTCCATAAAGATATTCTTCAGCGTTTAATACATTAATCACTGTAAGATAGTTTTCTCTTCTTATAATCTCCAAGCCGCCGCGTAAAGATAAATCCAAAGTTGACTGCCAAAAGCTTCCCTTGCCGTAAACCGCACCTAAAACATAAAAAGGATGGGCAGATGACTTTAAGACTAAAGGGCACTTCAAGAATGCTATTGTCTTATCGCTATCATATCTTTTAAGAGCAACCCCCTCTTCTTTCATTTTAACTGTATATAGCGTATTACTTTTAAGTTCTATGCTTTTATTACCATTGTATTCAACGATAATCCTGCCGGAGGATTTAAAACTTACCGATTTCTCCTTTTCTAAAACAGCAACTCTCACACTGGGTATATTCCCGCCAAGAGGTTTATATGCCGCTAACTCTATCTTTTTTCTTCTCTCTAAAAGTTTCTTCTTCTTCGCAAGAAAATAGCTCTTGCCCAATCGCTTCTTTACAATAGAAAGCCTGTTGGCGATAAGGGCATTCTCCGGATAAAAACGTGATGCTTTAAGCAGATATTTATAGGCCTTAGAGAAGTTGCCCTGCTTAAGATAAGAATCACCTAAATAATAATCAGCCAGCCTGTTGCTGGCGTCGTAATCTATAAGTTTCTTGAAAAAGATAGCCGCCTTTCGATAGCCGCCTTTATTGTAAAATATCTTGCCCAGCCTGTATAAAGATATTGAGTTTTTTCTAAAATTTATTGATTTTGTATAGTATTTTACGGCAAGGGTAATATTGTTTAGCTCCTCATACACAAGGCCTAAATACAGATATATTTCATATTCAGACCCTCTGATGTTTAAATTCTTAAGAATAGAAAGCGCCTTCTTACTCTCGCCATTAAGATAATAAACTTCGCCAAGCAGCAACTTTACTTTTTTATCATTGTTAGTGCTTAAATAATATTTAAGATAGCGGGCGCTCTCTGTATACATCATCCTTTCCTTCATAAACGAAGCTAAATCAAGATACGCTCTCTTGTCATGCTCTGCTTCCTTAATATATCGTTCAATTATAAAGTTATGCTTCTTGCTGCCGGATGGTTCTTGAGGAAACGCCCGGTAACCGCCGCAGGAGCATACTGCCGCAAAAATGACAAGAATAATATTTGAAAGCGGTACTTTTGAGGAAATATCTCTCATCTGGAAGGCGCAAGGCTAATTACTTTCTCTGCCTTAACATAAATAATATACTCTGGCCCTGGCATATTCGCTTCAGGATGATATAAAGAATGTTTACTGTGTTTTATGTGCTTCACTATCCTCCTGGATATTCTGTTTAATAATTTATCTTCCCATTTCTTTAAAAGCGCACGGCTTGCCTTATTTATACTTATTATGCGTGCCCGGCCCTTAATACAGTATCCTTTGAATTCTTCTTCATTTACCGCAGTAACACTTACATAAGAATTTCTTTTTATGTTGCGGTAAGTATTGCCCTTGTATGAATCGAAGACATAAATACCGTTGCCGCCTGAAACATCAACCATCCCCTTACATGAAGTATGAGGGAAACCGTCCTTGTCAATGCTTGATACAATAACGAAATTCTGCCTATTTAGAAAGTTTACAATTACAGGAAGCAATTTTATCATAAAACCAATTGATAGTTTAGGCGCCAAACCCTATACCTTTGCCTTACCGACAACAGATATTCCCCACTGGCGTGCTTTGGATAAAAATTTGTCCTTTTCCAATATAATAACATTCTTCTTCTCAAGTACCAAAGATGAAGCTCTTGTTCTCTTAAGAATATTTAAAGTATTTAAACCCACAACAGGAACGTCAAACCTTAAATCCTGTCCTTCTTTGCTGAATTTTAACACAGTGCAGCCTCTCCCTGCTATTCTGCATCCCCTGACAATTGTGTTATCCGTACCTTCAAGGCTCTCTAATGCCACAACGCTTTTATTTTTTATTACTATGCTTTGTCCTATATCCAATTCAACAAAACGGGATATAATCTTAATACCGAAATGCACATCTTCCCATACTTCACGAGACGGCTCTAAATCATTCATAACGCCCTCAGCAGCCATAAAATCATCCATGTATATAGTAGAATCTATAAACTTAACGCCCATAATCTCAAGCGTCCTGATTATCCTCCCGAATACGCTGTGAGGACGGAAATCCTTTATATCATCAGCCAGTCTCAACATTTTATCATCCCAGTGTTTTCTCTGAAATATTCTCTTTGGATTTATCTGGCCAGCCATTACCATAGTATTGAGTTTTTCTTCTTTTATTATATTAACGAGCTTATTCAACTCTCCCACATGAATCCAAAAACATTTATCAACATATTGAGTTATACTGCGGCTAGTCTCGCCCCAAAAACATATTGCCACAAGTTCAATGTCCTTATTTTTACGCTTGGCTGACTGGGAAAAAATTATGGGGAAAAGGCGGCTGCCAGCGATAATACCTAACTTCATCTGGAAATTCCTCTTTTGGAATTAGTAACGAATCTGACAAGGTAATCCAACTCTTGCAGGGAAGGCAAAGATTTCTTTATTTCTTTTGTAGCGTAATCCAAGGTATGTTCTCTAAAAAACAACAGTTTAAACGCCTTTCTTAAAGTACGAATTGTATCTTTATTAAAATTAGCTCTTCTTAAACCAACCAGATTAAGGCCCCTTACTTTGGCAGGATGCCCGTCGCACAAAGCGAAAGGAGGAACGTCCTGGACCACTTTTGAACACCCTCCTATAATAGAAAAATTTCCTATCCTGCAAAACTGATGTATCGCTGCCCCGCCTCCTATTACTACTTTGTCGCCAACCTCAACATATCCGGCTAACGTGGCAAGATTGGCAAAAATATTAGCGCTGCCGACCCGGCAATTATGGGCAATATGAGAATACGCCATAATGAGATTGTCACTGCCGATAACCGTCTCTGAGCCTTCTTCAGTGCCCGGATTTATAGTCACGAATTCTCTTATAGTATTATTATTGCCAATAACGATATAACTTTTTTCACCGTTATATTTTAAATCCTGGGGATAACTTCCTATGACAGAATGAGAGAAAATCTTACATTTTTCTCCTATCCTGGTATAACCTGTTATATTGCAAAATGACCCCACCTCGCTAAAACGGCCTATCTTTACATTGGGACCGATGATAGCATAAGGACCTACTGTTACGCCATCTTCAAGCTCAGACTTGGAATCAACTAAAGCTTGTGGGTGAATATCGGTAGCCATTTCTTTAATTATGGCGGTGGTGCATAATAGCACCATCGCCTGATTTCAGCGATACCCTTACGGGCACAGGTTAAAAGACGATTACAGTCCTGCCTGCCGAAGGCCTCGGCGCAGGCAGGGATAAAAAGCTAATGTTTTCAATCTCTGTAATCGGGCATTCATCGTCGTAATCAGGGGCTGTTGTATTTTGCCTGTGCCCGTAAGGGTGCAACAGTCCCATTATACCAAAAAATATATGGGGAGCAATAAAAATTGAGAAGGAATATAAACGATATCTATAAAGATAGGTTAGCTGTCTACTAAAACAAACATCAATTCCGCTTCAGCTACAACTCTATTATCAACAAAGGCTTTCGTTATTACCGTGCCTGTACGTTTTTTTATCTTCCCCGCTTTAACTTCTATAATAAGCTGATCTCCCGGTTCGACGGTTTTTCTAAACTTAACTTTATCGGCAGCCATAAAATATGCAAGTTTTCCTCTGTTACTTTCATCAGAAAGCATAAGGACACCGCCTACCTGGGCCATCGCCTCAATAATAAGGACACCCGGCATAACCGGTCTATTAGGAAAATGACCCTGGA
This sequence comes from Candidatus Omnitrophica bacterium 4484_171, assembly GCA_002049895.1. GTDB lineage: Bacteria > Omnitrophota > Gorgyraeia > Duberdicusellales > 4484-171 > 4484-171. The sequence continues at coordinate 11,514 of MVCW01000012.1, read as the reverse complement.
AAAAATAATCATTAATAGTCACGTTCTTTATGCCTACTGCACTGACGCCCCTTTCCATAGAAATGATGCGGTCCACCAAAAGAAAAGGATAACGATGAGGGAGGACATTTCTGATATCCTCTATGGAAAGCTGGCCTCCTTTTGAGAAATAACTACTGCTTGAACCCACGCCTCCGGATGAAGATTTCTCTATGTAACGCTTTAATTTGGCAAGCAGCCGTATATTAAGGTTGTGCCCGCTCTTTAAGGCTATAACATGTGCTTTTATCGGCCCGCTTAAATATAAATCACCTAACAAATCTAATACTTTATGCTTCACAAATTCATCGGGGAACCTCAGCTTATTCTTAACTATATCGTTGTTTGAAACAACAAGTGTGTTATCATAATTAGACCCCTTGCCTAATCCCATATTCACAAGAGGAGCAACCTCTTCCTCCAGACAAAAAGTCCTTGCCTCATAAAAATTGTCTACTATTTTTCCATTTATAACAATGTCTATAAACCCCGTGTTAATGACAGGGTTATCATACTTTAAGGTATAAGAAATGCGTGTTTCTTTAGATGGTATTACTACAATGCTTGACCTGTTCTCCTCCACCCATATCGGTTCTCTAATTGTAAGATATTTACGTTCTGCATCCTGAGAAACTATTTCAGCACTGCGTAACTTCTCAATAAACCCTTTTGCACTGCCGTCCATTCCCGGAACTTCCTCGCCCCATATATTTACATAAATATTATCCACACCTAAAAGATGAAACGCACCCATAAGATGTTCTATTGTATGGACAAACGCCCCTCTTTCGCCTATAGACGTGCGCCGGGGATAATTCTGAGGATTTAAGACTGAATAAAGGTCGGCCTTTATCATTACCTCGGGATGCAGGTCTCTGCGGACAAATACTACACCTGAATTTACAGGAGCAGGCAGAAATTCTATCTTTACTTTATGCCCCGTATGAAGACCTACTCCCTCCAGCGAAACTGTATTCTTTATAGTATGCTGATTATCCATTCTTGTTTCTTGAAGCTTCCAGATGTTTTATTTTTTCTTCCAATTCTTTTATCTTGCGGTACATTTCCGGAAGGCGCTGTACGCAGGCATTAACTCTTTTTGCTATTCTGTGTGGTTTGGCGGGATATCCCGATACTTTCGTACCTCTTGAGACAGACTTGGTAACTCCTGCCTGGGCGGCGACTATGGCTCCGTCACCAACAGTAATATGCCCCACAAGACCAGCCTGACCCGCCAGAATAACTCCTTTACCAAGAGTAGTGCTGCCCGATATTCCTGCCTGGGCAACAATAATACAATTCCTGCCGATTATAACATTATGGGCTATCTGGACAAGATTATCTATCTTAGTACCTTTGCCTATAACTGTTTTATCAAAACGCGCTCTGTCAATAGTTACATTTGCTCCGATTTCAACATCATCCTCTATAACCACTGTGCCTATCTGGGGAATCTTCTTCTGTACCCCCCTTACAGTAGCAAAGCCAAAGCCATCGCTTCCTATAACCGTCCCGGAATGTATAATCACACGATTACCTATCTCTACTCTCTCCCGTATGGTTACGTTGGGATATATGAAGCATTCTTCTCCTATTACGGCAAAACTACCGGCATAACAACCCCCGTAGATTACAGTATTATCACCTACCGAAACACCATTCTCTATAACAGCATTAGGGCCGATAGAAACATTCTTGCCGATTTTTGCACTTTTACTGATAACAGCGCCGGGATGGATCCCTTTAGGATAACCAATGTGATTAGGGGCTACAAGTTCAATTACTTTAGAAAAAGCCAATGATGGGTTGGTTGTTATAATCAAAGGCTTATTGCTGTCCATGAGGCCGCGGGATGTTATAATAGCAGAAGCCCGTGTTATCTTCATAAGCCGCTGGTACTTAGAATTAGCAAGGAATGTAATGTCGCCTTTCTGAGCTTCTTTAATACCCGATATACCCGTAATAACAATATCGGGATCGCCTACCAGCTCCCCTTTAACTGTATCCGCAATTTTACCAAGCGTCAGTTTCATTTCTTTTTATATTCTCCATTAAGTTTGTTCAAAACATTATTGGTTATATCCATTTCGTCTTTGCCATAAACAGTAGCACTTTTATTAATGATTAAATCAAAATCATTCTTTATAGCATAGTTTTTAACTGCATCATTAATATCGCTTATAATCTCTTTCATCTTAGCGTCACTTTCTTTCTTTAAATCAGTGTAAATCTTGCTCTCGATATTTCTATACTCTGTTATGGCCTTCTTAATTTTAGCTTTCTGTTCTTCTTTCTCTTTGCTCTTTAATAAATCAAGCTTATCCTGCATTTTTACTATTGTGTTCTTTTTCTCCTCTAGTTTATTCTCGCTTTCCTTGCTTTTCTTCTTCTCCTCCAGAGATTTCTCGTAATCTTTTGTCTTAACATAACCATTAAATATCTTGAAAACATCAGCATAGCCTATTTTAGAGTCTTTTGAATAAGCGGAAACACTCATAAGGAAAAATATTCCAAACGCCAAACACACAACCTTTTTCATCTCGCCTCCTTCTTTATATCACTCTGTCAAAATGTCTTCGCAGATTACGCAAAAATACCTGCCGATTACGCAGGAATTTCCTAACTTCCTGCGAATTTCTAACTACGTATTACTATATTTCTACGAACTACGAACAACTATCTATGAGCTTTTTAAAACCCTCTGCTGACATTAAAATGGAATCTTCCTGTTTTCGAAGTTTCCCCGGGCTCAACATCAAGCGGCCAGCCGTAGTCAAGGCTTAACGGGCCAAGGGGAGTTTTTACTCTTAAGCCAACGCCTACGCTTGATTTAATGCCTCCGCTCAATAAATCACTTGCTTTCTCCCAGACATTGCCTGTATCAAAAAACGTCGCCAGCTTAAGTACGCTGTTAAGAGGGTAAGTATATTCAATATTGCCTACAAAAAGCGCTTCGCCGCCGATAGGATCGTTGGTAACAGGGTCTATCGGGCCAATCTTTCTTTCATGATAACCTCTTATTGTTGATGCGCCGCCGGCGAAAAACCTGCTATACAGGGGAACTTTATTCGTATCTGAGAAAGGTTCCTCTATGCCCAAACGAAACCTAAATTCCAAAACCGACTTTCTCATAAATGGGAAAAACTTGCTAAGTCCTGATTCAAAACGGATAAAATCGGTATCTCCTCCAAGAAAACTGGCTGTAATACCTAAAGAATTATTAAAATAGATGCCTGTTGAAGGAGAGAAAACATTATCTCTTGTATCATAAGTTAAACCGATTTCTGCGGTGCTCAGCTTTTTAGTCCCTGCTTCATCTTTCAACGCCTGAGAAGCATCATTAACTACGTCTTTAATCTTTACTGTTTCGAACCTATAACCGGCCGAGCCTTTAAGCTGGTCGTTAAATTCTCTGCCGAATTTTACAGCGCCTCCGGTTACATCCTCCTCATAACCATAACCGACATCTTCATCCTGTTGGTGGCCTCTTCTATACAGCTGGAATCCAAAAGATATCGGTTTATCAAAAATCCAGGGATTAGTGAAATCCAATTCATAGCGTTTTGTTACGTCTCCAAAACTCGCCATAAGATTCAAATCCTGGCCTCCGCCGGTGAATGTAGACCAATTTTTATAGTCGAAATTCTTCTGCCTCAACTCTATAAAACCAGTAAAACTATCTACTGAACTGTAACCGCCTCCAAAACTAAGGTATCCTGTTTTTGCCTCTTTTACATCAACAACCAGATTTTCCCAATTAGGTTTAGAGCCGGGTTCGGAATCAAATCTCACATTTTCAAAGAAACCCAGATTCTCAAGGCGCTGGCGGCTCTTGCGAATCTTTTCTCCTTCGAACTTATCCCCCGGATAAATCCTAAGTTCCCTTCTGATTACCTTATCTCTTGTTTTTGTATTGCCCCTTATGTCTATTTTTTCCACATAAGCAATATGATTTTCTACAATGCTGAATGCAACATCTATCTTGTTTGTCTGAGGATTGAAAAAGGTGGACGATTTCACTGCAGCATAAATATAGCCTTTATCTATATACAAACCTCTTATATTATTCGCCGCATCATTTACCTGCCTTTCTATATAAACATCACCTTCCTTTAGCCCCAGGGATTTCTCTATGCGCTCTGTCGCAATAACTTTGTTACCTTCTATTCTTATTACACCCACATAATAACGTTTTCCTTCCTGTATTGTTACAGTAACATAAGCATTATTACCAACGCGGTCTATGGAATAGTCTACTTTAACTTCGCTAAATCCACGCTCCTTATAAAAATCTTCTATCCTTTTTACATCGTCGCTTAAAGTAGTTTCTTTTAACAGGCCGCTGTTAAAAAACCATTTCCTCTTAGTACGCATAAGTTTCAAGATTCTTTTAGCTTTAACATCCTCGTTCCCCTTTATTATTATCTTTCTTACTCTTATTCTTGAACTCTCATTCACAATAAACTCTACATTTGCGTGATTATCCTTGTCTATGCTTGTCTTATACGCGGCTTTCACTTCAGAAAACCCTTTTTTCTGATAGAAATCTTCAATGGCATTTGCGGCTTCTTTAAGCTTGTATTCATCAAGAAAAGACCCCTCTTTTATGGTTATCAACTTCTCTATTCTTTTCCTGTTTATACGGCGGGTCCCTTTGATGGATACCTCCTTTACTACAGGCTTCTCTTTGAATTTAAAAATTACGGTTATACCCTCAGCAGACTTACTTTTCTCAACTTCAATGTTGTCAAAATAACCGGTAGCATATAGATTCTTAATATCATTGTTTATAACCTCTTCATTATAGATTTCTCCATACCGGGTTTTAATTGTAGACATAATGGCAGCGTTGCTTACAATCTTGTTGCCTTCTATTTTAATCTTGGAGATTTTATCCGCGGCGAAAGAAGAAAAGGCAGCAATAATAACGGGAAACAAAATTAAAAAGACTTTTTTTCTCATTATTTATATTATTATAAATAAAACCTTAATAAAAGTCAATCTATTCTGGGCCAAATCAAGTTTCTTCTTCTCGTGTTTTAGAAATATTAACGAACTTCATATATTCTTTTATAAATCCTAAAAATACACTCCCAACCGGCCCGTTTCTTTGCTTTGCGATAATAGCTTCTGCGATACCTTTATTTTCCGGCGTAGGATTATAATACTCCTCTCTTAAAAGTAAAACCACAACATCAGCGTCCTGTTCTATAGCTCCTGATTCCCGCAAATCAGAAAGCTGGGGCCTATGGTCTCCGCGCGCCTCAACAGCTCTTGAAAGCTGACTCACCGCAACCACAGGAACATTTATCTCTTTCGCCAGCGCCTTCAGGGCACGGGATATTTCTGATATCTCCTGTTGACGGCTTTCTCCTCTGCGCACAGACCTTATCATCTGAAGGTAATCTACGATTATGAGCTGTATGTTATGGTGCGCTTTAAGGCGGCGAGCCTTCGCCCTCAGCTCAAAAATATTTAGAGCAGGGGTATCATCAATAAAAACAGGAGCCTCTGAAAGCCTCCCCGCTGCAGCAGTAAGAATGGGCCATTCGCTGGGAGCTAAAAACCCTGTTCTTAATTTGTGCACATCAACCTTAGCCTGTGAGCATAAAAATCTTTGCATAAGCTGTTCTTTAGACATTTCAAGGCTAAAAAATCCAACAGGTATTTTTTCTTCTACGGCAGCATACTCGGCAATGCTTGTAGCTATAGCGCTTTTACCCATAGAAGGCCTTCCGGCAACAATAATTAAATCGCTGTTCTGAAGCCCGGCAGTCTTAATATCAAAATCAGCAAAACCGGTAGGTATCCCTGTTATATGGGATTTCTTATGGTATAAAGATTCTATTAATTCTATCCCATCCTTAATAATTTCTTTTATATGAACATAACCTCCCTCTATCCTTTTATCACTTATTTCAAAAATAAGACGTTCCGCCTTATCTAAGATTGCACTCACGTCCTCTTCTTCTTTATATACTGCTTCTGCTATCTGAGTAGCACTGGAAACAAGAGAACGCAATATATTCTTTTCTTTAACTATATGAGCATAGTGTATAACATTTGCCGCTGTCGGAACAAAGTCGGCTAACGCGGCAAGATAAGACGAACCTCCTACTTTGTCTAATAATTTCTTTTTGCTTAAGTATTCGGAAACAGTTAATATGTCTGCTTTCTTGCGGTTGTCAAACAAAGATACAATACTTGAGAAAATTACCTTATGTTCCTCGCGGTAGAAAGAATCACTGTTAATAAATTCCAATACTTCCGGGATTGCTTTCTCATCAATAAGCATTGCTCCCAGAACAGCCATCTCTGCCTCGATATTTTGCGGAGGGAGTTTCTGAATTTCCTGTTTGGCGGTAGGAATATTCATTTCTTTACAATCCAGACTCTTAATTTTGATTCTATGCCTGTGTAAAGTTTTATATCTAGGCTGTACGCTCCCAACTTTTTTATAGGAGCATCAAGTTTAATCTGCTTACGTTCAAGCTCAAACCCCTCTTCTTTTAATGCCTTAACTATATGGGTTTCATTTATAGAACCGTATATTTCATCATCTTCTTTCGCTTCAACAGTTAAAGTTATAGACGTATTATCGAGCCTTTCCTTTATCCTCAAGGCTTCGTTGTGCTCTTTATTTTCCATGAGCATGCGTGTCTTTCTTATCTTCTCTAAACGCTGCATATTATCTTTGTCAGCTACAAGCGCAAAGCCGTTTGGTATAAGGTAATTACGGGCGTAACCGTCTTTGACATCTGCTACATCCCCCTGCTTGCCAATCTTTTTTATGTCCTTTAAGATTATAATCTTCATCCTGTCGTATATGGTATAAGGCTCATATAACGCGCCCTTTTGATTTCTCTTGCCAGTATACGCTGGTGTTTCGCGCAGTTTCCGCTGAAACGCCGCGAGACAATCTTTCTTTTTGACGATACAAAGCGTGATAATAATTCAATATTCTTATAATCAATATCTAATTTCTTCTTGCAAAAAATACAATTCTTCTTAAACCTTATCGGCTTCCTCTTTTTCTTCTGCATAGCTAAACCACCTCTCCTAATCCATCGTCTAATTTAACAATCTCTTCCGGCTCCGCTCCAAGGTCTATATCTTTAGGCTCCTGGGGCTCCTGTTTTGCCGGCCTCGACATAAACTGTATACTCGTTGCGCGCACCTCAATAACACTGCGTGTTTTACCTTCGGAATTCTTCCAGCTGCGCGAAATCAGACTGCCTTCGACAAAAACGCCTCTTCCTTTCTCCAAATACTGATTACATCTCTCAGCTAACGGTCCCCAGGCAATTACATTGATAAAACAGACCTCTTTCTGCCATTCCCCCTCTTTATTCTTAAAAGAACGATTAACCGCAAGCCTTAAAGTTGCCACTGCACTGCCCTGAGGAGTATATCTTAATTCAGGGTCTTTTGTCAAATTGCCTACCATTAATACTTTGTTTAGGTTTACCATATCTCCTCCCTTTTTTTGCGCTTACGCACATATGCAGATTAGCGCAGATAGAAGCTCATGGAATACAATCTTCATTGTGACATTGTGACGTAGTGACTTTGTAATTTTCAATCAGCTAAGAGCTAAATCATCTGTGTTAATCTGTATATCCTTCTGTGTCCATCTGTGTTAAGAGCGAACATATTTCTATTTATCCGACCTATTTATAATAATATTCCTCAGTATATTTTCTTCCAGTTTAATCGCTTCTTTCAAAGTAATAATCTCCTTTGTATCGAGGGTAAAGTTTATAAGCCAATAGCATCCTTTATCAAACTTTTTCTTCTCTGCTCCGCGGGAACGCAGAGTATAGGCAAAATTCCTCTCGCGCGCCCAAATATTCGTATTATTAACTTTACCTCCCAGGTCTTCTATTTTTCTTGATATCTTATTAAAGACATTTTCTAAACCATCTTCCCCTAAATCACTGCGTATTATCATCATTGATTCATAATTTCTTTCCATCATATCCCCCCTAATTAGCTCATATAAAAAGAATAAAGAAATTCGCAGTTCGCAGCTTAAAAGTTACCTCATATGCTCATTTCGATCGCATCGTACAATAGTCGTATTGCGAATTTCGAACTTCGAACAACTATCTAAGAACTCACCCTAATTACATATCTGCATAATAAAACCTGCGTCTCTATCTATCCAGTCCCAGCAGCAGCGAGATGCTTTCTGAACCGCTGTATCAAATATTTCTTTCTCAGAATCTGTAAAATCAGAAAGGACATAGTCTGATATATCTTCACTATCCGGTTTGCCAATACCTAATCTTATTCTCTGTATTAAGTCAGTATTTAAATACTGCATAATTGAATCCATACCTTTGTGGCCGGCACTTCTGCCTTTTGCCCTAAAACGCACCGCGCCAAGCTTTAAATCAATATCGTCATAGACTATAAGCATATCATCTCTTTTTGCGTTGTAACGTGCCATAACCTTATTAACACATATGCCTGAATTATTCATAAAAGTCAGAGGCTTAACAAGTAAGACTTTACAACTCTTTTTCTTTGTCTCTGCAATGTAAGCACTGTTTATAATAGATTTCCTAAAACGCACGGAATGCGCTTTTGCCAATCTATCTAAAACCATAAATCCTGCGTTGTGCCTCGTTGAGGCATATTTCCTGCCGGGATTTCCTAACCCCACTATTATTCTCAACTTTCCTTTTTCTCTGCCTCTTCTTTCTCTTTTTCTTTAATTACTTCGGGCTCTTTGCCCTCTTCTGCTGCTTCTTCGGCAGAAACCGCTTCTTCCTCTTCATATTTCGCTACCACAGTAACGATGGTTTCTTCGGCTGATTCCAATATCTTAACGTTTTCACCGAGATTAACTTCCTTAACATGTATTGAATCCCCTATTCCCAACGAAGAAACGTCCAATTCAATTTTCCCGGGTATATCCATAGGCAGCGCTTCTATCTCTATTTCCCAAAGCATCTGTTCAAGTATTCCGCCTTCCTTCACTCCCTTACATTCACCTTTCAATACAACGGGTATATTGACATTTATCTTCTCTTCCATAGATACCCGCATAAAATCGATATGTATAACTTCTTCTGTAAGGGGATTGTATTGGACATCTTTTATTAAAGCCTTTATATCTTTTTCGCCTGTACCCTCTATTTCCATATCGATAATTGTGCTTTCAGAGAAATGAATTGACTTAAGCGCCTTGATGGCAGCATGCGGCAGTTTTATTGGGAAGTTGAAATCTTTACTGTAAATAACCGCCGGTATAAAACCATCCTTTCTCATTCTTCCAATTGCTTCCTTGCCAGAAGTTTTGCGCACAAAACTTTTTATTATTATTTTTCCCATAATGTTAACTCCTTATTGAACCGAATAAAACGCTTATTGACTCTTCTTTGTGAATCCTCTTAATTGCCTCGGCAAACAGATTTGCTACAGACACTACCTTAATCTTCCTGTTTCTTTTGCTCCCATCAAAAGGAATAGAATCTGAAATCGCAAGGTAATCTATATCGGAATTATTTATTTTCTGTACCGCATTGCCCGAAAGTATACCATGAGTTACGCAGGCATAAATTTTCTTCGCACCCTCCCTCCTCAATGCTTTTGCGGCTTCAACCAAAGAACTTCCTGTGGCAATAATATCGTCTACCAAAATCACATTTTTATTCTTAACTTTACCCAAAATATGCATCACCTCTGTAGAATTAGGATTGTTTCTTCTTTTATCCACAATAGCCAAGCCTGCTCTGAATTTTTTAGCATACGCCCTTGCCGCTTTTATCCCGCCTACGTCGGGAGAAACTATAACAAGATTTTTTATGCTTTTCCTCTTAAAATAATCCAGGAATACATTAACCGCATAAAGATGGTCGAGCGGAATATCAAAAAACCCCTGCAGCTGCCCGGCATGCAAATCCAAAGTCAATACCCTGTTTGCACCGGCAACTGCCAGAATGTTGGCTACGAGCTTCGCGGTTATAGGAACACGCGGCTGGTCCTTCCTATCCTGACGTGCGTACCCAAAATAAGGGATAACCGCTGTAATCCTGCGGGGAGAAGCACGCCTTAAAGCATCGAGCATAACGAGAAGTTCAACCATATTCTCGTTAACAGGAGGGCAGGTTGGCTGAATAACAAAAACATCTTTCCCCCGGACATTTTCTCCTATCTTAACTCTTACTTCACCGTCGCTGAAACGCGTCACCAAGGCCTTTCCCAGTTTTACATTAAGATACACACATATTTTCCTGGCAAGGCGCATGTTCGCATTTCCGCTGAAAATAACTAACTTATCCATTACCTCTTGCCTCTTTTTTCCTTTTTAAACACCCTCGCCGGAACACCCACTACTACTGTTTTAGGGGCAACTGGCTTCGTCACAACAGACCCCGCCCCCGTAGCTGCCCCTTGGCCAATAACAGAAGGAGCAACAATAACAGTATCTGAACCGATAAAGGCTTTTTTATGTATAACAGTTTTATGTTTTCTTTTGCCGTCGTAATTAGCTACAACCACACCTGCCCCTATATTAGAACCCTCGCCAACAGTTGTATCTCCCAAATAGCTGAAGTGCTTCATTCTTACATTCTTCTTTAGCCTGCTGCGGTTAACTTCTGTAAAATTGCCTACTTTTGTATAATCTTCTATAACGCTTCCGGAGCGTATATGAGCAAAAGGCCCTATAGAACAATTGCTGCCAATTATAACATTTTTCTCAATGAAGGTAAAGGGGTAAACAACACTATCGGAACCTATTTTAACACCGAAACTTACAAATGTAGTATCAGGGTCTATGAACATAACTCCTTTACTCATAAGCCGCTCAATAAATCTGGCATTAACTACTTTACGCGCGAGGGAAAGATTTTTCTGGTCATTAACTCCAAGGATTTCAACGTTATCAGAAACAACAAAACCTTTCATTCTGGCCCCTCTGCGATAAAAGATATTTATTATGTCTGTAAGAAAAAACTCCTTTTTCTTTTTGTTTAACTTTATCTTTCCTAAATTATCAAACAGCATCTTTCTTCTAAAACAGTATATTCCGCTGTTAACTTCCTCCTCAGGCAGACCTTTGATATCAACCTTCTCTTTTATTGCCTCAATGCTGCCTTCTGTATCGCGTATGACTTTACCTAAATCGCTTCTTTTTTCAAAAAGAGCGGTTATAATAGCACAATCGAGCCTATCTTTAAAGAAAAATTTTATAAAATTATTTAATGTCGCGGCGGTAATTAAAGGAGTATCCGCGCAAATAACAAGAATATTATCCTTACCCTTTAATAAATTGCCGCTTGCCTCTACTGCTTTTGCCGTCCCGTTCTGTTTATTCTGAAAGGCAAACTTTACATTTTTAAACTCACGCCTTATCTGGTCTCTTACCAATTCCTTTTTATGCCCCAGTACTACAATAATATCATCAATATACTTCACAGACAAAAGAGTGCTGATAATATGAGAAATAAAAGGCCTTCCCGCTAAATCCAGGAGAACTTTAGGGAC
>MVCW01000011.1 GCA_002049895.1 Candidatus Omnitrophica bacterium 4484_171 | reverse complement strand
CAAGAAGAAGCTCTTTTATTACCTCCTGTTGATCTTGACGCTTTGATGAATAAAAAGGTTGTCTGCGGTCCCCTAAGGGGGTATGATGTCTATTCCGCTCCCTAATCTACCAAGATAAAATAGCTCATAGTCCATGGCCCATAAAAAGTTCATGGCTCTTGGCTCATAGGAAAAACGGAAAAAAGAATGATAACAAGAAATTGTTCTTGCTTCTTAACTACGGGCTATCAGCTATGAACTGCCTGCCCCGTTGGCGCCCTTCGATAATATTCAGGATAAACTCAAGCTTACGGGATAAGCTAAATCATCTGCGTTAATCTGTATATCATTCTGTGGCCATCTGTGTTATCAATCTATTTTCCTTTAGCGTATTTCTTAATAAGGCCTAAAGCAATAACATTCTTTTGAATCTGATTAGTGCCTTCGTAAATCTGGGTAATCTTGGCATCGCGCATAAACTTCTCAACAGGATAATCATGCATATAGCCGTATCCGCCAAAAATCTGCACTGCGTTGGTTGTTACCTCCATAGCAACATCAGAAGCAAAAAGTTTTGCTTCTCCGCTGACTGCCCCCACATCTTTTACGCCTCTATCCACCATTGAAGCTACGCTATATACAAGACTACGGGCAGCGTCAACTTTTGTCGCCATATCGGCAAGCATCCATTGTATTCCCTGGAAAGAACTTATAGCTTTCCCGAATTGAATTCTTGTATGGGCGTACTTAACTGCTAATTCCAGCGCTCCCTGGGCAATACCAACTGCCTGTGCCGCGACACCGGGCCTTGATTGGTCAAAGGTTTTTAAAGTGGCTATGAAACCAAGCCCTTCTCTTTGCCCTAAAAGCTGTGAAGCTTCAACCCTAGCATCATTAAAAACAAGTTCTCTCGTAGACGAGGCTCTTATGCCCAGCTTATCTTCTTTCTTGCCAAAATTAAACCCTTTGGTGCCTTTCTCTATTATGAAAGCAGACATGCCGCGCGCACCTCTTGCCTTATTAGTAGAAGCGATAACGGTGTAGATTTGAGCGTCTCCGCCATTAGTAATAAAATGCTTGGTGCCGTTAAGTATATAGTTATCTCCATTTTTTACAGCCGTGGTTTTAACATTTGCTATATCAGAACCTGCCTCCGGCTCAGTCACGGCAAAAGCGGCCAGTTTTTCTCCGGAAGCTATCGCGGGAAGGTACTTTTTCTTCTGCTCCTCGGTACCAAATAAAAGAATAGGAAACATTCCCAGAAACGATGCGGCATAGCTTGCCGCGACCCCGCCGTCTATGCGGGAAATCTCCTCTGTTGCTATACACAAATCAAGGAGGCCGCCGCCCATGCCGCCGTACTCAGCAGGGATGCAAATAGAAAACAGATCTGATTGAGCCAATGTTTTTATAATATCTTCGGAAAATTCATCTTTTTCATCAAGCTCGCGCGAAAGCGGCTGGATTTTATTTTCCGCTATCTCTCTGCATAAATCTTTCAACATTTTTTGTTCTTCCGTAAATACGTGCTCTACCATTATTTTCCCTCCTTTCTTTTACGCTCCGCTTAACACAGATCAGCACAGACAAGCGCTACGCGCTAACACAGATTATCACAGACAAAAACAGATTAACGCTGATTTATTATGGTCTTAAAATTATCAATGTAGAGTTAATATTTTAAATATGTTAACTGCTAATTTTACATTTTACACTCTATTATCTGCGGCCATCTGTGTCTTTTCTGTGATCATCTGTGTCAGCGCAAGGCGAACTTATTTCTTAATATGCAATATCAAAGCTTCCTCTTTGCAATGAGGGAAATAGACACAATTTATGCAGTCACTCCATATTTTTTGAGGAAGCTTACTTTTGTTTATTTTCCTAAAACCGCATTTTTTGAAAAAAGAGGGTACAAAAGTAAGCGCGAAAACACTCTTTACTTTAAGATTAACAGCCTCTTCTATGCAGGCATTCACAAGTGCTTTGCCAATACCTTTCTTATGGTATCTTTTATCCACAACAAGTGATTTTATCTCTCCTAATTCATTCCACCCCACAACATGCAGGCTGGACGCTCCGACAATTTTACCTTTATAAACAAAAACCCAATAATCACGTATATGTTCATAAATATAATTCAGAGAGCGTTCTAATACTACTTTCCGTTTAGCCCAGTAGCTTATCAAACTGTATATGCTTTTTGCATCATTTATATTCGCTTTCCTGAGCATAATTCTAAAAGTAGTGTGTTACCCCGCATAAGAAAACATTGGCATTAATACCGGCATTGGGCACCTTAAAGCTGGCATTAGAAAGATGACGAAACCTATATTCAAAATCTACGGAGGTATGTTCATTTAGAAAATAACTTACCCCCGGACCTATTTGAGGAAGAAAATTGTATTGAGTAGACTGTTCTCTCGTATGCTGGCTCATATACAATACGCCAACGCCTCCTTTTATGTAGAACTTAAGTTTGTTCTTTGAAGGGAATATATAACGCGCAAGAAAGTTTATACCCGTCTCTACATTCGTATCGGGGGAATATACAGTGTTTATAAACGGCTCCAAGGAAAATACAATATCTCCTTTAAACTTCTTTGCATTATGAAACAAAGACTGAGAGTTAAAATTCAAAGAAACAAAGACAGGAACCACTTTATAGTTTTGTTTATACCGTAAAGTAGCAAATAAATACCCGCTCATGACACCAACGCTATCAAGCCCAAACGATGCAGGGATAGACAGCAAAACAATAATAGTAGCTATAATAAATGCTTTTTTCATGTCACCTCCTCTTTTTAACAAACGGTTGCCAATTCTAACCATTCTTTATAAAGCTGTGCGTTAGGTAACCCAAAGGACTATTTATATGTCTTTTGAGCACAAGATTCCTCTTCCCGGAATAATAAAAATCACACACAATAATCATCTGTGCCTGCACAAAAATATATCGCACTCATTATCCCTAAAGAGATTTATCCAAATAATTTCTTATATAATCCCCTATTCCCTCTTCAAGAGAATAGCGCGGTTTAAAACCTAAAGCGTTTTTTATCCTTGCGATATCGGCTTCGGTATGATTCTGGTATACTAAACTGTATGGATTATCAAAATATTCCGGAGATAGATTTTTGCCCAAAACATCATTTATTGCTTTAATTATATCATTGAAACTGCGGGCAAAAGAGGTACCCACATTCATTATAGTGCTTTTTTTCATCCTAAGAGCACTGACTGTGGCCTGCGCAACATCTTTAACGTATATAAAATCTCTTTTCTGCTCGCCAAACTTAAAAACGCGGGGGTTTTTATTACTCTTCATCTGATTATAAAGATGGTAAATCATACTCGCTGAGACACCCTTGTGGTATTCACCTGGCCCATAAACGTTAAAATAACGAAGACCCACAACTAAAGGTGTGCCCCTTCTACTAAAATATGCTCCTGCAAGCCTATCGCACATCAGCTTGGAATAAGAATAAATATTTAAAGGGTGCGGGGTTTGCGCCTCTTTCATCGGTGACGGCCCGTCTCCGTATACTCCTGCACTTGAAGCATAAACAAGAGGAATCTTTTTCTTAAAACAATATTCCAGAACATTCTTAAAACCGCCAAGATTAACCGTCATCATCTTATTATCGTCATCAATTGTTGTATCTGTCACTGCGGCTTCATGAATAACGGCATCTAAACGGGGCAGCTTCTTAAAAACACTGCCATCTCTTATATCTGCAGTTATAACATCACAGGGTAACTCGTAGATGTTCCTAAAGTCAGCATGGGAAAAATCATCAAGACAGTATGCTCTATATCCCTCATCTATAAGAGCCCTGATTACATTGGAACCAATAAATCCGGCGCCGCCGGTCACTAATACCCGCATTAGGGAACCTCCTTAAATAATATAAGCCGCCTCGTCACAAGAACACCCTCCTTCGTCCTTCGGACTACGGCGGGCAGGCAAGGCCACCCGTCATACGTAAGGACGAGGGACGTATGCCCTTCGGGTAAAATATATACACCCTTCGGGTGTGAAATATACCAGCCTTCGGCTGATGAAATATACTTGCTTCGCAAGTGAAATATGTTCGCTGCGCGAACGAAATATGTCCCGACGTATCGTCGGGACGAAATATACCTTCTATTAATTTCGCGAGCGTAAGCGAGCAAGTTTCCATGAATCTCTTCTTCAGCATCTCTTCTAATTTCGTGAACGTAGTGAACATGTTTCTATATATATTAATTTAGTGTTCAAAATTCTATCCTCATCGCACCGTAAGGACATGCTTTTATGCATATGCCGCAGGCAATACAGTGCTCTTTTATAAAATCAACCTCTAAGGTATCAGGATTCTTAACTAAAGCTTCTGTGGGACACAGAGGAACACACACTCCACAGGAAACACATTTTTCCTTATCCATAGAAACGTCCTGTGAGAGAGGCTGAACAGAAACCCCTTCTTTTTTTAGATAATTCACCCCTTTATTAAAAGCGTCATCTTCTCCTTTCAATTCCAGGATTAAAACCCCTTCTTCCTTAGGGTTAACCTCGGCTTTTAAAATGTTGAATTCGAGATTGAAATCTTTAACCAGCCTGAACACGATGGGCTTATCCACAAGGCTCTTTGGAAAACGCAGGACTATTCTTCTTTTTTCCATAGCATTCACCTTCTATTTTCCAACTCTTTCTCCAGCTCTTCTATCCTCTTCTCCAGCCTGTGAAGGACTTCAATAATAGGATCGGGAAGTTTATTATGGTCTAAATCGACGCCGCTTACCCTTTTTGGGGGTTTGCCTATTATCACTCTTCCCGGCACACCCACAACAGTAGAATTGGCAGGCACATTGCCTATCACAACAGAACCGGCCCCTACCCTTGCATTTTCTCCTATTTCTATAGGGCCTAAAAGAATCGCTCCTGCCCCGACAATAACTTTATTTCTTAATGTAGGATGCCGCTTGTCCTTTTGCCTGGATACTCCGCCTAACACTACCCCTTGATAAATCAAGACATCATCGCCAATTTCTGTAGTTTCGCCAATCACAACGCCTGCGCCGTGATCAATAAAGAACCTCCGCCCTACTTTAGCGCCGGGGTGTATCTCTATACCGGTAAGAAATCTGGAAACATGTGACGCTATACGCGCCAATGTCTTGTACCCTTTCTTCCACAGCAGGTGAGAGAACCTGTGTATCCAGATTGCATGAAGGCCGGGATAGCATAAAACGATTTCTACGGCAGTTCTTGCCGCGGGATCTTCCCTGAAAGCCGTATTTATATCTTCTTTTAATCTTTCTACGAACCCCAACTTACACACCTCTCTAAAATTAGCATCTCAAAGACAAAATAATAGATATTTACTCCTTTGTCAAACTATTTTGTGTGCCATCATTGTAGATAGGCATCTATACGTCTCACCTTTTTTTCTCTTACGGCATAACTAAGGGGAGCGCTGATAACATCTGAATTAATCACAACTTTTTTTGTGCCTGTCTTAATTTCTATTTTTCTAACTTTAGTTTTAAAAGAGTCTCTGCGTTTGGGATTATGATAAACAACCAGTATAGATGAGAAAAGCTTAAAAGAAAAAGTATCTGCGGGGAGATTTATATCTTTACCCGATAGTTTAAAAGAAACAGGTTTTGTTGTAAATAAGTCTTTCTTAATAACAGGAGCAAATTTAATACAAAGCCTGCCTTCCTTATCCGTAAAAAACGGTCTCCTTCCTAAACACATTAATATCCATATATTAAGCAACTCTACTGTCGCGCCGCTTAAACGGGCGACAAAGCCCCTTGATGATAACGACTTATCGGGATAGGCACTGCTTACTATAAACGATGAATTTTCCAATATACTTCTTCCATAGTTGACGGGGTTAAGGAAACAAACCGCACAGTTTGAGAAATCTTTATAGAAATCATCATATAAACCGTTCTTTATCAACTCTAAAAGATACTTATACTCCATATGCAGCCATACAGATTCATTCTCCAGCCATCCGCTCGGGAATACACGGCTGCGGCCTATCTCAAGAGGTGTGCCTTTAAGGCTCTCATTCAATTTGTACATTTTCAACTTCTTATCATACAAAGGCGATTTTCTCATATAATCCGGAAAGTGATTAATTCTATGGGTACGCATGATATGAACAGGCGCTTCCAGGAATAGAGGCAAGCTTTTTCCTTTAAAGGCAAGCGGCATAATCCGGCTGTTTTTATTCTTTTTATATTTTACAACTTCATAGATAAAGTAGCTGTAATAAAGTTTACTCCTTTTGTCTTTAGCCTTTTTTATACTTATATCCAACCGCCGTGAGAGTAAATCCGTAAAGCCCTTCAGTCTTTCTAAAGAAATAGTATTGTTTTTACTGCCTATACCGAAGAAAACGGAATCGCGAAATTTTTCCTTAATATTGTTCGTCTCATCCCACCAGATGTAATCTCTTTTTCTTGTATTATTTGAAAAATACGCATTAAGGATACTGCCCGCATCCCTAAAAAACTCATAAAGTTGCGCAGGAACTGTTATCTTATGTTCACCCCCCAAAGACGCAGCAGTATAAGAAACAAGATTGCATGCTCTCTGTAACTCAATAGTTTCGCACAAAGATGAACCGAAAAGCGAAGGAAGACCGTTTAGAGAATCGCACCATCCTGGTTTATCAGCCTCCATCTCAACCCCTATGCCGTAAGGGTCGAGTGTACTTGCTTTATTAAGAATTAAAGAGAGGAGCTTGACGAATAAATTAGTTTTATATATATCCCCGCCCCGCGAGCCGCTCCGTAAAAAATTCTTAAACCGCTCTCTTTTCCCAATTAGCTCTTTCTTTTTAGGCACTTCTTCTAAACTATTTACTTGATATACCTTACTGCCTTTCAGGGTATATCTGGAACACCTCTTTTTTACTTTATACTCGTCATCCCAGAACATAAAATCCGTCTCCAGAAACAGCTCCTTAAGTTTATCGGGATAGAAATAGAGAAAATTATCTATCAAATCGAGATTATAATGCCAATGGTCAACCCAGTATCCCTCTCCGAAAGACGCCTGCGGTTCCCTGTCAGCGTGTGCCAGCAAAAAGTCTACAAAAGCATTTTTATCCCTGACTTTTATGCCCGCATCGTGCATAAAAATAAACATTTCCCCCAGATAAAAACCTTTTTTTATAAATCCTATTAAATCGGGACGGCTCTTTATCCCAAAGCCTGAGAGCATCTTTTTTATCGTCCTTTCATCATCAATATAAAGTTTTTGCCCCTTAACAACCAAAGGGTTGTATCCGTCTATCTTTATTAGATTAAGAAAATAAACTACATTTGATTTCTCAATAAAAGGATTAAAAAAGTTATCAACTCTTCTGTTCTGATTGACGTCACGGTAATTGGCTTCTCCCTCAGAAAAATAAGAAGCAAATATTTTAAACTTATTATAATCCCGCTCCAGGTCCCCATGCTTGCGGCTAAATATATAATAAACCTTGTTCCTTCTATGGCTATACGGATACCCTCCCCTTAGGACGTTATCCAGGTAAGTACTTTTTATATAGTGGTTAAGGGCATAAGAAGAAGAAACGCAAACGGCTTTGTTTTTTATGGTATTTATTATGTTTCTGTTTTCCTTTTCCTTCTTCTTTATGAAGCCGGCATCAACCTTTTTTAATTCTCTCAGAGTATTCTTATCGAACACTCCTCCCCAAAGACTGTAAAAAGTCCGTTCGGAATCCGCACGCAGATCCCAGTCAAAAATACTAAATGAACACGGCGTGCGTCCACAAAACACCTGATTCTTATAAGAAAACTTTTTCTCTAAAAACCTTACCGGAACCCTAAAAGAAGTATCCATCCCAAATATAGTATAAGGGTCTACTATATAACGAGGATGATTCAGGCTCTTACCCTCAAAAAAACTGTAGTTAAAGTTTACTCCTTCAATAAGTTTGGTCTGGGCGGCATCTTTGGGGTCAACCAGCAGTCTAAAGGTAGCTGCATTATCCTTAATCTCTGAATGCATCCATGCCTCAAGAGTCCGGGAAAGATTCTTTAAGAATAAATCGCGGGCGCCGAAAGGTATAATACGCGCAAGCCCATCGGCCACATTTAAGTTCATTTTCCTGGACGATAAGTTTCTTATCTTTAAGACTCTAACCAAAGAAGCGAAGGAACATTCCGGCAATGTGAAATAGTCTACTGATAAATTGAGTTTAAGGTCGTGATTTATTTCCTCTATATGAAGGCTGTCACTCTCAATGCGCATACTTTGCTGCGTATTACGAGCGCCGCTGGAAAAAGGCTCGTAGTAATGTCTGCCATCCAGCTTTACAAAAGTTCTGAATCCTGTAATAGAAACCGCGCGCAGCGCCCTATCTGCAGGATAAAATTCCAGAATAGAATGGTTCTTATCGTGCACGCCAAAACTTGTTATGCACTGCGCCCTGTTAGTATAAAAAGCCCAAAGGGGAATTCCCCATTCTCCCGCTACAGCGGGAAGGAAATTAAAAAAAGGGTATATGCCGTTATAGCCATTAATAAGAAAACTACCGTCTTTATTTAGATGATAATTACTCATAGATATGCAGCACCTCTCTTATAGAAGAGACGATTATTGCTTTCCTGTAAGCCCTTGCTTCTTTTACAACGCCTGAGCCCCCCTTTACAAATACGCCATCTATCTTTGCTCTGCGTGCCGCCTCTAAATCAATCGCCATATCGCCCACATAGACGGTATCTTCAGGGCTTACCTTGAAACGTCTGATAATATTTATTAATATATCGGGATACGGCTTAATTCTTTTGGCTTTATCGGCACACAAAACATAGTCTATGTATTTTCTGATATCCAGTACTCTAAGTATACGATTGGTAAAAACAGTAGGGCGGTTTGAAGCAATCGCTACATATTTTCTTCTCTCCTTAAGTTTCCTGAGAAGCTGTTTCGCAAAAGGCATAGGGCGGCTATAACGCATTACGCTTTCTTTATGGTGCTTTCTGAATATACGCAGCGCCCTTATAGTATCTTCTGGCTCAAAAAACGCCTCTATAAACAACCTGTCCCCCCTGCCCACCCCTCTTTTAATAACTCTATAAGATACGTTAGAATACCCCAGGATATTACGGGTAAAATTAAGACTGCGCTCTATTGCGGTGTAGACATCAGCGAGAGTTCCGTCTAAATCAAAAATAAACAATTTTTTTTTATGTTTTATCGCCCGGGCCAACCATACCTCCTGAAACAATAAAGCTAATCGCTTCTTCAATTGTCATATCAAGAAAGATTACATCTTCCCCGGGAACAACAACGGTAAAACCGGTAAGCGGCGACGGAGAAGACGGCATAAAGACACTTATCATATTTTTTCCCGTGCTATTATTCAATTTCTTAAGGTCACTATTTGTAACAAACCCTATTGAATAAATTCCTTTGCGCGGATATTCTATAAGGACAACTCCCCTGAAATGCACCGGCCGTTCCAGAAATAAAAAGTCAAACATTTTCTTTATAGGAAAATATATGCTGTTAACTACAGGGAGTTTCAGAAACAACCGTTCAAGAGCCCTTGCTATCTTCATTCTGGACAATTTAAGAATAAAACCGGCAATAAATATAATAAACAGCGAAATTATAATCCCTAAGCCCGGTATTTTATATCCGAAGTTAATGTAAAAATAGCTGTTTATAAACTTTCCTAATATCGCATCGGCGAAGTTAAAAAGGGCTATAACAACGTAGACAGTAAGGACAATCGGCACTATCGCCGCCAAACCAGTAATAAATATTCTTCTTATCATATCCGTGTCAATTTAGACGAGATATAAGCCGCAGGGATAATCTTAACAGCATCCGGGATAATAAAAGGAATAATCCCCGCGTTAAAAGCGTGCCTGAAAGTAACTCCGTAAATACCAACCAGCCAGCTAATTCCAAAAATATAGATAACTATATTTACAACAGAAAATAATACTGTGTAACCTAATAAAGACCTATCAATTATTCCGGAAGCTTTGTGCATAATAATGCCTGCGATGAAAGCCGATGCTAAAAAACCCATAAGGTATCCTCCGGTAGGGCCCAGGATATAAATTATCCCTGCTCCTCCGTTCCCAAAAACAGCAATTCCAGAAGCCCCCATAATAAGATAAAACACCTGCGGTATGTAAGATTCTTTTCTTAAGAAAACCAAGCTTAAGAATATAACAAAAGTCTGAAGAGTCACCGGGACCGGCGTAAAAAAAAGATGCACCCTTACGTATGATGCCAATATCATAAGAAAAGTAAAAGAGGCGATTAAAATTATTCTGCTTTTTAACGAATGGCATTTCCCTAAAATGGCACTTTCCATTTAAGACCTCCCATGATAACAAATATGCCGTTTTGCATACATTCACTAAAATAACGAATTTATTAACAATCTAGGAGAATGAAATCTTTATTACTCCCCGTAGCAAGCCGCGGGATATCCAGCTCATTCTTCGAAGCCAAACCTAAATATATCCTACTGCGCCTCATGGGAGAAACTCATAGAAGCACGGCCTCGCAGGATTATTCTCCGCGCTTTCATCCCCGCGGCAAACCGCGTGGTATTCGGCGAAGGAGAATAATTCTACCACATAAAGCATAAAATAAGAAGCAAAAATTATGGCAATTATGCAAATTGGCATCCGGAATTATCTATTCGGGAATGAAGTTAAAACGAGGAAGATATGGTTTCCTTTTTATACCAAGAAAAGACAGCCAGCGTCTTCTGCTGACGGCTTTCATAAGATTTTTCTGTTGACGCCTCGCCTCTTTATAGCCGGACTCAATTATCTCATCAATACAATCAAAACTGCTCCAGGAATACCGGGATACTTTAGAGGAAATGATAAAATCGGCGTCTTTTTTGTTGTCATCAATAATTTTCTTATAACGTATCCTATCTACGGTAAAAAGAATATCGATAGAATTCTTAATATTCTTTGCCGAACCAATATTGCTTTCAACACTCAGGCCAATAACAAAATCAACAGTATTGCTAATATAAGCTGCCGGCAAAGGAACAAGTACCCCTCCGTCGACAAGCAGTCCGTATTTGGTGCGCAAAGGCGGGAATACTCCCGGCAAAGCACAAGAAGCCACAACTCCCCTAAACAAAGACCCTCCCCTGATTGCCAGAGCCTGGCCCTTAATAATATCTACCGTCGTACACAAAAATGGAATTTCACAGTCTTTAAACTTGTAATCTTTAAGCAGCTTTTTAAAAAGCTTAAAGAACGGCCGTGGTTTTACAAGATAAGGCTTGGCAATCTTTAGGTTCCATAAATATATATCCTTGACGAAACGAAACGACTTCTCCAAAAATAGCTTCTTTTCTTCCGCAGAAGAATGTGTATCGTAAGCTTTAAGAGAAAGGATGTCTTCCTTATGCCTGTCAAGCTGGCTCCTCACAGCTTTCTCCACATAATCTGCGTTGGGCTTTAAGGCATACAAAGCTCCGACAACTGCCCCCATAGATGTACCTGAGATATAACTTATTTTTATCTTCTCTTCTTCCAAAAACCTCAACACACCTATGTGAGCTAAAGCTCTTGCTCCGCCTCCTCCCAATGCCAAACCTATTCTCATATTATTTTAATAAATAAAAAAGGCAGGCCCAGAAGATGAACCTGCCTTAAGAATCTAAGGAGTAACCTATTCCTTCGCAATAGCAATCGTTATTACCCCTGCAAGGATAAGGAACAAACCGATACAGCCTTTAATTACATCCCATAGAAATGACCACCAGCCGAAAACCGCCCACACACCCAGAATAACAAGAATGACTCCTATGGCTATCTTCATCACTGTTTTGAATCCTTCCGAACTCTTTTTATCTTCTTTTACTTCCGTGTTGCTGGTATTATTGGTATCTTCAGCCATCTGCCACCTCCTTAATTAATACAATTAAACCACATTTGAATAATTATTTATCAACAGTTAACTCTGAGCTTATCTAAGCTTATAATACTATATAACTTTTTTATTGAACTGTCAATCCTTTTGCACCTTAAATTCCATTTTCATAACTCTATCAGAAGGAGTTGACTTCCAGCGGCGGTGAATCCACCCCCATTCGTACGGAGATTCTTTTATCCATCCCTCGATAACTGCAGTAAATTTTACAGCATTTACAAGAATTGTTTCCTCTTTGCTATCCCTCTCATCAATCTCCAAAGGCGGCATAATCCTTATGACATGCTTGCCTATACCCTCCCTCTGGATATAAATAGGTAAAACAACCGCCTTGGTCCTTAAAGCAAAAACAATTGGCCCTACGGGGGTTGCGGCAAGGCGGTCAAAAAACTTAACCCACACTCCTCCTGTTCCGAAATTCTGGTCCATCTGTATCATCACTATCCCGTTGTCACGCAATACGCGTATCGTCTGGTTAACAGACTCCCTGCGGGGATAAGAAAGGATTGTTTTGACGCCCGCTTCTGTTCTTAGCTTATGCAGGTAATTTCCGGTTTGCTCATCTCTCATGGGTCTTGCCATAACCCAGGCAGGATAGCCTAACTCCGCGAGTTTTAAACTTATAAGAGGGAAATTACCCAGATGGGCACTTAAGGCAATGACGCCTTTCTTTTGTTCTAAAGCTTCGTCAAGGAATTTGCGCCCTTCAATACGAATCTTCTCAATATAACGGGGATTCTTAAGAAAATTTAGAGTCTCAAGGGAGCTCTGAGCCATAAAGACAAAAGATTTCCTGGCTGTTCTTTTAAGTTCAAGCTTATTTCTGTGAGGGAAAGCAATGCTTAAACTATCAATAGCAATACGCCTATGACGTACAGCAAAAAGGTAAGCGATATTAGCAGCCGCTTTTCCTATATTATAACTGGCTTTCAAACTAAGCCCGCCGCATATAGCAGTAAATGCACGAAGGAAAAACCAGGCAAGTTTTCTGCGTAAAACTTTTTTCTTCTCTTTATCCATAAAAAACGATTATAACAGTCAATGGCCAACAGTCAATAGCCGATAGATACTGATGATAGACCCTTGATCCTATATGCTCGATAATAATGGCGCGTTACTATACCCTGCACCCAACCGCCCTATACCCTATCCGCTAATCGCTATTTATTTATCTTTTATACCCAATCTTTCTCAGGAAATCTTTCCGCCAGGCGATATCCTCATCTTTCTCTACGCCTTTGGGCGGGCAGCCGTCAATAACACCGAGTATGCCTCTACCCTGTGCGCTTTGCGCAACTATAACTTCAAGGGGATTTGCGCTAGCGCAGAATATACGGCACACCTCAGGGACCATCTTTATCTGATTAAGCATATTAATAGGAAACGCGTTCTTTATAAAAATTATAAATGTGTGTCCGGCACCTACGGCTAATGCGTTGTTAACTGCCATTTTTCTCAGCTCGTCATCATTGCCGTCAGCCCTTACGAGCGTTGCGCCTGATGATTCACAAAAAGCAAGGCCAAACTTTATATTGGGAACACTGCCAATGAGAACTTCATATAAATCTTCCACTGTCTTTATAAAATGTGCCTGTCCGATAATAACATTCAAATCGTCCGGTTTCTTAATCTTTACCACCTCTAATTTTAATTCCATAGCTACCTCCTTTCTAAACGCAGATTAGCATAGACGCTCCGCGTCACCACAGATCATCACAGATTTATAACAGATTAACACAGATATTCTCTGTGGTCATCTGTTTACCCCGTTATTCAAAGGACTCACGGGGTCCATTCTTCTGCGTTAATCTGTGTATGGTTCAATATGTATATTCACCCGGGAGAAACCAAATCTCTTCTTAAGAAACTTAGAAACTCTGTGGTAAATACGGTGCGAATCTTTCAGTGAAATATTTTCATCCAACACAAGGTGAAAATTCAGTATATTATCCGCCTCTGTGGCAATAACCTCGATATTGTGAAAACCTTTAAGAGAAGATACGCTGCGTATAATGCGGCCGATAGTTTTTTCTACTTCGCCGCGGCGGGCTCTATAAGGAAACTCCTCAATATCAACATGAACTACACATTCGCCAAGCCCATCTTTCAGCATTCTCTTTTCAATACCGTCAGCAACAGTATGCGCTTCGTTTAACGATAAATCTTTTTTTACCACAACATGCAAGGAAATAACTCTCTTGCGGCCGTAAGAATGGATATTAATTTCGTGCACCCCCTCTACATGGGGAAAAGAAAATACAATATCCCTTATATTCTTATAAAGCTCCTCTGAAGCTTCCTTACCTACAATATTGTCAATAAACTCTCTTGCCAATTTCAGGGCCCAGAATATTATAACCAACGCTATGAATATACCCATATAAGCATCAAGAGATAAATTTCCTTTGCGTACAAATATCAGCCCCAAAGATATTACGGCACTTGTAAAGAAATCGCTGTAATGATGGGCGGCATCAGTATGAAGAATAGCAGAATTAAGCTTTTTAGAAAACAGGTTGGTAAAGATGCCCAGAAAAAGCTTCACAACAGCCGTTATAAATACGAAAATAACTACTGTCCTGGTAATATCCAAACGCGGCGGGCTAACCAAACGAATCATAGAACTTTTTAAAAACACTACGCCTGTTAAAACCAGAATAAAGCTAATCAGTAACCCGCCTATATCTTCTACTCTACCATAGCCAAAAGGGTGCCTTTTATCGGGAGGGCGCCTGCTGAAAATGAGGCTGATAATGACAACAAGGGTTGTAATTAAGTCTG